>CALFYL010000001.1 GCA_937952135.1 uncultured Planctomycetia bacterium
GTGCGACGTTGCATGTTGGGGGTCCCTTGGAACGCGCAGATCCTCGCCCGAACCGCGCAGCTCTTCCAATGCCGAGTGGGCGACGAGTTCATGCCCTCCAAGCATGAACTTCAGCCTGCGCGACGTACGGAGCCAGAGCCAATTATCCCCGCTATTCTCGCCAGGGCCCATCGCGCGCCTCGGCGGACGGAGCGGACCCCCGTTGGCTGAATTAGCGGGGAGAATTGGCTCTGGCTCCGTACGAATTCCGGTGACGCTTCGGAGCGCCGTGTCGAGTCCCCCGCGATGAGCACCCAAGACGTCGATGCCCTGTTCCGGCGCTTCGCCCAACGCGGCGACGCGGAGGCCTTGGGGCAGGTGTTCGATGCGACGTGGGACGAGCTGTTCCGCGTGGCGCTGCACTTCGTCGAGCGACCGGACGAGGCCGAGGACCTGGTGCAGGCGACGTGGTTGACCGCGATCGAGAAGGCGCGCGAGCCCGATCCCGAGCGACGGCTGATGCCGTGGCTGATCGGCGTGCTCGCGCTCCACGCGCGCGAGTTGCGGCGCAAACGGCGGCGGGAGATCGATCCACGGAGGATCGAAGTCCGTTCGCCCGAGCCGAGCGACGCGCGCGCCGAATCGGTCGAGCTCGCCGCCGCCGTCCGCGAGGCGCTCCGCAGCGTGCCCGAGAGCTACCGCGCCTCGCTGCGGCGCTACCTCGTCGAGGGCCGCAGAGCCGTCGAGATCGCGCTCGAAACGGGCCAGCGGCCTGCGACGGTGCGCATGCAGCTCCACCGCGGACTCGAACACCTTCGCAAGGCCTTGCCAGCCGGCCTCGCCCTCGGAGGAGCGCTCGCGCTCGTTCCGACCCGCGGCGTGGCGGCGGTGCGCGAGCAAGTGCTCGCGCGCGCGGCGGAACTCGCCCTCGCGAGCGCGGCGTCCACGTCGGGAGTGCTCCTCGGAACCACGCTCCTCATGAAGAAACTCGTTGTCGGCGTCGCTCTGCTCGCCTTGCTCGTCGGATTCGGCGCGTTCTTTTGGCCGCCGCCCGAAGCCGTCGACACTTCCAACTCCGCGGCGCTCGCCGAACGCGCGGAAGCGCCGGAGGTCGCGCGCAGCATCTCCTCGGCGCCAGAGTCCGAGGCTCCCGCGGACCGCAGCGCCGTGTCGACCTCTCTTCCGGCTGCGAAAGACGACGAGCGCGAGCGCTGGAACGCACTGCTCGCCGGCTGCTCGGGGCGCGTGCTCGACGCGCGGGGCGTTCCGCTCGCGGGCCTCTCCGTCGCACTGGTCGACGTCGACATCGACGACCTGTGGCGTCCCATCGAGGCGGTGAATCCGCTGCGCGACATCGTTCGCACCGATGCCGAAGGCCGCTTCACACTGCGCGGCGCCCGCCCGTCCGCTCTCCACGCGCTCGCCATCGACAGCGGCGGCCCGCGCGCGACTTTGCGCCTCGTCGACGCGCAGTTTTCGTCGAGCGAAGTGGCGCAGATCGGCGACGTTCAGCTCACCGCGGGTCGGCCGGTGAGCGGTGAAGTGCGCGACCGCGCGGGCCGTCCTCTCGCGAATGCGCGCGTGGTGGCGCTTCCCATCGACCTCGGTGTGCGAGGACGTCCGAGCATGCTCGGTCTGCACCACTTCTTGCGCGACTTGATCGGCGCGGACCCGCGCGAGGAGCTCGCGCTCGGTTTCGCCAGCGAGAACTCTCCGCGAACCGCCGTGATCTCGCTCCGCGGATCGTTGGAGAGCATCCTTCAGCGTCCCCCGCTTCCAACGGTGTACACCGACGCGGACGGTCGTTTTCACTTCGAAGCTCTCGAAGCTGGCGACGTGCGCCTCGTCGCGACGGCGTACGAGCATGCCGGTGACTTCGTCGATGTTCCACGAGATCAACGCGACGGCGAGAGCGCGCGCGTCGAGCTCGCACCGCTGCGGGACGTCTCGATTCGCTTCCTCGAAACGTCGGGCGCGCCGCTCGAAGGCGTGCAGGTGCTCGCGCGCAGCGGCCCTCTCGGCGAAGAGGCGGGGTCCATTCCCGTCGTGTTCCGGCGCATGCCGTCGAGCGCCGCGGACGGCTCGAGCACGCTGCGTCTGTCGAGCACGTCGAACGCCGCCACGCTGTTCGTGCGGCGCAGCGAGCACGAGTTGTGGACGCTCATGGGGCTCGCCGATCTCGACGGCGAGCACGTGCTTCGCCTGCCCGCGGCATGCACGTGGAGCGCAAGCGTCGTCGACGAGTCCGGTCAGCCGATTCCAGCGGCGCGGATCGAGTTCCTGACGAGCAAGGAGGCGCGTCAACCCTTGCGAAGCGGCTCGCGCCTCGTGAAGTCGACCGACGGTGCGCGCTACGAAGTTCGCGGTCTTACGGCCGGTGAGTACGTCGCGTTCGTGAGCGCTCCGGGCTTCGTCGGCTCGGTGCGCAACGTGGAGTTGAGCAGTGAACCTGGGATGACGGAGATCCGGCTCGAGCGCGGCGGCCCGCTCGTCGTCGAAGTCGTCGACAGCGCCAGCGAGCAGCCCGTGCGCGATGCGCGCGCGACGTCGCGCGTCGGCAGGTACTTCGTGGGAAGCGCTTCGAGTTACACGGACGAACGCGGGCGGACGGAGCTCTCGCGTTGGACGTCCGATTCGAAGGACGTGCTGTCGATCGAAGTTCGGCACCCGGCCTACTCGCGCGCCGATCCCGTGAACGTGCCTCCGGGGCGGGAGACGGTGCGCGTAGCGCTCGAACGAGGCGGACGGCTCGAGGCGAAGCTGGTGGGCGGTGCGATCGATGCGATCTACACGCTTGGCGTGGCGCGTCACGACGAGCAGATGTACTTCGTACCGATCGTCGAGGGTGCGGTGGCGCACGTCGAACAGCTCGCGAGCGGCCGCTGGTCGTACGTGGTGCTGCCGGGGCTCGGCGACGGCGACGTGCTCGCGAGATTTCTAAGCGGCACGCCCGAACCGATCGCGCAAGGCTCGTTCGAGGTCCGCAGCGGCGAGGTCACGAGGCTCGAGGTCTCCGGCGGTCGACGGGCGATGTCCGCGGCCGATCACGAGCGCGAGTTCGGCACGCTGGCGGACTTTCCCTCTGGGAACTGCGCGGTTCGCGGCTCGGCCTTCTTCGACGGCGAGCCGGCGACCGGTTACGCGCTGACCGTCACCGTCACCGCGCCAGGCGAGAACGCGTACATCGAGGTCGCGAACGCTGAGGTGAGTGCGGATGGACGCTTCGAGGCGACGCGCTTGCCGGCCGGCAAGCTCGAGCTTGCGCTCGTGCGGCGTGGCGATCGGCACCGCACGACCGCGTGGGCTGGCACGCGCGAACTCGGCCCGGGCGAGAACGCGACGCTCGACCTCGTGCTCGCCACGACGACTTTGAAGGTTCGAGTGGTGGACCCCTCGGGCGCTCCGGTCGGCGGCGTCAGCTTGACGGCGGACAGCCGCGTGTCGGACGCGAGAGCGCAGCTCGCTCAGAGCGGCGCGGACGGCCGCGCGACGTTCCGGCTGTTCGCGGAGGGCGAGACGCTGATCCTGGCGCGCCACCCGAGCCTCGGCGCCGCGTCGGCGACCGTGCACGCGACGCCCGGCCGCACGCTCGATCCGCTCGAGCTCACGCTTTCGGCGGGCGTGCCGTGCGCGGGCGAACTCAAACTCGAGGGCCTGAGTTTCTCGCTGGACAGAACCGCGCGGCTCATCGTCGGCGCTCCGGACCGCGGCGTGCACATCGACGAGCCGATCGTCGATCTCGAACCGCCGTACAGCTTCCGCATCGCAGGCCTCGAGCCCGGGAAGTACGTGGCCGTGCTCTGGACCGGCGCCGCGATGAGCAAGCCGACCGAGTTCGAGCTCGGCCCCGGCGGCGACGACCGCCTCGTGCTGACCCTGCGACGCTGAGCCGTGAATTAGCGCGATGTACGGAGCCAGAGCAAATTCGCCCCGCTAATTCAGCCCGAGGGGTTGCGCACGCTCGCCCGGCGCGGGTGGCGGCCTTGGTGGAAATAGCGGGGCGAATTTGCTCTGGCTCCGTACATCGCGGGAGCGTTGGGGCCCGCACGGCATCATGGGCCGGCGCCATGTCCGATCCGGTCCGACTCACGCCCGAAGCCCTGCTCCGTGAAGCGGCGTGGATA
Source organism: uncultured Planctomycetia bacterium (assembly GCA_937952135.1). Lineage (GTDB taxonomy): Bacteria > Planctomycetota > UBA1135 > UBA1135 > WYBT01. The sequence continues at coordinate 4,104 of CALFYL010000001.1, forward strand.
CGCTCTCTGGCGCGCGCGCTGACGGCGAATTCGGTCCTCGCCGAAGAGCTCGAACAGGAGGTGTGGGTCGCTGCGCTGCGCTCGCGCGCGACCCTGCGCGGCGGACTGCGGCCCTGGCTCGCCCAGGTCATGCGCAACGCGGCGCGCTCGATCGCGCGCTCCGACAGGGCGCGTGGCGCACGCGAGCGCGACGCGGCGCAGAACGAGCGGCTGCCGTCGACACGCGACGTCGTCGAGCGCGCCGATACGCAACGCATCGTCGTCGAGGAAGTGCTCGCGCTTCCGGAGCCGTTTCGCTCGACCGTCCTGTGGTGCTACGTCGACGGCCGTTCGCCCGCCGAGATCGCCGAGCAGCTCTCGATTCCCTCCGGCACCGTCCGCAGCCGGCTCACGCGCGCGCTCGACCGACTCCGCGAGCGCTTGCGCCTGCGGCTGGGGTCCGACGAGGTCGAGCCGCGAGTTCCGTCGCGCGACACCCGACTCCGCGGCCTCGACGCGCTCCTCCAGTTCGAGCCCGCGCGACGCGCGTGGTTCTCCCCGCCCACCGCCGCGGGAGGTTTGCTGCTCATGAACAAGCTCGTCGCGATCGTCGTCGCCGTCCTCGCGGTCGGCTGGTGGCTCGTTCAAAGAAGCGCCGACGAAGCTCCGTCGACTTCGTCCGCGGCGGCGGAGAGCACGACGGACGAACGAGTCAGCGCCTCCGCCACGCCCACCGACTCGAGCCAAGCCCTCGCAACGGCTCGCGAAGCGGCGCCTCGAGCTCAGGCCCCGATCGCGAACGCAGAGCTCGCGCGCCGCCATCGAGTGCGCCTTGTCGACGAGCGCACGGGCGAGCCCGCGCCGTTCTTCACGCTTCGCGTTTCGACGAACGGCGACGAAGCAACCGTGCAGACCACCGACGCGGACGGCGAGCTGCTGCTCGAAGGCTCCGCGCGCTTGGCTCTCGCGGAGAGCGAGGCGGGACTGGACCGCATCCAGACGCGCCCGGACGCGCTCGCGCGCCTTCCGCGCTTCGTCGACGTCGCGCTCGCGCCGGACTCTCCCGAGCCGCTCGACCTCCGCATCCCACTCGGTCCGACCTACCGCCTGCGCGTCACCCCACCCGCCGGCGCGACGCTCGCCGACCTTTCCGCGACGCTCGTGCCCGCCGACCCACGCCAGGCCTTCGACTCGGCCTTCGCCACGGTCCGCGCGGATTCGACAGCCTGGGTGCGCTTTCGCCCCGCCGCGCTGTTCATCGGCGGCGGGCCGCCGTACCGGCTGAAGCTCGCGACGCGCGACGGGCTGTGGTTCGGGGAGGCCGAAGTGCCGAGCAACGTGGGCGTGCAACGCGCGCCGGTCGCGATCGAGTTCGAACCGCGCGCCCGGCTCAGCGGCCGCGTGACGAACGACGCCGGTGAGCCGATCGTCAACCAACTCGTGCGCGTCGAGCTCCCTGGCGCCTCGTTCGCGAGCACTTCGAACCGTCCCGTCTTCGTGCGCGTCGACGAGCGCGGGCGCTACGACTTCCACTGCCTTCCGCACGGCGCCTACACGGTGCGTCTCGAGGCGGAGCACCACCTGCCGCTGGAGCGATCGATCGAACTCGCCGCGGGCGAGTCGCGCGAGTTGGACCTGGTTGTCGAACGCGCGCCGCCGGAAGAGCTCGTGAAACTCACCGGCCGCGTCGTGAGCGAGACGGGCGTCTTCGAGAAGCGCTTGTACGTCGGCGCGATCCCCGACGACCCGAAGGGCTCGCGAAAACAAGCCGTCGTGCAGTGGAGCACCGTCGAGGGCCGCAAGCTCGGCGCGTTCGAGATCGAAGTCGCGCCAGGCCTCTATCGCCTGAGCCTTCAAGCCGCCGGATTGCTCGAAGTCGAGCCGCGCGAGCTGTCTTGGACGCCCGATTCTCCGCCCCCAGAGTTCCTCGTGCGCGACCGCGGCGAGTTCGGTGCGGTCGTCGTGCGCGCGCGCGATCCGGAGACAGGCGACGCGCTCGCGCCGCTTCGCGTTCGCTTGACGCTCGAAGGAGACGAGACGGGCCGCTTCCTCGCCTCGGCGTCGAGCGGGACCGAGGTTCGGCTCGAGCACGTGCCGATCGGCCGCACGTGCTCGTACCGGATCGACTCCGACGGCCGACAGTCGCAGTGGGGCGACGTTCGCGTCGACCCGAGCGGCGTGGCGATCCTCGAGGCGTCGATGCCGCTCGGCTGGAGCTCGGAGGTGAACGTCGTGGACTCCGACGGACAGGCGCTCGCCGGGGCGCGCGTATTCTTCGATGACGCGTTGGTCGGCGTGAGCGACGCGCGCGGTGAGTTGCGTGTTTCGCTCGGGCGCGAACCGCGCTCGGCGCGCGCCGAGCTCGACGGCTGGCGCGCCGTTGACAGCGGCGCCTACTCGGCGGAGACGGGCCGCTTTCGCGCCTGGCTGCCCTGGCTGACTCTCGAGCTCGAACGAGCCGACTGAGCGTTCGCGCCGGCCCGCGCCGGTGCTTGGCGAGTTCATGCCTCCGAGTTATGAAGTGCGTCGCATGGAACTCGACCAACTGCGCTACTTCGTCGCCGCCGCCGAGGAGGCGAACTTCTCGCGCGCCGCCGAGCGCATGCACGTCACGCAGCCCGCGCTCAGCCGGCAGATCGCGGGCCTCGAGCGCGAGCTGCGCACCCAACTCTTCGACCGCGTGCGCAAGCGGGTGCGGCTCAACGACGCGGGCAAGTTCTTCCTCGAGCGCGCGCGCCGCATCCTGTGCGACGTCGAGACCAGCGCGCAGCAGGTCCGCGAGGAGTTCGCCGACGCGCCGCGGGCGCTGCGACTGGGTCTGCTCGCGCCGTTTCTCGACGACATCGTCGGCCCAGCGGTGCGCGAGCTCCGCAAGCACCACCCGCGCGCGAAGGTGAGCTTCTTCGAGCTGCGTCCTCGCGAGCAGCTCGACCGCCTCCGCGCCCGCGAGCTCGACGCCGCGCTGCTCGGGAACCTCGACAGCTCCGAGCGCACCGGCCTCGTCGTCAAGCGCCTCGTCAAACACCCCATGGCCGCCGTCGTCCCCGCGGATCATCCGCTCGCGCCGCGCCGCTCGATTCCGTTCGCCGCGCTCGCGCGCGAGGCCTTCGTGTCGCTCTCCGACGCCCAGTTCCCGGGCCGGCGCGCGTTCCTGCATTCCGCCGCGCTCGCCGCCGGTTTCGAAGCGACGATCGCGCTCGAAGTCGAGTCGCTGGGCCTCGTCTTCGCCGCCGTCGCCGACGGCGAGGGCGTCGCGCTGCTCCCGCGCCACGCCGCGAAACTCCCCCACTCCGGCTGCGCCTTCGTCGCGCTCGACGCGCCCACGCCGCAGGCCGAGCTGTTCCTCGTCACGCACGGCGGCGAACGCTCCGAGCAGCTCGGCGCGCTGTGCGAGTTGCTCGCGAAGCACGCCCGCGCGCTCGCCTGACTCCGCCCGCGAGACGGCGCGGGTCGAGGCGGGGCTTCCGAGCCCCACGGGCCGCGGCGGCCCCCGAAGGCCGGACGGCGCACCGCAAAAGAGCGCATTGACCGAGTTCGAGGGGGCGCTAGAGTGGCTCGCCATGATGAGACTGAGTCGCAATTGCATAGCGGCGAGCGCCCGGCCCGGCCGCGGCGCCCGAGCGGGGGCGCTGGCTCTCGCGGTCGCGGCGGGCTGCGCGGGCCCTGGCGCCGGCCCGGACCCGCAAGGCGGGCCGCCCACCAGCGTCGAGCGGCGGCTGGCGGCCATGGGCACGACCCTCGCGATCGAACTCGAGGGCGCCACGCGCGCGCAGGCGCTCGAGGCCAGCGAAGCGGCGTACCTGGCGATCGGGGCGGTCGAGAAGCGACTGAGCACCTGGACCGACGAGTCCGAGCTCGCGCGCGTCAACGCGGCGCCGGTCGGCGAGCTCCACGGCCTGAGCCCGGAGTTGCGCGCCGACCTCGAGGCGTGCTGGCACTGGTGGCGCGAGACCGGCGGGGCCTTCGATCCCAGCGTGGGCGCGCTCATCGAGCTGTGGGACCTGCGCGGCGCCGGGCGCATCCCGAGCGGCGAGGAAGTCCGCCGCGCGCACATCCCCCGTGGACTGCCCGAGGCCTTCGCGCTCGAACCCGGCGGCGTGGTGCGGCGCGTCGCGAGCGCGCAACTCGAGGAAGGCGGCTTCGGCAAGGGCATCGGCCTCGACGCCGCGCTCGCCGAACTGCGGGCTCGCGCGATCCCTCGCGCCACGCTCGACCTCGGCGGACAGGTCGCGGCGCTCGACAGCGAGCAACCCTTGCGCTGGTCGATCGCCGATCCGCGCGAGCGTTCGCGCGCCGTGCTCGCGTGGGACTTCCGCGGCGGCTCGATCGCCACGACCGGCAACAGCGAGCGGGCGCGAACCGTCGGCGGACGGCGCATCGGGCACGTGCTCGATCCGCGCACCGGTTCGCCCGCCGAGGACTTCGGCAGCGTGAGCGTGTGGGCAAAGACCGCCGCCGACGCCGACGCGTTCTCCACCGCGCTGTTCGTCATGGGCCCCGAAGCGGCGCTGGCCTTCGCCTCCGCGCGCGACGACCTCGACGTCGTGGTGCTCGAGGTCCGCGCGGAAGGTCTGAGCGCGCGCGCGACCCCTTCGCTGCGCGGCCGGCTCACGCCGCTCGACACCCACCTCCACTTGCAGTTCGAGCCTGCGCCCCCGTCGGGGTCCGCGGCGCACTGAAGTTCCCTCTCTCCCTACTCCAACGACCGAAACGAGTCCCCTGTGTCCGCGCCCTGCCCCCTAGCCGTTCGAGTCTCCGCCTGTGTGGCCGCCAGCGTCGCCGCTAGCCTCTCCGCCATCGCGCAATCCACCGACCTCGAGGAGCGCCTCAAGCGCTTGGAGTCGGAGAACGCCGAGTTTCGCCGCCAAATCGGAGTCCTCGCCGAGGAGCAGGAGCGCATGTCGCTCGGCGATGTCTTCACGCCCATCGGCGACCGCGTGTCCGGTCTCGCGCCGGCGGCGTCGAAGATCTACGCGGTCGATCAGGGCCTCTCGATCGGCGGCTACGGCGAAGCGCTCTACACCGACTTCGACTCGCGCACCGACGACGGCTCGCCTTCGGGCCGCACCGACACCGCGGACTTCCTGCGGCTCGTCACGTACGTCGGCTACAAGTTCGACCAGACCTGGCTGTTCAACTCGGAGATCGAGTACGAGCACGCCTCCACCGGTTCGGGCGGCGAAGTGTCCGTCGAGTTCGCGTACCTCGACGGCATGTTCCACGACGCCGCGAACCTGCGCGTGGGCATGGTTCTCGTGCCGATGGGCTTCATCAACGAGCTGCACGAGCCCGTGACCTTCTGGAGCGTCAACCGCCCGCAGGTCGAGCGCGTGCTGCTGCCCACGACCTGGCGCGAGAACGGCTTCGGCTGGTGGGGCGGCGTCGGCGACTTCAGCTACCGCGCGTACCTCGTCAACGGCTTCGACGCCGAGGGCTTCAGCGCGAGCGGCGTTCGCGGCGGACGGCAGAAGGGCGCGCAGGCGCTGGCCGAGGACTTCGCGGCGGTTGCGCGCGTCGATTGGCAAGGCGTCGACGGCTTGACGCTCGGCGCGGCGGCGTATGTCGGCAACTCGGGCCAGGGCCAGGTCGGTGTCGACGTCGCGACGCAGATCCTCGAAACGCACCTCGATTGGCGCTGGCGCGGCCTCGGCGTGCGCGCGCTGCTCGTCGACACCGAGATCGACAACGTGGCGGCGCTCAACAACGCGCTCGGCTTCGCGGGCGCGGATTCGATCGGCGAGCGCCAGCGCGGCGGGTACGTCGAAGTCGGCTACGACCTCGCCAGCGCGGGCCTGCTGAGTGGCGGGCAAGCGCTCACGCCGTTCGTGCGCGCCGAGCGCTACGACACGCAGGCGCGCACGCCCTCGGGCTTCGCTTCCAATCCGGCGAACGACGTCGAGGTGTTGACGTTCGGTCTCGCGTACCAACCGAGCCCGCAGGTGGTGTTCAAGTTCGACTACTCCAACTTCGACAACGACGCCGGCACGGGCGTGGACCAATTCAATGTCGGCATGGGCTTCGTTTTCTAGTCGCGCGCTCGCGCTGCGCTGGCTCGTCGCGGTCTTCGCGTTCGTCGGCGTCTTTGCGCTCGGCAGCGCTCCGCTCGCGGCCGCGCCGCGCGACAAGGTCTTCCTGACGGTCGAAGAGGCGCTGAAACTCGCGTTTCCCGGCTGCACGATCGAGAAGGAGGTCGTCTACCTCACCGACGCGCAGCGGGAGCGCGCGGCCAAGCTCGCGGAGGTCGGCGTCGAGTCGAAGGTCGTGCGGCCGTACGTGGCGAGGCGCAACGGCGCGGTCGTCGGCACGGCGTACGTCGACGTGCACCGCGTGCGCTCGCTCAAGGAGAGCGTGATGGTCGTCGTCGACCCCAAGAGCAAGATCGCGCGCGTCGAGCTGCTGTCCTTCGCCGAGCCGCTCGAGTACGTGCCGAAGGCCGAGTGGTGGGGTCAGTTCGTCGGCAAGGGGCTCGACGACGAGCTCGCGCTCAAGCGCGGCGTGCGCGGGATCACGGGCGCCACGCTGAGCGCGCGCGCGGGCGTCGAAGCGGCGCGGCGCGTGTTGGCGCTGCACCGCGTGCTCGCGGAGGCGAAGCCTTGAGCCGCGCCGAGCGCTGGCTCTTCCACGCGTCGAACGCGCTCGTCGTCGCGACGGGTGGGATCTACGCGTGGATGCTGTACGCGCTCGAGCCGCAGGACGAGTACGCGCTCGTCAACCATCCGTGGCAACCCGCGTTGCAGCACCTGCACGTTTGGTTCGCGCCGTTTCTCGTGCTCATGGCCGGCGTGCTGTGGCGCGCGCACGCCGCGCCGCACCTGCGTTCGAAACGCCCCACGCGGCGGCGCAGCGGCATCGCGCTCCTCGCGCTGCTGCTGCCGATGGTGATGTCGGGCTATTCGATCCAGGTCGTGACCGAACCGGCGTGGCGCACGACGTGGGTGGTGCTGCACGTCGCGACGAGTTGTCTGTGGCTGCTCTCGACCGCAGTGCACCTGCTCGTTCCGCTCGCCGCAAGACTCAAGGCCGCACGATCCGAAGCCACTACGCGCGACGCGGAAGCTCCACTGAAGGTCGAGCGCTCCCGCGAGGCCAAGACGACCGATTCGATCTACGTGCGCAGTTGACTCGAAGCTGCCCGCGATCGAGCAGCTTCGAGGATGGACTCGTCGCACTCAGTCGCGCACGTACCACGAGCCTGCCGCGACGCCGAACTGGGGAGGAACGCTCGCCGGGTCGAGAAACTCGCCTCCGAGGCGGCCGACGCGCTCGTTCGTCACAGGGTCGAAGATCCCGCCGCCGAAGCGCCCGTCGCCTCCCGAGAGCGAGCCGCTGAAGAAGCCGCGCACCACGTAGTCCGGACCCGAGCCAACGCCATCGCTCAACTCGCCTTGGTACGCGCCGAACACGCACGTCGAGCAGCTCGGCGTGAGATCGACGAGCGTCGCCGTGAAGTTGTAGCGCGGGCTCGACGCACCGAGGTACGCAACGCCGGTCGCCAGCGTGTTCTGACTCGCGTTCGGCAGATCCCAGGCAAGCACCAGTTGGCCCGCTTCCACGACCAGAGGTCCTTGCGTCGGATTGAGCGGGCCAGTCGGCGTCGCAGTTGAATCCCAGGCCACTGCGACCGTGCTCAGGGCCAAGGCTGCCATCCACGTCTTCGCGTTCATTGCATCGAGTCCTTCCCATCGGGGCGCCGCGCACACTTGGAAACGCGTCGCCGTGCCTTGCGCGGTGCGCCGAGCCAACGACGGCCAGCGATCCTCGCGCGCTGAACCCAAGCTCGCACGGCGCTTCGAATCCATCGATCGCGCGGCGCAAGACCTGGGTTCGCCTCTCGCTGCCTCGCGCGTTAGCCGCGGGTGCGTGCGAAGTTCGAAAGCGCCGATACAAGCGCGCGACGCAGCCCCGAAGAGGCGCTGCGTCGCGGGGTTGTCGAGCAAAGGACTCGTGGTGCGATCAGGTCTGACCGGTCCAGTCGGGCTTCGCGGTCGCTTTCCAAGTCGCGCGGATCGAGTCGAACAGCTCCTTCGAGAGCGGACCGGCGCGGAGCAGCTCGGCGTTCTGCGCCCAGCGCGTCGGTTTCGTGGTGCCGACGATCAGCACGTGCACGCCCGGCTGCATCGCGGTGAAGCGCATCGCGACGCCCGCCGCGCCGTTCGGGCCCGCGTCGCTGCGCTTGTCGCCGCTCGCGAACGCGTACTTCAGCTCCTGCAACCGCCGCCAGTACTCGGTGTGGTAGCCGTTGTCGGGCTTGCTGTCGTAACGCCACACCGCGTTGGCGATGGGCCGTTTCGCGATCACTCCCATTCCGCGCTCCTTGGCGAGCGGCAAGGTCAGCTCGAGGCACTCCTGATCGCAGATGTTGATCGAGGTCTGCAGCGAATCGAAGCGCCCGCTCTCGATGGCCCACTTCGCGGTCGTCGAATCGCCGCTGTAGCCGATGTAGCGCGTTTTGCCGGCCTTTTTGGCCTCCTCGAGCCCTTCGATGCACTCGCCCTTCTTCAGCTCCTCGAGCGAGCACGAGTGGAGCTGCACGAGGTCGATCGCTTCGGTCTTCAAGCGCTTGAGGCTGCGCTCGATCGATTGCAACACGCCCGTCTTGCTCCAGTCCGGCCCGTCCTTCGGCGGCTCGGAAGTGTGCCCGCACTTCGTGAACAGATAGAAGTCCTTGCGCCGGTGCGCGATCGCGTTGCCGATCAGCACCTCCGAGTCGCGATAGCACTCGGCCGTGTCGACGACGTTGAGTCCCCCGTCGAGCGCGGCGTTCAGAAGCTTCTCGACCGTCGCCGGTTCGGCCTGCTCGTAGCCGATCTCCGCGCCGCCGAAGCCGAGCACCGCCACTTGCATGTCGGTCTTGCCAAAGCGCCGCCGCTCCGTCGACGCGCTCTTC
>CALFYL010000002.1 GCA_937952135.1 uncultured Planctomycetia bacterium
GCCCATCAGCGGTGCGACTTGATCCAGGCGGTGAGCGCGTCGCCTGGGCAGATGGTCGTGTTGAGCTCGCGGTGGGCGTACAGCCGGCCCTCGCGGATCCGGTAGCGCTCGCGCAGGTCGTTCACGAGCAACTCGAGCGATTTGAGCGCGGCCGGCGTCGGCGCGCGGCGTTCGAGGTCTCCGAGCAGGCACACGCCGATGTTCTGCGCGTTGTTCGCGCCGCCCGCGTGCGCGCCCTGCCAGTTGAGCGCGCGGCCTTCGAAGATGCGGCCCGCGGCGTCGATCAGGAAGTGGTAGCCGACGTCGCCCCAGCCGTTCTCCTCGATCTGGTAGCGCTGGATGCCGCGCAACGCCGCCATCGATTCCTCGATGGAACCGCCCGCCGGGTCGGTCGAGGTCTCGGCCGAGTGGTGGACCGTGATCTTGCTCCACCCGCCCTTGTGGGGCGTCATGCTGCCGGCCTTTGCTTCGCGCGCTCCCCATTGGTCGCGCGGGATCGTGGTCAGCTTCGCGCCCGTGGGCGCGCCCAGCAGCGCCTGCGTCGCGCGCAAGCCGATCTCCGCGCGCCGCTTCTGTCCCGGCGAGGCGCGCGGATCGTCGTTCACCTTGCGGAAGCCGTCGCGCGAGCCCTCGATTCGCAGGCGCAGCGTGTCCGCCGGCGCCGAACTGCGGTCGCGGTCGCGCTGCGAGAAGTGCAGGCGGCCTTCGCTGAGAACGAGTTGACCCTCGATCACCAGGAACGGCTCGTGGCGCTGCGCGTCGTAGGCGAGCCAGTGCTCGAGCGCCTCGAGCTTCGCCCACGACAGCGGCTGGCTCACCCACGCCGGCGTCGTCACCTCGACCGGCGGCGGCTCGTACACCTCCGTCTTGCGCGGCGGCTGGCGGCATCCGACGCCCATCGCGAGTAGCGCGAGCGCCAGGCAACTCGCCCAACGATTCACGCGGGGCAGCGCCCGCGCGGCGCGCGAACCCGCTTCCGCGCGACTCGGCCGCGGCGACAACTCAGTCCGTACGGCGTGCAAACGACAGGCGCCCAAACGCTTCATGCAGGCTGGAGATACAGTAGCGAAGGTCCAAGAGCAATCGCCCTAGAGCAATCGTCCGGAAGTGTCCTCGCACGTCTGCGCCCTTCGCGCTCCTCGCGTCGGGCATCCCGAGCGCCTTCCTCCGCCGCGCTTCGAGCGGCGCTCAGCGGCCAAGGCCCGACGGGCATCACGACCGATGGCAACCACGGCGGAGCACACCACCAGCTTGCGGCGCATCTTCCTCGTTTGGGCGATCTGTGGGGCCGCGGCGGCGAGCGGCGGGTTCGCACGGGCTTCGAGCCAGCTCGGCGCGAACTCGGCGACGGCGCAGGCGGCGGACGACGAGCGCGAACTCGCCTTCGCGCGCGCCGAGGCCGACCGGCAGCGGCGGCGCGGCGATCCGCGCGCGGAAAGCGAGCTGCGGCGGCTGCTCTCGGACGACGAGGACGACTGGGAAACGCGCGCGCTCTGGGCGCGCTGGCTCGCGGACCAGACGAAGTGGGAACAGGCGCTGGCGAACGGCGAGCGAGCGCTCGAAGGGGCGCTCGAGGCGGCCAGCGGGGCGGCCAGCGGGGCGAGCGACACGAAGGCGCGCGAAGCCCGCGCGGCGATCGGCCGCACGCTGCTCGAAGTCCACGTCGCGCTCGCCCAACTCGCGCCGGCGCAGGCGCTGCGCGCGAAGCTCGACGCCGATTTCCAGTCCGCGAGCGACGCGCGCGACGCGTGGTGGCTCGGCCAGGTCGCGAAGCTCGCGGGCGACCGCGAACTCGCCCTGCGTCACTTCTCCAGCGGCGCAAAGGACGCGAACGCGGGTTCGTGGGAGCGGCGTCTCGCCCGCGCGCGCTGTGCGCGGGCCCTCGGCGACCTTCCGGCGGCTTCGCAAGACCTGGTCGAAGCCGACCGCCTCGCGCAAGCGGCGGGCGGCGCCGAGCCGGACGTGCTCGCGGAGCTCGCGTCGGTGTACTTCGAAGCGGACGGCGAGCTCGAACACGCGCGCGCGAACTCGCGCCAGCCCGGCGAGCTCTACCGCGCCGCGCTCGAGCTCCACAAGAGCCACGAGCCGACCTTGCTCGGCCTGTTCGAGCTCGGGCGCTTCAACTGGAACCGCCAGCGAACGCCGGCGCACGAGTATCTCGAGCGCGCGCTGGCGGCGGCGCCGAACTCGGTGCGCGCGCTGCTGGCCGGCGCGTGGGCCGACGTCGCCGACGGGAAGCTGCCCGCGGCGCGCGAGCGCCTGCAGCGCCTCGAAGCGCTCGCGCCGAACGCGCGCGGCGTGCGCACGCTGAAAGCCGCGCTGGCGTGGGTCGAGCACCGCCGCGACGAGTGCCGCGCACTGCTCGCGGCGCTCGCGAGCGAGGACGAGCTCGACAGCGCGCCCGAACGCGACGTCGGGCGGCACTTGAGCGAGCTCTACCGCTTCGGCGAGGCGGTCGACTTCCTGCGCAGCGCCGTCGAGCGCGACGAGCACGATTACGCGGCGTGGATGGAGCTCGGACGCGCGCTCGCGAACTCGGGCGACGAGAAGGGCGGACTCGAAGCGCTGCAACGGTCCGAACGCGAAGCGCGCGGGCGGCAGAACGCGTGGCGCCACAACACCCGGCTCGTGCTCGAGCGCATGCAGTCGAAGTTCGTCGTCGAGAGCGGCGGCGGCGAGTTGCGCTACGCGTGGAGCCCGGACGCGGCGGAAGTGCTGCGCACGTACTGGATGCCGTTCTACGAAGGCGCGCGCACGGAACTGTCGGCGCGTTACGCCTTCACGCCCGGGCCGGTGGTGATCGAGGTCTTCGACCGCTTCCAGGATTTTTCGGTGCGTTCCACGGGTTTCGAGGGCTTTCCGGCGCTCGGGGTGTGCTTCGGGCCGGTCGTCACGGCCGTCGCGCCGCACTCGGAGATGCGCGGACGCTTCTCGTGGGCGCGCACCGCGTTCCACGAGTTCACGCACGTCATCCACCTCGGTCTGTCGCACAACCGCTGCCCGCGTTGGATCACCGAGGGGCTGGCGACGTGGGAGGAGGAGAACAAGCACCCCGCGTGGTCGCGCAACATGCGCCGCGAGCTGCTGGACGCCTTCCACAACGGCGATCTGATCGCGGTGCGCGAGCTCAACCGCGCCTTCCGCTCGTCGCGCATCATCTTCGGTTACTACCAGAGCGGCCTGCTGTGCCGCATGTTGATCGAGGAGCGCGGCTTCGCGCCGATGATCGCGCTGCTCGAGGCCTTCGACCGCGGCGCCGACATCGACGGCGCGATCGGCGAGGTCTTCGACACCACGCCGGAAGCGCTCGACCGCCAATTCCACGCGTGGGTCGCGGAGCGCTTGAAGGGACTCGCGCTCGAGCCGCGTTGGAGTCCGCAGGTGATCGTGCGCAAGCGTCTGAAGCTCAAGGAGACGCCGCCGACGGAAGCGGCGGCGCGCGCGCAGTGGGGCGAGGACTGGGCCACCGTGGCGTGGGGCTACCACCAGCAGGAACGGCGCGTCGACGCCGAGCAAGCGCTGCGACGCCTCGAGAGTGCGCAGCTCGAGCTGCCGCGCGCGGCGTTCCTGCGCGGCGAAATGGCGCTCGCGCGCGGCGACGAGAAGGGCGCGCGCGAACACTACGAGCGCGGACTCGCGCTCGGCGGCGAGGATTACCGCGCGCGCATGGCGCTGGGCAAGCTCGCGCAACGCGAGCGCGAGCACGAACGCGCGTTGGAGCACTTCTCGGCCGCCGAGCGGGCGTTCCCCGGCTACGACGAGCCCGCGTTCTCCGCGGAATTGCACCTCTCGGCCGTGTACCAGGCGCTGGAGCGCGAAGCGGAGCAGTTCGAGGCGCTCGAACGCCGGCTCGCGTGGACATCGGACGACTACGAGAACACGGTGCGCGTCGCGCGCTGGCACGTCGAGCACGAGCGCCACGAACGCGCGGCGAGGTTGTTCGAGCGCGCGAACGAGATCGATCCGTTCCGGCGCGCGCTGCACGTCGCGTGGGGCAAGTCGCTTCGCGAACTCGGGCGGCACGACGACGCGCTGCGCGAGTTCCGCGTCGCGGCGATGGTTCCGCCGGCGCTCGACGTCGAGAGCCCGGATCCGCCGAGCGACGAGGAGCGCGCGGAGATCCTCGGCGCGCAGGCGCTCGAGCTCGTGCGCGTGGGCAAACAGGACGAAGCGCGCGAAGCGGCGGCCGAAGCGCTCGCGCTCGACTCGGGGCAGGCGGACGCGGAACGTGCGCTCGAACTGCTCGGAACCAAGGGCTCCTAGTGTCGGAAGCGAAAGCAAACGCGCCCGTGAGCTCGATTCCGCGCGGCGCGCCGTTGTTCGTGGTCCTCGACGGCGTCGACGGCTGCGGCAAGAGCACGCAAGCGGCGCGGCTCGTCGAACGCCTGCGGCGCGAGAGCGGCCGCGAGGTCGCGCACGTGCGCGAGCCGGGGAGCACGGCGCTCGGCGAACGCGTGCGCGAGCTGCTGCTCGGCCGCGGACTCGACCTCGACAGCGGCGTGGAGCTGCTGCTGTTCGCCGCCGCGCGCCGCCAGATGCTGCGCGAACGGGCGGGGCCGGCTCTCGCGCGCGGCGAGCACGTGGTGTGCGAACGCTTCCACGCCTCGACCTTCGCTTATCAATCGGTGGCCGGCGGCCAGCCCGAGAGCGAAGTGCTCGCGCTGCTGCAGCGTTGGGCGGGCGAGCCCGCGCCGACGCACACGGTGCTGCTCGACGTGCCGCCGGAGCGCGCCGCCGGACGCCGCGGAGCGCCGGGTGACCGAATCGAGGACAAGGGTCTCGCGTTCCAACGCGCGGTGGCGGCCGGCTACCGGCGCTACGTCGAGCTCGTGCCCGGCGTGCAGGTGGTCGACGGCCTGGGTTCGCCGGAGGAAGTCGCGGAGCGAGTCTGGAAGGCGGTGGGGTGTGGCTGAGCGCAAGGCCAGGAAGTCCGCGGCCGACGACGCGGGGCTCGAGGCGCCGCTGAGCGAGCCGCTCGGCCACGGCGCGGTGCTCGCGGGGCTGTGCGCGGCGGTGCGCGCGTCGCGGCTCCCGCACGCGCTCGAGTTCGTCGGACCGGCGGGCACGGGCAAGTTCCTCAGCGCGCGCTGGTTCGCGGCGGCGCTGTTGTGCGACCGCGGCCCCGCGCGCGGCGGAACGCTCGATGCGCCGTGCCTCGAATGCGGAGCGTGCCGGCGGGTGCAGGCGGGCTCGCACGGCGACCTGTTCGTCGTCGACGTGCGCCAAGAGGTCGAGAAGGAACGCTCCGAGCAGTTGCGCATCGGCCGCTTCATTCCGCGCGATCAAGCGCGCAGCACCTACTGGGCCGGCCCGACGGTCGAGGACTTCCTGAACCTGCGCGCCGCGAGCGGACTTTGGCGCATCGTGATCGTGCGCGAGGCCGAGCGCATCAACATCGAAGCGCAGAACGCCCTGCTCAAATCGCTCGAGGAGCCCGCGCCGAACGTGCTGTGGATCCTGGAGACCTCGGCGCCGCACGAACTGCTGCCCACGATCCACAGCCGAGCGATCGCGGTGCGCTTCGAGCCGCTCGAGCTCGGCCTCGCCTCGCGCATCCTCGCCGAGCACGGCGCGAATCCGTCGGACGCGCGCGAGCTCGCGCGCTGGGCGGACGGCGCGCCGGGTGTCGGCCTCGAACTGGCGTCGCAGGCGGCGCTCGAGCTTCGCGCGGTGCTCGCCGCCGCGCTGGCGGGCGAGGCGCCGTCGAGCACCGCGAGCGCGGCGCTGTGGGCCGTCGAAGGCGAGTTCGCCGGCAAGACCGAGCGCGCCGAGCAGCGCTCGCGCGCGCGGCGCGTGCTCGACACGGCGCTGGAGCTCGTGCGCGACCGCGAGCGTCTGCGCGCCGGCGCGAACGCGGACTCGCTCCCGCACGGAATCTACGCCGAGGTCCTCTCCCAGTCCTCCGCGCTCGGCCCGCTGCGCCGCTCGCGTGAAACTCTCGACGTCTTGCTGCGGTGCCGCGCGGACCTGGAATCCAACGTCGATCCCCAGAACGTGGTCGAGAGGGCCGTGCTGGCGCTCGCGCCGCGCGCTGGCGAAGGCTCGACCCGCGCCGCCGGCGCCGCGGCGTCCGGCGGAAGACGCTGAGCCGCCGACGTTGAGCCCGCTCTCCGCGCGCGTCCGACGGGGCGAAGCCGCCGCGTAACCGGCGCGCTCCCGGCGCCGCACTTCGGCGCCATGCCCGGCCTCGCTACCATGCCGCGAGCCGCGGCGCGCTCCGCGGCGACCATGACCGACACCAAGGAACGCTTGCGCCAGATCGCGCGCGCCGACGGACGCTACTCTCCCGAGGCGTTCTACTTCCTCTTCGAGGCGCTCGAGATCGCCGTCAAGCTGGCGGGCAAGGACGGGCTCCAAGGGCCGGCCCGGCACGTCACGGGCCGCGAGGTCCTCGACGGGATGCGCGAGCACGCGCTCACCGCCTTCGGACCGCTCGCGGCCTACGTGTGGCGCGCGTGGGGGGTGCGCGAGACCTTCGACTGGGGCCAGGTGGTGTTCCTGCTGGTCGACCACGGACTGCTCAAGCGCCAGGACAGCGACTCGATCGAGGAATTCCGCGGCGTGTACGACTTCGACGACGCCTTTGTCGGCGCCTACGAGCAACGCCTGCGCGACGCGCTCGCGGCCCGGCTCGGCGCCGCCCCGGATCCCTGATGCTGCCGAACCTGACCGTCAACAAGCGCAACTGGCTGCTGGCGCTGCTCTTCGCCGCCGTGCTGTGGTTCGCGTGGACCGTGCGCGCGGCGCTCAATCCGCTGCTCGTCGGCCTGCTCTTCGCCTACATCCTGCACCCGCTCGTGCTGCAGCTCGAGCGCCGCGGTTGGTCGCGCAAGGCGGCGGTGAACTTCATCTTCATCAACTTCGGACTCGCGATCACGCTGATCGCCGTGCTCGTGGTCGCGCAGGCGACGGCGCTGGTCGAGGACTTCAGCTCCGACTCGAACACCCTCGGCCTGCTCGCCGATCGCTTCCAAGTGGCGGTCGAGTGGGTGCTCGGCAAGCTGCGGGCGATGGGTTTCAATCTCTCGTTGATCGGCGTCGAGAACGAGGCCGAAGCGGGGCGCAACGTGCGCGAGAGCTTCCTGATCCGCGCGCGCGAGTGGATCACGTCGGACGAGGGCGCGCTCGCGGGCCTCGGCGCCGCGGAGGGCGTGTGGAACCTGGCGCAGCGTTTCTTCGGCTCGCTCATGGCGACGCTCGGCTTCCTGTTCCTCGTGCCGCTGTACACCTGGTTCCTGCTGTTCGAGCTCGAACGCATCTCGTCCTTCGTCAGCGGCTACATCCCGCGCGAGCACCGCGAGCAGTGGACCCGCATCGGCGCCGCGATGGCGGAGATGCTGGGCGGCTTCTTCCGCGGCCGCCTGCTGGTGTGCGTGACCAAGGGCCTGATCATCTGGTTGTCGCTGCTCGTGCTCGGCGTGCCGTACTCGCTGCTGCTGGGCCTGCTCGGCGGAGTGCTGTCGCTGCTGCCGGTCCTCGGCCCGGCCATCGGACACGGGTGCGTGTTCGCCGTGGCGTTGCTCAGCTTCGAACCCTTCGGCGCGCTGTGGCGCACGGCGGTCGTTTTCGCGATCGCGGAGACCGCGGAGGGCTACGTGCTGATCCCCAAGATCCTCGGCGACAGCTTGGGGCTGCACACGCTGGTCGTGTTCGCCGCCCTGACCATCTTCGGGTCGGCGATGGGGATGTTCGGGCTGTTGATCGCGCTGCCGCTGACGGCGGCGATCGTGATCCTGGCGCGCGAGCTCGTGCTGCCGGCGCTGCGCGAGTTCGCGGAAGGCCGGCCTTCGCCGCCGCCCGCGCCGAAGGCATGAGCCGCGTGGTCCGCGCGCGCGCGATCGGCGCCACGCTGCGGCCGCGAGCTGCGCTGGCGCTCGTCGCCGCCGGATTCGCAGCGGTCGCGGCGCTGAGTTGCCGCGCACGCGAACCGGAACCGGCGAGGCTCGAGCTGTTCGGGTGGGAGCGCGGGATCGGGCTCCAGTCCACCGCGCACGAGCCGCTCTCGATGTTCCTGTGGTTCTACGAGTGGCAGTTGTTCGACGCGCTGGCGCCGGGCGAGATCACCGAGGCGCGCTACGACTGGCCGCACACGGTCGCCGAGGACAAACGCAGCGCGACCATCGACGCGGGGATGTTGCGGCTGGCCGCGCGCGTCGACGGCGACGCGGTCGAGCTCACGCTCGAAGTCACGAACCGCACGGAGCGCGCCTGGCCCGAGCCCGCCGCGATCGTCGCCTGCTTCAATCCGGGACCGCCGGCGAGCAAGGCCTACGAGATGGGCCACCACAAGAGCACGTACTTCATCGCCGCGGACGGGCTCGAGCGTCTGCCCGACCGCGACATGCACTTCCGCTCCGAGCTGCGGCCGACGCTCGAAGCGCGCGATGCCGAGCTCGACTTCGAGTTCGGCAAGCGCTGGAGGAGCTCCGAGCGCGACGACCACGGCGGATTGCTCGTGCGCACCTCGCAAAGCGGCCGTTGGACGGCCGGTGTCGCGTGGGAGGACTGGCTCGGCGTGCAGGCGCACAATCCGTGGCTGTGCATGCACGTGGCGACGCGCGTCGGGCCGCTCGCGCCCGGCGAGTCGCGCACGATCCGCGGACGCCTAGTGCTCGTCGAGGGGCCGCTCGAGGCGGGCCTCGAACGGTTGCGCGCGCCGTGGCCTCCCGCCGCGAAGCGTTGAGCGACGCCGGAAGCGCGTGGGCGCGAAAGCAAAGGCCCTCGCGCACGTTTCGCCGTGCGCGAGGGCCTGGATCCGGGGCCGCGTTCGGGCCCGCGTTCGGCGTCGACGGAGCGCTCAGTTCTCGAGCGACTCCTTCAGCATGTTCACGAGCTGCGAGAGCGTCGACTCGGGCAGCTTGCGGTCGGCGCGCAGCGCCTGGTTGAGCTGCTCGATCGTGTCGCGCAACTCGTCCTTGTCCCTCGACGCGAGGTTGAGGCGCGGCTGCAGATCGGGCGCGATCGTGGAACGGTAGTCGGCGACCGTGTCGATGGACTCTCCGAGCTTTTCGAGCACGTGGCGGATGCCGGCCTGGAGCTGGCGGTCCTCGACGAAGTCGCCCTGCGGGAACTCCTGGCCGCGCGCGTCCTGGATGCGGCGGCGGATCTCGGCGCGCAGCAGCTGGCGCACGTCGTCCGGCGGCAGCGGCGTGCGCAGCGACGCGTAGAAGTTCTCGAAGTCCGGGTAGAGCGACGTGTCGCGCCGGTCGTTGTCCGCGATCTGCGAGAAGCGCTCGCGGTGCTCGGCCATGTGCTTGTCGACGTACTCGCGCGGCGCCTTGCGGTCGAGGATCTTGCGCATCTGCTCGATGCGCCAGGCGTCGATGCGCGTCGCCTCCACGGTCTCGTCCGGCACCACGCCGCCGATGTTGCGCACTTCGCCGTCGGCGTCGACCTCGCGGTGGATCGAGCGGCCCGAGGGCAGCAAATAGCGCGCGATGGTGAGCTTGACCCGCGGCGCGAAGTCGAACTCGCCGTTGCCGTTGTGGTCCTTGGTGATCTTCTCCCAGTTGTCCCAGCGGCGGTTGCGGTTCTCGTCCTCGTACTGGTCGTCGTACATGCCCGGCATCGTGATCAGGTTCTGCACCGAGCCCTTGCCGAAACTGCGTTCGCCGATCACCAGCGCGCGTTTCTCGTCCTGCAACGCGCCCGAAACGATCTCCGCCGCCGAGGCCGTGAAGCGGTTGACGAGCACGACGATCGGCATCTCGGGCGGCACGATCGGATCGCGTTCGGTGCGCAAGCGTTCGGTGGCGCGAAGGCGGCTCTCGGTCGAGACCACCAGCGTCTTCTTCGGCAGGAACAGCTCCGCGACCGCGACCGCCTCGTCGAGCAAGCCGCCGCTGTTGTTGCGCAGGTCGAGGATCAGGCCGCGCATGCCGCCGTCGAGCATGCTGAGGATCGGCCGGCGCAGTTCGCCCGAGGCCACCTGGCTGAACTCGTTGAGCGTGATCAAACCGATCTTGCCCGGCAGCATCTGGTGCTGCTCGGCCGGGATCGTGATCGCCTGGCGCGTGATGCTGACCACCATGTCCTCGCTCGGCCGATCGATCAGCGTGCCGTCCATGCCGCGGCGCCACACGTAGAGCTTGACCGGCGTGCCCGGCTTGCCCTTGAGGCGCTTGATGATCTCGTCGACCGGCTTGCCGATCGTCGGCCAGTCGTCGATGCGCACGATCTTGTCGTCGCTCATCAAGCCGGCCTTGTACGCGGGGCCCGAGTAGATCGGACGGGTGATCGTGAACAGGCCGTCCTGGCGATCCTCGCCGACGTAGGCGCCGATTCCGCCGTAGTTCGCCGCGAGTTCCTGCTCGAAGCGCGCGAAGGACTTCGGGCTCATGTAGGACGAGTGCTCGTCGAGGCTCTGGAGGATGCCCTGCAGCGCCGCGTCGAGCAGGTCGTCGCGCTTGACCTTGTCGCCGTCGAGGTGCGCGCGCTGCACGAGGTCGAGCAGCGTCGTGAGCTCGTGCCACTTGCCGCTGGTGTTCTTCGGATCCGCCGTCGGGTCGGCGCTCTCGCCGCTCTCCGCGCGCTTGTACTCCTCGAAGTGCTCGGCCAGGTTCTTGAGCTTGCGCTCGTTGAGTTCGCGCACGCGCTCGCGTTCGAGGTAGCTCGCGGCCAAGCGCCCGTTCTCGTCGGGAAGCACCGCGAGGCGCCGGAGCTCGTCGAACACGGCGCCGTCGAGCTCCGCGCCGCTGCGCGCCAGCGCCAGCGCGCCCGCCGATCGCAGCGACGCGTCCGTGGACTCCAGGAACTCGCCCATCACGGCGCGCGCGCGGCGGATGTCGTCGCCGCCGCCCAGGCGCGTCGCTGCGAATCCCGCTTCGAGGCGCACCGAGGGCGAGCGCGAGGCGTCGGTCGCGACCTTCAGCAGGCGGCGCACCGTGTCGCGGCGCTCTTCGGTCTCGAGCGCGCGGAAGTTGGCGTCGGCCAGGAGCGTCGCGGCGCTGACCGCCCGTTCGTCGAGCTCGCCGTCGGCGCGCGTTTCGACGACGGAGAGCAGCGGTCCGACCAGCTTGCCCGGTTGCACGTCCGCGCCTTGGATGCGCGCCGCGGCGAGCACCAGCACGGCGCCCGAATCGAGACCCGGCTTGGCCAGCGTCGTCTCGAGCTCCGCGTCGAGCCCGTCGAGCGACAGCTCGCGCGCGGCATCGCGCAGCGCGGTCGAGCGGCGCCACAGTTCGGGCCGGGCCGCGTTCTGCACCCCCTCGATCTGCGTCGCGACCAGCTCGCGCACGGCGACCGCCTGTTCGTCCTGGCCGGAGAGCGAGACGGCGGCCGTCGCGACGGCGCTGGAGCTGGCCGCGAGTGCGGGGAGCGAACCTCCGAGCGCGGCGCACACCGGCAGCGAGGGGATCAGCAGCGAAACGAACAGAGCGCGGGGCAGGTTGAGCATCGTGGATCCAGATTGGAGGGGCGCGCGTCGGCGCCTTTCGAGCGCTTCGACGGGCGCTTCAGTTGGCGCTGCATCGAACGGGAGGCTTCATCGAGCGGGAGCGGCTTCGAGCCCAAGTCGGAGCCCCGGGCGCACTCCCGCAGACTCTAGGCTGGCGCTCGCTGGCTCGCGTGCCGGGAACGGAAAACATACTCTGAGCCCGACGAGCGGCGAATTCGCCGTCGACGGCGCTTCCGCGCTCGAAACTTTCCGCTACTTCGCGCCCCTCTCGATGCCTTCACGATCCGCCCCTCGAAACGCGAAGCGTGCGCCGCGGCTCAGCCATGTGGAGTCGAGCGCCGGCGCCGCGCGCGCGCGCATGGTGGCGGTGGGTGAGAAGCCCGTCACGGCGCGCTCCGCCACCGCGCGCGCCCAGGTTCGCTTCCCGCGCGGCCTGCTCGCGCGCGTGCTCCGCGAGGGCGGTCCGAAGGGTCCGGTGGTCGAGGTGGCGCGCGTCGCCGCCATCCAGGCCGCCAAGCGCACGGCCGAGTGGATTCCGATGTGCCACACGCTCGCGCTCGACGAGGTGCGGGTCGACGTGCGCCCCAGCGGCGCGGACGTGCTCGAGATCTCGTGCCGCGCGGCCTGCCACGGCCGGACGGGCGTCGAGATGGAAGCGCTGGTCGGCGCGAGCGCCTGTGCGCTCGTCATCTACGACATGACCAAGGCGCTCTCGCACGAGATCGCGATCGAGCGCGTGGAGCTGGTGCACAAGGCGGGCGGCAAGTCCGGCGAGTGGACGCGCTCGAGCGGCTCGCGCAGCACGCCGAAACGTCGCGCTGGAAGCGGGCGCGCCGGTCTCTAAGATGCCGCCCCCTCGCCCGGCGGTCGCGTGACCGTCGCGCGCGGCCCCCCAGTGGCTCGCGTCGAGCCCGGATCCGCACACCATGGACTTCAAACTGATCCAGCGCCTGGCGCACCTGATGCAGCAGGTCGAGTTGACCGAACTCGAGCTCGACGACCCCAAGTCCGGCGCGCGCTTGCGCCTCGAGCGCGGCGCCAAGGCCGCCCCGATGGCCCCGGTCGTGCACCTCACGCACGCCGGCGCGCCCGCACCCGCGGCGCCAGCGGCGCCGGCCGCGGCGCCGGAAGCGGTCCCCGCCGCGCCGAGCGGACCGCCGCCGGGCACGAAGCCGATCCAGAGCCCGATGGTGGGGACCTTCTACCGCGCTCCCTCTCCGGACGCCGAGCCCTTCGTCAGCGTCGGCAAGAGCGTCAAGCCGGACACGGTCATCTGCATCATCGAGGCCATGAAGGTGCTGAACGAGATCCGCGCCGAGACCTCGGGCGTGATCGTCGACGTGCTCGTCGAGAACGGCCAGCCCGTCGAGTTCGGTCAGCCCCTGTTCTTCATCAAGCCCGCCTGAAATCACAGTCCGAAGCACAGCCCGAAGCTCAGCCCGAAGTCCGGCCCCAGTTGCCTGCCGCTCCGGCCGCGCGGACTTCGCGCGCGCGACGCTCGGGCGCGAAAAAGGAATCCATCGACGTATGTTTCGGCGCGTATTGATCGCCAACCGCGGAGAGATCGCCCAGCGCGTGATCCGCACCTGCCGCGAGA
>CALFYL010000003.1 GCA_937952135.1 uncultured Planctomycetia bacterium
CGCGCTGGCGCTCGGCGTGCCGCTGAAGGCGATCGCCGGCGTGCAGCCGAGGCTGTTGACCTTCGCGGTGCAGTACGTGAACGGCGCCGGGCAACTGACCGGGCCGAGCACCGACGCGCACACGTCGTCGATGGCCGCTTCGGTGATCGAGTTGTTGGGGTTGTCCGAGACGCGGAAGCGAACGAACGTGGTCGCGGTCGGCGTGATGTGCGCGCTCACCGCGATGGTGTCGGTGTTCCAGCCGCCGCCGAGTCCGGTGTACGTGCGCGCCACGACCCAGCTCGAGCCGTTCCCCGAGACTTCGACCACCAGGCTGTCGTCGCCGTCGTCGTTGAAGAGCCAGTACGCGTACGAGATCTCGCCGTCGCCACTCGCCATGTTGAGCGCCGGGGACGTGAGCACCGTCGGACCGCCGTCGAGGTCCGCCGTTCCGGCCGCGCCGCCGACGGAGCCTTGGGCCGTGAAGTAGCACTGCGTGCCGACGCCGAGCGGATTGTCGGTCTCCGGCTGCGCCTGCGCTCCGTTCAGCGTCGTCCCCACCGGGTCGCCGCGCTCCCAAGCTCCCGTGGTCACCGAGGTGTTGGCCACGGTCCAGCCCTGGTTCGTCTCGAAGTTGTCGCACAGCACGACCGTGAACTCACCGACGGCGAAGCTGAGCGTGCCCGTCGGCGCGTTCGTCGGGAAGCGCCGCGTGTTGCCGAGGCTGTCGCCCGCTTCGACGTAGTAGTACACGCGCGCCGGGGCCACCTGCCCAGGGATGCTGCCGTTGTAGGTCGATCCGCCCACGAGCGACATCGGCGCCGCCGTGAATCCGCCGGCCGAGCCGACGCGGTAGAAGAGCTGCGCGCTCGTGATGCTCGCTCCGACGTTCGACGAGATCGAGGCGTCGACCTGGTACGGTCCGACTTGGTCCGTGGTGTTCGCCAGTTGCGTGACGCCGCCCACGGCGAGGGGCACGAGCGTCACGCCCGGGAAACCCTGCTGGCGGAAGCCCTGGTCGATGTCCGTGAAGTGCGGCGTGCCGTTGTCGATGTTGCCGTCGTCGTCGTCGAGCGTGAGCCACTGGGTCTCGATGATCGAGCGGATCTGCGTCTGGTTGTAGGCGAGCATCCAGTCGAGGAACAGGCTGTTGGTGATCGCCAGCGCCGCCGGCGTGCCGAGGGTGTTGCGAATCCGCGTGCGCACCTTCCACGCCGCGCCCATCCACACCTCGCCGTTGGCGTGCACGCCGCCGTGGCAGCCGGGATTGGCGTCGCCGCAGAATTGGCGGTTGTTGTTCGCGTCGCGCACGTTGCAGCCCAGGCCGCAGAAGTCGTGGCCGACGATCGGGTCGTCCTGCAGATAGATGGCGAAGATGTCGGCGTTGCCTTCACCCATGCCGTCCGAGCCGTTTCCGGTGCCGTACAGCACGTTGAGCCAGTGCCCCGCTTCGTGCATCACGACGTTCGCGAAGGCCGTGTTCGCGCAGCCTCCACCCGCCTGGTAGAAGTTGATCGAGCTGCCGTTGAAGAACGCGTTGCAGGTCGAGGCGATGTTCGCGTTCGCCGTGTAGACGAAATCGCCCGTCGCGTCGGTCGGATTCACCGAACGGATCCAGTCGCGCAGGTCGTTGACCGCCTGGAAGATGTTGGCTTGCGCGGTGACCAGCACCGCCGGCGTGTTGTTCAGCACGATCGCGTTGCCCGAGCCGGTCGCCGCGCTCGTGACGAGCGAGTACGACGCGCCCGCCTGGTTGATCACGTTGTTGTACGTGCCGGTGTAGGTCGTCGTGACGTTCAGCGGACCGTTCACCCCGGGGAAGTTGAAGTTGCCGTTGGCGTCGGTGAACACCGTGCCGGCCGAGCTGGTGACGCGCGCGTAGCGCATCGGCTGCTGCACCGGCGGGTTCGTGCCCGAGTCGGGGTAGGTCCCCGGCGTGGCCTTGGTGTAGACCGTTCCGCCGACGTCGAAGTGGTGGATCAGGTTCTCGCGCTTCGCGACGCGACCGCTGCGCGCATCGATGAAGTAGGTGTAGCCCTTGGCTTCGCCGTCGACGATCGTTTCGACGTCGACGCGCCACGAGAGCACCCCGACTCGCGCTTCGGCCTGCTCGACTTGCGCGATCACGAGCCGCGGCTCGCCCTGCAGCTCGCCCTGGGTCCGCTCATCGGCGTCGAAGGCCGAGAGCGCGTAGAACGCCGCCGCTTCCGACGTGATCGAGGCGCGCACGTCCATGTCGGCGATGTGCGGCAGCGCGCGGGTCTGGATCGAGAGCAGCGAGCCCTGCATGTCGAACAGCGCGTTGACGGCGCCGCCGTCGACCGGCACGCCCTTCACCTGTTGGCCGAAGCGCACGGTGAACTTGTCGCTCGAGCCGATCATTCCGAGCGGCAGGAACGACGTGCGTTGCTCGACCAGCGTGGCCTGCTCGATGCCGTGCAGATCCTGCGCGAGCGACAACGCCTCGCGCGCGGCGAGGAACCACTCGGCCTCGCTCGCCGGGCGCTCGTCGCGAACGGCCTTCGCGCCGAACACGAACTCCGCGTAGCCCGTTCCTTCGTCGAGGTCGATGCGCCACCCGGCGCCGTGATCCGCTCGCCAGCGCTCGAGCGCCGGCGTCAGGCTGCCCACGGTCGCGGGTTCTTGTTGGGCGAAGAGCGCCGGCGCGAACGCCGCGACGAAAAGGGGAACCGAGAAACGTCGCTTCATGGAAGTCCGAACTCCGAGTGAGAGGAAAGCGTGGGACCGCGCGCTGCGCGCCGAGTCCGCGATGCATTCGGGCTCGGTGGAAGCGCGGGGCGCGGACCCGAGTCTAGGCGGGTTCGCGCAGTGTGTGGGCTGACGTTCGCCGGAGGTTGCCGGTTCCGCCTGCCGCCCTGAAACCTCGCCGATCGGCGCCCCTGCAACTCGCTCGGCGACAAGTCGCGCTGGCGCGCGGCTGCGCTTCAGTCGAACTTAACCGGCGCCAGGCGCACGGCGCTCGGCGACTCGAAGGCGTTCGCGCCCCATTCCGGCGTCGCGCGAGCCACGCTCGGATCGAGTTCGGCTCGCAACGGCGTCGGCCGGATGGCGAGGAATGCCGGCGCGAGCGCGAGGGCCGCTGCGCAGGCCACCACGACCGTCCAGGCGCGCGGGCTCGATCTGGAACGCCAGCGAGCGGCGAGCGGATCGAGGGCCAGGGCGCCGAACGCGCACCACACGGGGCCGATGGACGCGGCCTGGCGCGCATAGCCATAAAACGCGCCGCAAAGGGCGAGTTTGTAGAGCGCCACGGCGAGGAGCAGGTGGCCGAGCGCCGTGCGGCGCGCGCGCCAGGCGCCGACGGCGCACAGCACGCCGACGAGCACCCCCCACGGCGTCGAAGGTGCGGCGGGGGTCGAGAGGTCGACGGCGCGGCGCAGGCTCGCGGGGCCGTGCGGCCAGTTGTCGGCGCCGAGGCCCGCGGTGACGCCCCCGAAGAAGCGCTCGAACTTGGCGCGCACGTTCGCGAGCGCGCGCGGCGGATCGCGCCGAAGGAACTCGAGTCCGATCGCGAAGCCGTGAAGGTAGAGCTTCAAGTGGCTGGGACGTCCGAGCGAGAACTCGGGTTCGGCGTCGCGGCCGTCGCTCAGCGCGGCGCGAGAGAACCCGCCGCCGGCGTCGGGGTGGTTGGCGAGCGCGAAGTCGAGCGCGGCCTTCGAGCTCACGAGCGTCCACTCGGGAATCGGCTCGGGCGTGTAGCCCCATTCGCGCTCGAAGTAGGCGCGCACGTCGGGAGCGTCGACGCGCTGCAGCCCGTTCTGACGCGCGAGGTGCGAGAGGAAGGCGAAGTTGCCCTCGCGCGCGAAGCCCGGGAGCTGCTCGAGCTCGGCGCGCGCGGCGGAGCTCCACGGCGGCTGCGCGCGCTCGTAGTCGATCCGCGGCGCCTCGCGGTTGAAGCGCGCGGCCGCGACGTGCGAACGCCAGGCCCAAGGAGCGCACACGGCGAGCAGCACGGCGGCGCAGGTCCCCCACCAGGCCGCCCGAGCTCGGAGCCCCTCGCGCCCCCGCAGCGCGCCTCCGAGCGACAGCAATGCGAATGCAGCGACGAGCGCGAGATGCTCCGCGCGCAGGAGCGCCGAGGCGCCATGGAGGAGCCCCGCGAGCGCCGCGACGGCGAGCTTCGGCGTTTCGCGCGCCGCGAGATGCACGGCGAGCAGCGCGACGAGCAGCGCGGCGTAGGGACCTTCGCCGTTGAGCGAGGTCGCGAGCTGCAGCGCGGAGTTCGACACCGCGAGCCAGCACGCGGCGATCCACGCGGCGCGGCGCGAGGCGTGGCGCGCGAGCAGCCACCAAAGCCCCGCGCACGTCGCCGCGGACAGCGCGCACCACAGGACCTTCGCCGCCGTGAAGGGCGCGGCCGTGAAGCCCAGCGCCTCGAGCGCGAACGCGACACCCGGGGTGCGGATCGGCAGATCGAACTCGAATGGCGCGCCGCGCTCGAGCGCCTGGGCCCAGCGCGCCCAGACCGGCGCGTCGCCCTCGTAGCGCAGCGAGTGCGGCCACGCGCGGTCCTCGCCGGCGAACAGGAACGCGAGGCGGAGCGCGAAGGCGAGCGCGAAGACGAGCGCGGTGGGCGCGAGATGGGCGCGAAGCGAGCTTCGCGGTTCGTCGCGCCCGGCCGGCGGCATGGTCACACGCGGCGCACGGCCGCCAGCACCGAGCGCGTCGCGAAGCTCTTGTTGAGCGTGTAGAAGTGCAGCCCCGGCGCCCCGCCTTCGAGCAGGCCGCGGCACTGCGTGATCGCGTGCTCGATGCCCGTCGCCATGACCGCCGCGGGATCGTCCTTCACGCGCTGCAGGCGCTCGGCCAGTTCCTCGGGGATCTTCGCGCCGCACATCTTGGTGAAGCGTTCGACCTGCGCGACGTTCGTGATCGGCATGATGCCCGGCACGATCGGCTCGCGGATGCGCGCCGAGCGCGCGCGCTCGACGAAGCGGAAGTAGTCGGCGTTGTCGAGGAACAACTGCGTGACGAGGAACAGCGCGCCGTTGTCGATCTTGAGCTTGGTCCAGCGCAAGTCGAGTTCCGCGTCCGGCGACTCGACGTGCTTCTCCGGATAGCACGCCGCGCCGATGTCGAGCTGGTAGTTGTTCTCGAGGTACTCGATCAAGTCGGAAGCGTGCGAGAACCCGCCCGCGACCGGCGTGAAGGTGCTTTCGCCCTTGGGCGGGTCGCCACGCAACGCGAGGATGTTCTCGATGCCGTTGCCGACCAGGGTGCCGACTTCCTCGCACAGATCCGACTCGGTCACGCCGACGCACGTGAGGTGCGCCATGGCCGTCACGCCGAGCTCGCGCTGGATGCGCGTCACGACTTCGAGCGTGCGCGCGCGCGTCGATCCGCCGGCGCCGTTGGTGACCGACACGAAGTTCGGCGCGAGCGCGCCCTTCAGGTCCGCGACCGACTGCATCAACTGTCCGACGCCCTCGGCGCTCTTCGGCGGGAAGAACTCGAAGCTGAAGACCGGCCTGCCGCGGCCGTGCATCTCACTGATCCTCACTCGCGACTCCTGTGCTTTCCCGCGACGCCCTCCAGGGGCGCCATGATGGCTTCGAAACGCGCGCGGTAGCGCTCGGGCATCGCCAGCGCCTTCATCGTCGCGAGGTCGATGCACGCGGTCGTCATCCGCGCGTCGACGCACGTGCGGCCCTCGACCGTGTAGACGTAGCGCAAGCCGAGCGACGAGCGGCCGAGGTGGAAGCAGGTCACGTGAACCTGCGGGCAATCGCCGAAGCGCAGCGGGCCGGAGAAATCGACCTCGGAGTGCACCAGCGGAAAGCCGATCTTCTGCTGGCCGATGAGCTCGTAGTAGCGCGCGCCGACGTGCACGTCCCACAGCTCCTCGAAGGCCTCGTGCACGTAGTCGTAGATGCGCGGGTAGTAGGCGATCCCGGCCGGATCGACGTGCCCGAAGCGCACTTTCTGGGTGGTGACGAAAGCTGCCATCGCCGCGTTCAGAGCTCGGCCGCCGCGAACAGCTCGGGCCACGTCTCGCGCACGCACCCCACCACCATCTGCGCGAGCTTCTCGACCAGCTCGCGGCCCTGCGCCGCCGTCGCGCGCGCCGGATCGCCGCAGTACGCATGCTCCGCGCCGATCTGCTTGAAGCCCTTGCCGCCGGCCCGGATCGCGGCGACGAGGTCGATGTCGACGGCCGGCAAGCTCGCGCGCACTTCGTCGCGCACCGCGTCGAAATCGGCCGCGAGAGCGATGCTCGTCTCGTAGCACCCCGCGTGGTCGCCGCGCAGGAAATCGGGCCCCAGCTCCGCGGCCCACTTGCGGCGCGTGTTGTCGGCGAACACCACCTGCGCCTTCTCGGCGTTCAGCTTCGCGTGGTCGAGGCACACGCCGCGCAGCACCGCGACGTGCTCGGGCTCGAGGTGGCCGTTCGAGAACACGATGCGCCGCACGTCCTGCTGCTGCAGCGACTCGACGAGGTCCTCGAGGACCGCCCACAGCGTCGCCGGCTGCACGCTCAAGCGCCCCGCGAAGCCATCGGCGAAGTTCGTCACGCCGAAATTCACCGGCGGAGTGAGGACGGCCGCGACCCCCGCTTCCGCCAGCAGCTCCGCCGCGCGCCGCGACTGCGCCAGCGCGATGGTCACGTCGGTGTCGAGCGGCAGGTGCGGCCCGTGCGGTTCGGTGCAGCCGACGGGCACGATCACCACCGCGCCCGCGCGCAGCACGGCGGCGGCTTCGGGCCAGGTCATCTTGGCCAGCTCGATCATGGGCGTAGTCGGCGACATCGACTCGCGGCAGGTTAGCAGAGCCGCTTGGCGCGCGCCTCTGCTGGGCTACTCTCTGCTGCATGCGCATCGCATCGATCGGCGGCGGCCCGGCGGGACTGTACTTCGCGCTCCTGATGAAGAAGGCCTTCCCGAAGGTCGACATCGACGTCTACGAGCGCAACCAGGCGGGCGACACCTTCGGCTGGGGCGTGGTCTTCTCGGACGAGACGCTGGGCAACTTCGAGCGCTCCGACCCGCAGACGTACGCGGAGATCCGGCGCAATTTCGCCTACTGGGGCGACATCGACACCTACATCGGCGACGCCTGCGTGCGCTCGAGCGGCCACGGCTTCTGCGGCATGGCGCGCAAGTCGCTGCTGGCGATCTTCCACGCGCGCTGCCGCGAGCTCGGCGTGCGGCTCCACTTCGGCGAAGAGGTGAACGACGAGACCTCGGTCGGCCCCGCGCAACTGATCCTCGCCGCCGACGGCGTGAACAGCGTGCTCCGCGCGCGCCACGCGCAGCACTTCAAGCCGTCGATCCGCTGGGGCAAGTGTCGCTTCGCGTGGCTCGGCACGACCAAGCCGCTGACCGCCTTCACCTTCATTTTCCGCGAGAACGAGCACGGCCTGTGGCAGATCCACGCCTACCCGTTCCAGACCGACCTCTCGACGTTCATCGTCGAGTGCCACGAGGACGTGTGGCGGCGCGCCGGGCTCGACAAAGCGGACGAGGCCGAGACGCTGCGCTACTTCGAAGCGCTGTTCGCGGACCACCTCGAGGGTCACAAGCTGCTCGCGAACCGCTCGGTGTGGCGCACGTTCCCCGAGGTCAAGTGCGAGCGCTGGAGCCACGGGAACATGGTGCTCATGGGCGACAGCGCGCACACGGCGCACTTCTCGATCGGCTCGGGCACCAAGCTCGCGATGGAGGACGCCATCGCGCTGTGCGCCGCGTTCCAGAGCGAAGGGCTCGAGGACGTGCCGCGCGTGCTCGAGAAGTACGAGAGCTCGCGGCGGGTCGACGTCTCCAAGCTCCAGCGCGTCGCGCGCACGAGCCAGGACTGGTTCGAGCAGACCTCGCGCTATCTGAAGCAGCCGCCGCTGCAGTTCACCTTCAATCTGATGACGCGCTCGCGGCGGATCACGTGGGACAACCTCGCGCTGCGCGATCCGAAGTTGATCGGCGACGTGCAAGCCTGGTTCGCGCAGGCCCACCACGCGCCCGTTCGCGCCGGAAGACCCGCGCCGCCGCCGCTGTTCACGCCGCTGCAACTGCGCGGGCTGCGCCTTCGCAACCGCGTGGTGGTGTCGAGCATGTGCCAGTACTCGGCGGTCGACGGCGTCCCGAACGACTGGCACCTCGTGCACCTCGGCAGCCGCGCGGTCGGCGGCGCGGCGCTCGTGATGACCGAAGCGACCGACGTCACGCCCGACGGCCGCATCACGCTCGCCTGCGCCGGCCTGTGGAACGACGAGCAGGAGCGCGCCTGGCGCCGCATCGTCGACTTCGTGCACACGCATTCGCAGGCCGCGATCGGCATGCAGCTCGCGCACGCGGGCCGCAAGGGCTCGTGCAGCTTGCCCTGGGAAGGCGACGATGCGCTGCGCGACGCGCGCGCCTGGACGACGCTCGCACCGAGCGCGGCCCCGTTCCGCGAGAGCTGGCCGGCGCCAAGAGCGATGACGCGCGCCGACATGGACTCCGTGCGCGAGGCCTTCGTCTCCGCGGCGAAACGCTGCGAACGCGTCGGGTTCGACCTGCTCGAATTGCACCTCGCGCACGGCTACTTGCTCTCGAGCTTCCTCTCGCCGCTCTCGAACCAGCGCACGGACGAGTACGGCGGCTCGCTCGCGAACCGCATGCGCTATCCCCTCGAAGTGTTCGCCGCCGTCCGCGCCGTGTGGCCGGCGCACAAGCCGCTCGCGGCGCGCATCTCGGCGAGCGACTGGCTCGACGACGAGGGCGGCTTCACGCTCGACGAAGCGGTCGAGGTCTCGAAGGCGCTCCAACGCGCGGGCTGCGACCTCGTCGACGTTTCCTCGGGCGGCAACTCACCGCGTTCGAAGCCCGAATACGGGCGCATGTACCAGGTGGGCTTCGCCGAGCGCATACGCTTCGAGGCCGACGTGCCCGTGATGGCCGTGGGCGGCGTGATGAGCCCCGACCACGTGAATTCCGTGATCGCCGCCGGCCGCGCCGACCTGTGCGCGATCGCGCGGGCGCACCTGACCGATCCGTACCTGACGCTGCGCGCGGCGGCGCAGTACGGCTTCGACGAGCCCGCGTGGCCCGTGCAGTACCTCCCGGCGAAACCGCGCGCCTGAACTCGGCGCCGACGAAAGTCGCTGACCGGCCCTTGCGCGTATTCCGCGACCCAGCGGACAATCCCGACCGTTCCACGGCGCAGCGCAGCGCGTTCGACTCGCTCGTCACGGAGGGTGCAGCCTCCGACAGCGCGCTGCGGCGCCGCTCCCCAACTCTCGAGGAGGGTCCCATGTCCGACTGTTTCGTTCGCACGCATCTGTCTCGAAGCCCGCGTCCGCTCTCGCGGAGCGCTCTGCCCGCGGTGGCCGCACTAATCGCACTCTCCGCGAGTTCGCGCGCCCAGGCGGCGCTCGATTGGACAGCGACCCAGTCCGACAACTCGGGCGACGAGTTCGCGCAAGTGGTCGCGGCCGCGCCCGACGGCTCGGTGTACGTCGCGGCGCAGGTTCCCGCCGCGCAGGTCCACAACGATCCGAACACGGACGTGCGGGTCACGAAGTTCACAGGCAGCGGCAGCCTCGCATGGTCGAGCGAGTGGGACAGCTACGGCTACACCGACGCTCCGACCGCGATCCTCGCGGCGCCGAACGGCGAGCTGTTCGTCGCGAGCAGCGACCGGCGCGTGAACCAGATCGGCGTCGCCAACCGCGACGCCGTGGTGCGCAAGTTCGCGAGCGACGGCACGCTGCTGTGGCTCGCAAAGGTCCAGGGTTTCGGCGGCAACGGGCTGCAGTTCAACAAGCTCGCCCTGCTCTCGAACGGCGCGCTGGTGGGCGTGGGCGCGAAGTCGCACATGACCCTCGTCGCGCGTTTCTCGGCCAGCGGAACGCTCGAGTGGCAGCACTCGGTCGGGGGCGCCTTGGGCGGGAGCCTGCTGCGCGACTGCGAAGTGCTGGCTAACGACGAGATCGTCGCCTGCGGGAGCAGGGGCACGCAGTTCAACGGCGCGATGGCGCTCTTCAAGTACGCGCCGGACGGGACGCCGCTGTGGACGACCCTGCTCGACGCCGACATCGAGCAGCGCAGCTACGGCGCGGCTCTCGCGCTCACGCCGTCGGGACGCGCCGTCGTCGGCGGCTATCGCTCGCTGGGCGTGGAGTCCGACATGGCGCTCGCGCAGTTCGACCTGGCGACCGGCGCGGTGGACTGGAGGCTCTACCACGACGCGGGCGGGCAGTCCGACGAACTGCGCGACCTCGCCGTGACGCCCGACGGCGCAATCTGGGGCGCGGGCCGGCGCGACGACCCGTCGAGCGAGATGGACACGTTCGTGTTGCGCGTCGACGGACAGGGCAACGTGCTCTCGACCGCGACTTGGCTGGGCGGCGCCACGCTGTACGACCAGCCGCAGTCGATCCACGTCGGCAGCGCCGGGCAGGCATGGCTCACCGTGATGTCGGGCATCTCCGATCGCGACATCGCGCTCCTGCAGTACGACAGCGCGGGGACCTTGAGCAGCGAGAACGTGTTCGACCTCGGCGGCGACGACATCGGCTTCGTGGCGACGCTCGCGCCGGACGCGCGCATGGTCGTCGCGGGATCGACGAACACGGGGGGAGACTACGACTTCCTCGCCGCGAAATTCGATCTCTCGGACGCGCCGACGGGGTACTGCACGGCGAAGGTGAACAGCCTCGGGTGCGCGCCGCGGCTCACGTTCACGGGTCGCTCGAGCGCCAGTGCGACGAGCGGGTTCGGGGTGGTGTGCAACAACGTGCGCAACCAGAAGTCGGGCCTGCTGCTCTACTCGCTGCACGGCGCCGACGCCGCGCCGTTCCAGGGCGGCTATCTGTGCGTCGGCGCGCCGCGGCGCCGCACGCCCGTGACGACGTCGAACGGCAGCGCGAGCGGCGACGACTGCAGCGGCGTGTTCGCACTCGACGTCAACGCCTTTGCCAGCGGACAGCTCGGCGGCTCGCCGGCGCCCGAGCTGCTCGTCGCCGGCGCCGAGGTCCACTGCCAGCAGTGGAGCCGCGATCCGGGCGCGACGGGCGCGAGCGGACTGTCGGCGGGCCTGCGCTTCGTCGTCGGGCCGTAGTCGAAACCAGCGGAGAACCGCGCGCGGCGCCAACAGGTGTTGGTGCCGCGCGCTCCTCTTGGCAGTCTGAACGCCATGGAGCGCAGCGACAGCCCTCGAACTCGCGCGCGCAGCGCGGCGGGGCGCGAGGACGTGGCGCCAGCGGCAGCGCCGAAGTCTGCGCTTCGCGGACCGCGCTGGCTCGGCCCGGCGCTCGCGACCTCGTTCGCGCTCAACATCGCGGCGCTGTTCACGCCGTTTCTCGAGATCCACAAGACGCTCTCGGGCCGCTCGATCTACAGCCTGCCTCGCTCCGTCGAGTTGATGTGGGAAGCGCGCCTGTACGCCATCGCGATCCTGGTCGTCGCGTTCTCGATCCTCTTCCCCTTCGCGAAGCTCGCGGTGCTGTGGGGCGTGTGGCTCGGGAAGTTCGACGACGCGCGCGCGCGCGGGCTGCTCGCCTTCGTCGAGCGTTTCGGCAAGTGGTCGATGCTCGACGTGTTCATCGTTTGCCTGCTGCTCTCGCTGACCGACGACCAGTTCTTCATCGACTCGCGGCCGCGCATCGGCCTGCCGTGCTTCTTGTTCGCGATCCAGATCAGCATGGTGTGCGGAGAGGTGCTCGAAGGCCGTATGCGCGCCGAGTCGCCGCCCGCGACGCCCGGCCGCCGCTGGCTCGCCCCGATCGCCGCGCTCTTTCACGGCGTCGCGATGACGACGCCGTTCCTCGTCGTCGACAGTTGGCTGCTCTCCTCCAACCAGGTCAGCGTGCTCGGAATGGCGACTTCGCTCGCGAGCCTCGGCTGGGAAGCGTGGGCGGCGGCGTTCTCGGTCGCGGCGTTCGTGATGGTCACGCCGATGCTGTGGCTGTGGGCGCGCGCGTTCGGAGCGCGGACCTGGAGCCCGCGCCTCGCGCGCTGGAGCATGCTCGACGTGTTCCTGTTCTCGCTCGTGGTGTTCCTGATCGAAGGCGACGCCTTCGTGCCGACGAAGCTCCAGAGCGGCGCCTACGTGCTCGTGGCGACGATGGTGCTTCTCGTCGCCCTTCCGCGCGCTTCGAGAAGCGCCTGAGCCCCACGGCGCCGGAGAACACGAGTAGACTCGGGCCCGACCTGGAGGACCCCATGCTCCGCTCCCTAGCCGTTGTGCTCGCGTCGCTCCTGCCCGTCCCCCTCGCGCGCGCACAGGCGCAACTCGAGTGGCTCTCGACTCGCGACTGGCCGTCGAACTACACCGATTTCGGCCGCTGGTGCGCGGTCGACGCGAGCGGCGCCACCTACGTCGCAGGCCAGGTCTACGTGCAGCAGCAGGGCGTGCCTCCCCCGCCGCCGACCGCGGACTTCGGCGTCACCAAGTTCAACCCCGACGGCTCGCACGCGTGGTCGACGCAGATCGATCCGCTGGGGGGCCAGGATTTCGCCTACGACCTCGGAGTCGCTCCGAGCGGCGATCTCTACGTCGTCGGCTACTCGTCGAGCACGGGCGGCGGGTTTCCGACGCTCGTCAAGCTGAACAGCTCGGGCGCGCACCAGTGGACGGCGGTGCACGCGCTGCCGGGGTTTGCGCGCGCGCTCGCCTTCGATTCGAGCGGCCAGCCCGTGGTCGTCGGCCACGTGTACGAAGCGGCGACGAACAACGACGTGTGGATCGCGAAGTACACGCCGGCGGGCGGCCTGGTCTGGGAACGGCGCATCGACGGGGGCTCGAGCAGCGCGGACAACGGCTACGGCGTGCACGTGCTCGCGAACGACGAAGTGCTCGTCGCGTGCGGCCTGGCGCCGAGCGGCGATTCGGACTTCGGCGTGGTGCGGCTCGCGGCGAACGGTTCGACCCTGTGGAGCCTCGCGCTCGACGGCGGCAGCGGCGCGAACGACGCCGCGACGCACGTCGTCGTGTCGGGCGCCTACGTCGTGGCCGGCGGGTATCGAACGGCGGCCAACGAGGACTGGATGCTGGCCGAGTTCGCGCTCTCGACCGGTGCGGTCGCGGGCGTCCAGCACCACGGCGGCGCGGGCGGGGCGACGGAGCGCGTACGCGGGCTCGGCGTCGACTCGAGCGGCGCCGTGTGGGTCGTGGGCAGCGAGTCCAGCGCGTCGGCGGGGCTCGACTTCGGCGTGCGCCGCTACTCGAACACCGGCGCGCTGCTCAGCGCGGCGACGTGGAATGGCGCCGCGGCGAACGGCGACGATTCGCCCTTCAAGCTGCTCCTCGGCGGCGAGGATCAGGCGTGGGTCGTGGGCTACTCGTACCAGAGCACCGGCAGCCCGCCGTCCATCGACCTGCAGCTCGTGCAGTTCGACCGCACGGGCGCGTTCAACTGGGCGAGGAACTTCTCGACGCCGGGCGCGGCCGACGACCGCGCGTGGGACGCGGAGCTGGCGCCCGGCAACCGCCTGAGCATCTCGGGCTACACGAACGGCGCGGGCACAGGCAACTACGACTACCTCGCGGCGTCGATCGACCTGAGCGAAGCGCCGCACGGCTACTGCACGTCGAAGCTCAATTCGCTCGGCTGCGCGCCGAAGATGTCGTTCAGCGGCTCGCCGAGCGTGTCGCAGCCGGGCGGCTTCGTCGTCTCGTGCTCG
The DNA here is from genome assembly GCA_937952135.1 of uncultured Planctomycetia bacterium. GTDB lineage: Bacteria > Planctomycetota > UBA1135 > UBA1135 > WYBT01. The sequence continues at coordinate 13,599 of CALFYL010000003.1, forward strand.
CTGGTGCGCAACGAGAAGAGCGGCCTCGTCTTCTACAGCACGCTGGGCCCCGCGAGCGCGCCGTTCCAAGGCGGCACTTTCTGCGTGCAGCCTCCGACGCGCCGCACGCCCATCGCGCTGTCCGGCGGCAGCGCGGCGCCCGCGAACGACTGCTCCGGCGCCTTCGCGATCGACATGAACGCCTACGCGGCGAGCGGCGTCGACCCCGCGCTCGCGACCGCCGGCACGAGCGTGTACTGCCAGACGTGGAGCCGCGATCCGGGCGCGAGCTTCAATACGAGCCTCTCGAACGGACTCGCGTACGACACGCTGCCCTGAGCGGGTTCACGGCAGCGCGCGCGGCCCGAAACGCGTCCTCAGGCGCGCGCCGCGTCGGCGGCGTCCACTTCGCCCGTGCTCTCGAGGTAGAGCGCCAACCGCGCGAGCACGTTCGAGGTCGTCACCAGGCCCTCGAGCTTGCGCGCCTCGAGCACCGGGAGCGCCGAGAAGCGGTACATCGCGAGCGTATCGACCGCTTGCGAGAGCTTCGCGGTCGGAGGAAGCGAAACGACGTCCTTGACCATGATGTCGCCGAGCTTCTTGCGGTCCGCTTCGCCGCGGCCCACGCACGAGCGCAAGTCGCGATCGGACACGAGTCCGACGAACCAGCCGTCGTAGGCGACGCACAAGTGCCGCACGCCGTCGGCGCGAGCGCGCGCGAACGCCTCGCGCACCGGCGTCGCGACATCGAGCGCCACCATGTCCCGCGACATCACGTGCGACAACGGCGGATCGAGCAGCTCGCTCTGCGGGTCCTTCTTGCGCGCGTGCTGGAAGGCGCGGATCGCATCGCGCTCGGTGAGCATGCCGATCGTCGCGCCGCGTGCTCCCAGCACCGGCAAGCAGCCGATGTGGCGCTCGCACATGCGCCGGCACGCGTCGCTCAGCGCGTCGTCGGGCTCCGCCGTTTCGAGCGAGGCGCTCATCAGGTCGCGCACGATCTGCGCGTCGGGCGACGAGTGCCGCGCGCGCAGCGTGGACCAGCCGGTGGCCTCGAGCAGGTCGCGGTCCGACAGCACGCCGACGCAGCGATCGTGGTCGAAGACGAGCACGTGGCGCACCGCATGGCGGTCCATCTGCACGATCGCCGCCTCGAGCGGGTCGCTCGCGCCGACGACGACGAGGTCGGTCGACATCCACTCCGAAACACGCATCTCAAACCTCCCGGCGCGGCACGGGCGCCGCGCGCCGCGTCAGGGTAGTCGCCCGCGGCTCCGGGCGCCTACCGATTTCGACGCAGCGCGGCGGGTGCGATGGCGGTAGCTGCTTGCGCGCCCGGGGGCCGCTCAGGCGCCGGGCCCGACGTACACGACGAAATCGCCGCGCTCGCGGTGCTGCGGGTCGAGTTCCTCCGCCCACGCGGCGACGAAGCTCACGACCAGCACGCGCACGCCCGGCAGTTGGCGTTCGAGCGCCTGCACGGTTCCGCCTCGGTGGTTGACGTGGAAGTTTCCCACCACGTGCACGACGGGCCGCTGCGCCGAGAGCAGCGCCTGCGCAACGGCTTCGGCCATCGTCCAATCCCACACCGACTGCGAGCGGTACACCGCATCGAGCCGCGTGCGCAGTTCCTCCGCCGGCGTGGCGTCGCCCGAAGGGGTCATGATGCGGTCGAACTCTTCGCGGTAGCGGCCGCCGATCAACGCGTCGGGGACGCGCACGTGCCGGCGCTGCTCGAACGTGAGGCCGCGCAGGCGCTCGAAGCCCTCCTTGCGCGCGAGCGAGACGTAGCGGCGGGGCGCGTTGGCTGCGTGAACCGGCCGGCCGGCGCGCTTCGCGGCTTCGACCATCGCGCGGTGCCCGGGCGGGAAGTTGCCCGCGTTGCGGCCGGTCGCGCGCTCGAACTGCTCGAGCGTGGTCACGCCGCCGAGGTAGTCGTCGACGTGGAGCTGCTCGTCGCGCTCGAGGAACTCCATCGACAACGCCGCGCGCGGGGCCGCCGCGAGCACGTCCTCGAACAACGCCGCCGCGCTCGCGAGCCCGAGCGGATGCCCGTGGTTCTCGGCGACGAAGACCACGTCGGCGTCGCAGGCCGCCTCGACGAGCTCGCTCCAGCTCGCCGCCGCTCCGTCGGCGCCGTGGAAGAGCTTCACCGCGCGCGCCGCCTCGAGACTCGGACCCGCGGGCGACGCGCCGCTCGAGAGCGACGCACAGGCCGAGACCAGCGCAGCGAGAGCCGCGGCGGCGACGAAGTTGAGCCAGCGCATGTCGAGTTCCTCAGCGCGACCGGCGCGCCGCCAATTCGGCCTTCAAGTCCTTGCGCGCCACCTTCCCGCGGTCGTTCTTCGGCAGCGCCTCGCGCCACTCGAACCACCGCGGGTACTTGTACGGCGCCATGTTCTCCTTGCAGTGCGCCTTGAGCTGCGCGGCGAGCGCCTCGTCCGCCGCGACTCCGGCGCGCGGCACGACGAAGGCGAGCGGCTTGGTCAGCCCTTCCTCGTCTTCGTGGCCGACCACGCACACTTCGGCGACGCAGGCGTGCGCGAGCAGCACGTTCTCGATCTCGAGCGGCGACACGAAGATCCCGCTGACCTTGAGCAAGTCGTCGTCGCGGCCCTCGTAGTAGAAGTAACCCTCGGCGTCGCGCCGGAAGATGTCCGCGGACGTACACCACTCGCCCTGGAACGTGTCGCGCGACTTGCGCTTGTCGGCCCAGTAGCACAGCGCCGTCGAACCGCCGCGCACGCGCAGCCGGCCGGGCTCGCCGTGCGCGACCTCGCGACCGTGCGCGTCGACGATCTGCGCCTCGTACCCAGGCACGACGCGGCCGAGCGAGCCGAGCTTCACGTCGCCGGGATAGTTCGAGATGTAGATGTGGAACATCTCCGCCGAACCGATTCCGTCGAGGATCTCGACGCCGGTGCGCTGCTTCCATTCGGCGTAGAGTTGCGCCGGCAGAGCCTCGCCGGCCGAGAGCGCGATCCGCAAGCTCGACAGATCCGCGCGCGCGATGCGTTCCGAGCGCAGCAGGTTGTTGAACATCGTCGGCACGCCCGTCAGGAACGTGGGCCGGTGCGCGGCGATCTGGTCGAGCAGCTCGTCGGCGGTCGCGCGGCCGGGGAACAGCACCGCGGTCGCCCCGACGCGGAACGGGAACATGAGGTTGGTGCCCGTGGCGTAGCCGAAGAACAGCTTGGGCACGCTGAGGCACACATCGCTCTCGCGGTAGCCCGCGACGCGCAGCGCGTAGGTCTCGGTGTTGTAGGCGAAGTCCGAATGAACGTGCACGCAGCCCTTCGGATGCCCCGTCGAGCCCGACGTGAACAGCCAGCCCGCGAGGTCGTCGGGCCCCGTGGGCTCGAGCTGCGCGAGCTCGGAATCCTCGCGCTCCGCCTCGACCGCCTGCTCGTACGCGGTGAAACCGCCCGCGTCGTCGCCGACGACGAACACGCTCTCGCAGAAGCGGCTCGCACGCGCCGCTTCGGCGATTTCGGGCAGCACTTCGCTGTGCGTGACGACGATGCGCGCCTTCGTGTAGCCGAGGTAGTACTCGAACTGCTCGCGCTTCATCAGCGGGTTCACCATCGCGAACACGCCGCCCGCGCGCAGCGTGGCGAACCACGCCTCCGCGAACTCGAAGCCGTCGGGGAGCACGATCAAGACGCGCTCCTCCGGCCGCAACTTCGCGCGCCGGAAGGCCGCCGCGAGCTTCCGCACGCGCGCCGCGAGCTGCGCGTACGTCCGCCGCTCGCTGCCGCAGATCAGCGCAACCTTCTCCGCGCGGCCTTCGCGCAGATTGCGGTCGAGGTAGTAGTCGCAGAGATTGAACTGCGGCGGAAACGGCGCGACCGCTTCGTACAAGCCGCCGCCCGCGTGCTCGGCGCCGCCCATCGCTACAACTTCACGGCGGCCAGGGCGTCGCGGAACTCCACCGCGGTCGGGTAGCGCTGGCGTCGGTCGGCGAGCAGGCCCTGCACGATCGCGCGCTCGAGCGCGGCGTCGATCTCGACCTTCGACGCGCGCTTGCGCATCGACGGGGCGTGCTTGTCGAGCTTCGCCTGGAAGACTTCGAGCATGCTCGATCCCGGCCACGGCAGCGCGCCCGTCGCGCACTCGAACAGCACGGTCGCGAGGTTGTAGATGTCGGACTGCACGTCGGGCGAATCGCCGCCGAACTGCTCGACCGGCGCGTAGAACGGCGTGCCGATGAGCGCGGTGTGCTCGCCCAGGTGCTTGGCGTTCCACAGCCCCGTCGTGATGCCTCCGTCGACGAGCACCCCGTGCGGCGCCTTCTTCGCTTCGTGCGTGACGAAGATCGTCTGCGGCTTGATGTCGCCGTGAACGAGTTTCTGGGCGTGGATCGCGCACAAACCATCGAGCAAGCCCAGCCCGAAGGCGAGCACGTGCTCCTGGCTCATGAGCGCGTGCTCCTTCATCCACTCGCGCAGCGAAGCGCCGGCCGGATAGTCGGTGACCAGCAGCGTCGTGTTCTGCGGCAGCGAGAGCACCTCGCGGATGCGGACCACGTGCGACGATCGCACGGCCTGCCACGGCCTCCACTGCGCGCGGAAATCCTCCGCTTGCTTGGGGCCTTCGAACAGCGGGCCGGGAAACACGATCAAGGCGCAGCGGGCGTCCGCGCCGTTCGCCGCCTCGTCGACAGCTTCGAACGCGCTGGAGAGTCCGCTCTGGCGCTGGGGCTTCTGGATCCGAAAACGCCCGGCGATCTGCTTGCCGGGCGCGAGATCGAACAGGGAGAACGTGTCGAGGGTCATGCGAAGAGGTGCGGTTCTGAAGGGATCCGTGCCGGTGAGGGACCCATGGTAGCGGCGCCGGCGCCAATTCGGTCTGTATCCGGGACACATCGGCGCGCTAGTCTCGTGCCGCGTCGCGCTGCTCGCACGCGGGCGGCGCAACCCTCGCACTCGACATGCGCCTTCCGTTCGCGCTGGCCCTGTTCGTCCTTGCGCTCGCCGGTCTCGTCGCGTGGCTCGCCATCGGCGATGCGAGCGGGGCCGAGGACGGCGGCGCGCGGAACACCTCGCCGGCGCCGCTCGAAGCGGCGGAAGCTGGTGCGAAGCGCGAACTCGACACTCCGGCGGACACGGCCGCGAACGGCAGCGCGCCGCCGAGCGGGCGCGCGTTCGAGTCGAGCGCGCAGCGCTCGGTGGCCGGGCGCGTCGTGCACGCGAGCTCGGGCGAAGGCCTCACCGACTTCGGCCTCCTCGCGCGGCGCGAGGGCGAGGTGCTGGCGGAGGATTCGAGCGACTCCCGCGGCCGCTTCGTGCTGCTCGCAATCGCAGCCGACGAGTTCGTGCTGGAGGTGACGCCGCCTTACGGCTGGGTCGCGCTCGACACGCCGAGGAAGATCCGCCGCGACGAACACGGCGAGTTCGAGAGTGTCGAGATCCGCGCGCGACCTGCCGGATTCGCGCCGTTTCGCGCGCGGCTCGTCGACGAGCTCACACGCGAGCCCGTGCCGCACTACTTCGTGCGTATCGGCTCGCAGCTCGGCGGACGCTCGAATGCGTGGTCCGATGCGGAGGGCCTTCTGACGAGCGAACACGAGCATCCCGAGAGCACGCTGCTGCTCTTCGGCTACGACGTGCTGCACCCCGACCTCGGCTCGGGCGAGCTCAAGCCGCACTGGTACCGCGAAGTGCCGCATGCGCCGCGCGAAGGCGCCACCGACGAGCTCGAACTCGCCATCCCCGTCGGCCCCACCTACCGCATCGAGCTCGACGCGCCCGCGCAAGCGCCGCGCGAACGACTGCTGGCGCTCGTCGGAACTTCCCAGGTGCCCTTTCCACGCGCGGGCAGCGCACGCCATCCCAGCGTCGGCGTCGTGCGCACGAACGACGGCTTCTGGGTGCGCTTTCCGCCCCGGGTGCGCGGATCCGCGAGCGCCGGCTCGCTCTCGGTCTACTCGCTCGACGGCTGTTGGTTCGGCGACGGACCCGTGACGACGCGGCGCGGCATCGATCCGCAGAGCGTCCCCATCCGCCTCGAGCGCCGCGCGCGCGTCCTCGGCCGCGCCGTCGACGGCCAGGGCGGCGCCGTGGCGAAGGCGCAACTCACGCTGTTCGGCCGCGAGCGGGGCGGCGACTTCGCGCGCCTCGAGAGCCTCGAGAGCAGCGCGAACGGGCTGTTCGAGTTCCCGTTCGCGCCCGCGGGCGCCTACGTCGTGCGCGGCACGTCGGCGGACCACGAGACGCGCGAGCAGGCGCTCGAGCTGCTCGACGGACAGGACTTCGAGTTCGAGCTCGTCCTGCCGGCCCGCCCGCGCAACGGTGCGGTGTCCGGCGTCGTGCGCGCGCCGCCCGGCCTGGACTTCACCACCTGCAACGTGTCGCTGATGTCGATGCGCCATCCCGGCCAGAGCTTCCAGCAGCGGTCGGCCTTCGAAGAGGGCGAGCGCGGCCGCGAGGTGGCGTTCGAGTTCCTCGATGCGCCCGCGGGCGAGTACTCGCTGACGGTCGACGCGTGGGGCGCGAGCGATGACGTGACTCGAGAGATGCGAGTCGACGTGTTGGCGCCGCGCGAAGGCATCGTCGTCGAGCTGCCGTCGACCGAGAGCCTGCTGTGCATCGAACTGGTCGCCGTCGATGCTCGCAACGCGCAGGTCGACCGGCCGTGGTTCGAGCTCACCGGCACGGGCGCCTTCGACTACGGCGACTCGTTCGGGCGGCGTGACGAGCGCTGCCTGCCCGCCGAGTTCGTCGCGGGCTCGCGCTGGTGGCTCGCGGCCGCGGGCTACCGGCCCGCGAGCGGCGAGGTCGCAGCGCTCGAGTTCCTCGGCGGCGTCGCGAACTTGCGCGTCGAGCTGACGCCGGGCTGGGGCGCCGGGTTCGAGGTGTTCGGGCCCGAGTTCGCTCCGCTCGCGGGCGTCGACGTGCTCGCCGACGGCAAGAAGGTCGCGACGACGGACTCCGCGGGCCGCGTGCTGCTCGCGCTCGACGAGAAGCCGAAGTCGCTCGAGCTGCACCGGGCCGGCTGGCGCTCGGAGCTCGACACCTTGCACGCGCTGAACCACGCGCTGCGCCGTGACGTGCTCTTCCAGCGCCTGTGGATGGCGCCGCGCTGACGCTCGCGCGGCGGTGCGCGAGCGAACTTCGGGAAGCTGCGCACTTCGACGGTTCGCCGCGCCGCGCACAGGGCCTAGGATGGCTCTTTGGAGGTGCAAAATGAGCCCGAATTCGCGCAAGGAACAACCGGAAGAAGGCTGGCCGAAGGTATTCGAGGGCGATGTGTGGCGCGCTCGCATCGTGCACACCGAACTCGAGGGCCGCGGCGTTCCGGCGATCGTGACCGAGCCGCAGTTCTACACGCCGAATCCGGAGCTGAACGGCGTCGCGCTCGGCAACTCGAGCGTCTTCGTCCCGCCCGATCGGCTCGCGGAAGCGATGCGAATCGTCGACCACGCCGAGTGAGCGACGGTCGAGCCGCGTCGGGAGAGACCGAGAAGCTCAGGCGCGCGCCGCCTCCGCATCACCCCTCGAGTTCGAGCTGCTCGCGCAGGAACCCCAACGTCCGGCGCCACGCGTCCTCCGCCTCCGCCTTGCGGTAGCTCGCGCGCGTGTCGTTGAAGAACCCGTGGCCCGCTTCGGGATAGGTCACGAGTTCGAAATTCTTGCAGCCCTGCTCGAGCCTCGTGCGAAAGGCGGCGACGTGTTCCGGGGGGATCGTCGAGTCGCGCTCGCCGAAGAACGCGAGCAGCGGCACGGTCAGGTTGAGGGCGTACTCGATGGGCTGCATCGGCTTCGCCGCGTTGAGCTCGGCGTACACGAGCCGGCCGTAGAAATCGACGACGGCCGCGACGCGCCGGCTGTGGCAGCCGAGTTGATAGACGTGGTTCCCGCCCATGCAGAACCCCACGGCTGCGAGGCGCGTCGAATCGACATCGCCGCGCGCGGCGAGCCACGCGAGGGCGCCGTCGAGATCGCCGAGCACGCGCCGGTCCGGGAGCGCGTAGACCGCGGCGCGAACTTGCTCGGGCGTCCACTTCGGCGAGGGTTCGGAAGCGCTCGGCCGCGGCCCTGGAACGCCGCTGCGCGACCAGACGTCGAGGGCGAGAGCTGCGAACCCCTCCGCCGCGAAGCGCTTCGTCACGTCGCGCATGTGCGGATCGATGCCGAACACCTCGGGCGCGATCACGAGCGCCGGTGCGCGCTCTCCCACGCTCCCGCTCGGCGCGGCGAAGACTCCCTCGACGAGATCTCCTCCGTGTCCGGCAAAACGCACGCGTTCGAGTCCGTGCTCCATCGCGCCTGGTGCGAACCGCGTTCCGCCGGCTCAGTACGACTTCTTCGAGTCGACGTGCGCGCGCCAGGCGCCGCTCGAGCGCAACTCGACGAGCAACTCGCTGAAACGCTTGAGCTCGTCGAGCTTCGTGTAGAAGTGCGGGCTCACGCGCAGCCCCGCGTCGGGGCGGTGGTCGACGAGCACGCCGCGCTGCTCGAGCGCCGCGACGAAGGCCGGCCCGTGCTCGTCGCTCGCGAGCTTGACGGTGAGCGACCCGCCGCGGCGCTGCGGATCGGGCGGGCTCGTCACGTCGAATCCGCGCGACAAGAGCTCTTGCCGCAGCCATTCGGTGAGCAGCACCGAGTGCTGGTGGATGCGCTCGACTCCGACCTCGAGGATCGTCTCGTAACCCGCGGTCGCCGCGAGCAGCGCCGGCACCGCGGGCGAGCCGTTCAACATGCGCCGCACGTCGCCGGCAAAACGCTGCTCGCCCAGCTCGAACGCGAACGGCGCCGCGTGCCCCGCCCAACCGGTGATCTTCGGCTGCAGCTTCGGCAGCAGATCCGGCCGCACGTACAGGTAGCCGGCGCCGGGGCCGCCGAGCAGCCACTTCACGGAGCCGCCGCACACCATGTCGACGCCGAGCTTCTGGACGTCGAGCGGAACGATGCCGAGCGATTGGTAGGTGTCGAGCAGCACGAGCGCTCCGACGGATTTCGCGCGCGCGCAGATCGCTTCCGCGTCCTGGCGGTACGAGCTGCGGAAGAACACGTGGCTGATCGGCACGACCAGGGTCTGTTCGTCGATCGCCGCGAGCAGCTCCTCCGTCGGCACGGTGCGCCCGTCGCGGCTCTTCACGACGTGGATGCTGGCGCCGTAGCGCTTCCACGCCTCCCACACGTACATGTTCGTGGGGAAGTTCTGGTCGGTGTACACGACCTTGTTGCGCTTGCCGGAGTAGTCCAGGCAGCTCGCGACGACGCTCTCGACGATCGAGACGTTCTGGTGCATCGTCACCGACTCGGTCGGAGCGTTCATGATGCGCCCGAGCAAGTTGCCGACCGTCACGGGCGCGTCCCACCAGCCTTCGGCCCACGAGCGCACGCCGCGGGTCTGCCACTGCTCGGCGTACGCGCGCAGCTTGTCGTGCACCGCGAGCGGCATCGCGCCGAGCGAGTGCGTCACCAGGTACGTCGTGCTGGCGAGGATCGGGAAGCGCGGCCGCCAGCGTTCGGCGAAGGCGTCGCAGTCGGACAGGGTCGGTGCGGCGCCGCGCGGCGCGGAGGTGGTGTTCATGGCGTCACTTCTTCGCGCCGCGGACTCGGGGCAGCTCGACTCCGATCGCGTCGCCTTCGGGCGCGACGAGCCCGCAACTGCGCAGGAACGGCGCGAGTCCCGCGAGGTACTCGGTCACGATCGTCGCCACCGACTTCGAGCGCAGCTTCAGCGCGAGCGCGCGGGCGTCGCCGGCGCTGTCGGGCCGGCCGAGCGAGAGCAGCGTGATCGACAGCCAGCGATTGACGAGCTGCTGCGCGAGCGGACGGTTGGTCTCGTCGGCGCAGAACTCCGCGAAGGCCGGATCGTCGGGCGCGTCGAGCGCGCGCAGCTCGGCGCGGCGCAGGCGCGCGATGGCGGCGAACTCCTCGACCTTCGAATCCACGTAGGCGCCGAGCGCGTGCCACGAGACGCGCTCGCACAGGAACAGGCACACCGCCAGCTCCATGCGCGTCGCGGGGTACGGCACGCGCTCCATCTTGTGGCGCACGGCCGACACGACATCCCCGAACTCGAACCCGCGGTAGAGCCGCTCCAGCTCGCCGAACTGCTCCAGCGAGGTGAGCAGCGCCTGCGCCACGCGCGCCTTGTCCGCCACCTCGGGGAGGAACTTGATGCCGTGCCCGCGGATGTTGCACAGCATCAGTTGGCGGTAGGCCTGGCCCTCGAGGATGCGCTTGAGAAGGCCGCGCGACTCCTCGTCGTGGCGCGGCGGGAGGCTCGAGCTCGAACTTTGATCGACCGTCGACATGCGGCCCATGGTACTGCCGCGCGGCGCCGCGGGATTCAGCAACTGCGTCCCGCCGAAGGATCGAGGCCGGTCAATTCGTCGGCCGGGATCTCGAGCCGCGCGACCGGCTTTCCGCCCACGATATGGCTCTCGATGATCTCGTCGACGTCCTCGGGCTTGACGCCGCCGTACCACACCCCATCGGGGTAGACGACGACCGCCACTCCGTGGGCGCACTGGTCGAGGCAGCCCGATTTGTTCGGCCGCACGATGCGCTTGAAGCCGCGCTCGTAGAGCTTGCGCTTGAACGCTTCCGCCACCGCGTCGGCGCCGCGCGCCTTGCAGCACCCGCGTTCGTCGGCGCCGTCGCGCTGGTTGGTGCAGATGAAGATGTGCCGCTGGAACTTGGCCATTCGAGTCGTCTTCAGCGCGTGAGTTCGCGCGCCATGAGCAGCTTCTGGATCTCGCTCGCGCCCTCGTAGATGCGCAGCGCGCGCACGTCGCGCCACAGCCGCTCGACCACCACGCCGCGCTTCACGCCAAGGCCGCCGAAGTGCTGCACCGCGCGGTCGCAGACGTACGACGCGTTCTCGGTCGCGAACAATTTGGCGCGCGCGACCTCGAGCACCGCGCGCTCGCCGCGGTCGACCGCCGCCGCCGCTTCGTCGACGAGCAGCTCCGCCGCGCGCAGCCGCATGTCCATCTCGGCAAGGTCGAAGCCCAGGCCCTGGTTCGCCGCCAGCGGCTTGCCGAACTGCACGCGCGACTTGAGGTGCGCGATCGACTCCTCGAGCGCGCGCCGCGCGAATCCGTTCGCCGCCGCCGCGACGCTCACGCGGAAGCGGCCCAGCACGGCGAGCGACACGTCGAGACCCGAGCCGACCTCGCCGAGCCGCTGCGCGTCGCCGACCTCGACGTCTTGCAGCAGCACGTCGCCGATCGGGTGCGGCGAGGTCACCTCGAAACGCTTCGCCTCGAGTCCGCGCGAATCCGCCGGCACGTGGAACATGGTCAAGGCGTTCTTCCCGCCGTCGCCCGGGTCTCCGGACGTGCGCGCGAGCACCGTGTAGAAGCTCGCGACGCCCGCGTTCGAGATGAAGGTTTTCGCGCCGCTCAGCTTCCACGACGAGCCCGCTCGTTCCGCGCGGGTCGACACGCGCCCGAGGTCCGATCCGGCGCCGGGCTCGGTGAGCGCAAAGGCCGCGACGAGCTCGCCGCGCGCCACGCGGGGCAGCACGCTCGCACGCAGCTCCTCCGAGCCGGCGATCGAGATCGCGTAGGAGCCGAGCCCCTGCATCACGAGCATCACGTCGAGCATCGCCGAGCGCCGGGCGAGCTCGTAGCGCACGGCGCACAGAGCTCGCGCCGATACGTCGCGGCGCGACGCGAGCCCGTCGAGAAACGCGCCGCCCCACTGCTCGGGCACACAGACCTTCGCCAGGTTCGCCGCCGCGACGATCTCGAGCGCCCGGCGCGCCGCGGCGGTTTCGTCGAGGCCTTCGAGCTCCGCTTCGTGCGCCTCGCCCGCGCTCTTCGCGCGCTGGCGCAGCACTTCGAGCACCGGGGAGCTCACGCCTGCCCCGCGCGACGCGCCACGGCGGCGAAGTCGGGCGCACGCTTCTCGAGCGACGCGTGGTAGCCCTCGAGGTAGTCGGCGTGCTTCATGCACTCGGCCTGGATCCAACCCTCCGCGGACATCGCTTCACCGAGCGTCATCGACGCCTCGGCGTTGAGCATGCGCTTGGTCACCGCCATGCCGAGCGTCGGACCCTGGCTGAGCTTGCGCGCCCACTCCAGCGCGCGCGCTTCGAGCTCTTCCGGCTTGCAAACCTCGTTGTAGAGCCCGATCTCGTACGCTCGCTGCGCGCTGATGAAGTCGCCGAGCATGAGCAGCTCGCTCGCGCGGCCGAGTCCGACGATGCGCGGCAAGAGCCACGCCGCGCCCATGTCCGCGCCGGACAGCCCGACCTTCGTGAACAGGTACGCGATCTTCGCCGTGTCCGCGGCCACGCGCACGTCCGCCGCCGCCGCCATCACCGCGCCCGCGCCGCAGGTCGTGCCGTTGAGCGCCGCGACGATCGGCTTCTCGCAGCGGCGCATGTTCTCGATCAGGTCGCAGGTCATGCGCGTGAACTGGAACAAGTCCGCCTCGGGCACGCCGAACAGCTTGCCGATGATGTCCTTGACGTCGCCGCCCGAACAAAACGCGCGGCCCGTGCCGGTCAAGACGATCGCTCGCACGCTCTTCGAGCGATGCAAGCTCGCGAAGGCGTCTCGCAGCTCGGCGTACGAATCGAACGTGAGCGCGTTGAGCCGTTCGGGCCTGTCGAGCCGCACCGTCGCGACTCCGTCCTGTTCGCTGTACTTGAAGTGCTTGGGGTTCATGACGGGTTCGCGGCGCCGATGGCGGCGAGGGCCTGGATCTCGACTTGCGCGCCCTCTTCGAGCAGCGCGGCGACTTCGACGAGCGCCATCGCGGGGTAGTGCCGCCCGACGAGCTCCTTCCAGATCGCGCCGAGCTCCTTGACCGACGCTAGGTAGGCCCGTTTGTCGGTGACGAAGATCGTGAGCGACATCAGGTCGGTCGGCCCCCCGCCAGCCGACCGGACGACCGCGACCACGTTCGCGAGCGCTTGGCGGAACTGCGCCGCGAACTCGTTCGAAACGATGCGTTGCTCGGCGTCCCAGGCGATCTGGCCCGCCACCGCGAGCAGGCGCGAGCCCGCGGGCGCGAGCACGCCGTTGGCGTATCCGCGCGGGGCTTTCCAACCGTCCACGGCGATGTTCTCGAGGCTCATGCGGACCGCGGATGATAGCGCGGCTCGGCGCCGTCGAGCTCCACGAGGGCGCCGTTGTCGCCGCGAGCGCACAGCTCGGCCACGACCTCGGCGATCTGTTCGGGGCGCACGAGCACGCCGCTCGGATTCTGCGCCGCGAGCAGCGCGCGCGCTTCGGCCTCGCTCTGCCCCGTCTTCTGCGCGATGCGCCGCGCCGACTCGTCGGTCATCGGCGAGTCCACGTAGTGCGGACAGACGACCGCGAGCGCGACGCCGCTGCCCTCGAGCTCGAGCGCGGCCGCGCGCGAGTAGCCGAGCAACGCGTGCTTCGACGCGCAGTACGCCGCGACGTAGCGATAGCCCATGAGCGCCGCCGAGGACGCCACGTTGACGATGCGGCCGTAGCCGAGGCGCTTCATAGCGGGGAGCAGCGCTTCGAGCATGCGGCGCGCGCCGTGAAAGTTGACCTGCAGGTGGCGATCGAAGAGTTCCTCCGGCGCCTCGCGCGGCACGAGGGGCGAGCTCTGCGCGATGCCGGCGTTGTTGACCAGCCAGTCGATCGGGCGCTCGGGGCCCAGGATTTCGCGCGCGGCGGCTACGGCGGCGCGCACGGAGTCGGGCGAGGCCACGTCGAGCTCGATCGCGGACGCGCGGCAGCCGACCTCGCGAAGCTCGTCGGCCAGCTCCTCGCACTCGGCGAGCGTGCGCGCGCCGAGCAGGACATGCGCGCCGTCCCTCGCGAGCCGCCGCGCGATCGCGGCGCCGATGCCGCGCCCCGCGCCGGTGATGAAAGCTGCGTGCTCCGCTTCGGGTTGCGTCATGGTGGGATGGTACGCGGCGCCGCGGATCGAGAACCAGCCGCGGCGCCGCTTCGAAGCTCCGAAGCGCTAACCTGCGCGACGAAGTGAGCGACAGCGAAACCAACACCCGCACGCGCGCGCATGCGCTCCCCGGGGCGCACTGGCCGACGCGGGACGAAGCCTCCGCCAGCCTGCTGTTCCAACCCGGTCGCATCGGCGCCCGCACGGCGCGAACGCGAACCTGGGTGCCCGCGATGGTGCCGTGGCGCGCGAGCGACGAGGGTTTCGTCACGCCCGACGTGCGCGACTGGTACCGGCGCTTCGCCGACGGTCAGCCGGGCGTGCTCGTGCTCGAAGCGACCGGCATCCGCGACGTTCCGAGCGGGCCGTTGCTGCGGATCGGCCACGAGCGCTTCGTTCCGGGGCTGCGCGAGCTCGCGAGCGACGTTCGCGAGCACTCCCAGGGCCGCACGCTCTCGCTGGTGCAGATCATCGACTTCCTCGCCGTGCGGCGGAGGCCGGAGAAGGAGAAATTCGTGCAGCGCTTCCTCGAGCTCACGCGCGCGCACCGCGACGGACTCGAGCGGCTCGGCCGCGTCGAAGCGGCGCGTGGCGACGAGGCCAGTGTGCGGCGCGCGTTGCTCGAGCTCCCCCACGACGAATTGCTCGGCGTGCTCGCGCCGCGCGAACGCGAAGCGCTCGAGTTCGGCTACCGCGAACGCGTCGGCGACCTGCACCTCGCGCACGTCCGCGAGCTCCCGCGCAGCTTGCCGTCGCTCTTCGCGGACGCCGCCGCGCGCGCGAGGGAGGCCGGCTTCGACGGCGTCGAGCTTCACTACGCGCACGCCTACACGATGGCGTCGTTTCTCTCGCGCACGAACGACCGCGACGACGGGTACGGCGGCTCGCCGCAGGCCCGCGTGCGACTTCCGCTCGAGATCTTCGAAGCCGTGCGCAGGCAAGTGGGCGCGGACTTCCTCGTAGGTTGCCGCTTCCTCGGCGACGAGGTCATCGAGGGCGGCAGCCGCATCGACGACGCGTGCTTCTACGCCGAGCAGTTCGCGCGCGCCGGCATGGACTTCCTCTCGCTCTCCAAGGGCGGCAAGTTCGACGACGCGAAGCAGCCCAAGGTCGGCGCGGCGGTCTATCCGTACACCGGACCGAGCGGCCAGGAGTGCATGCCGACCGTGCGCATCGACGACGCGCGCGATCCGGCGTCGCGCGGCCCCTTCGGCCGCAATCTCGGGCTCGCGCGCGCGGTGCGCGAACGCGTGCGCGCCGCGGGCTTCGAGACGCCCGTGGTCGGCGCCGGCGGCATCGGGACGTTCGGGCTCGCGGAGAGCGCGCTGCGCGAAGGCGACTGCGATTTCGTCGCGGCGGCGCGGCAGTCGCTCGCCGACCCCGAATGGTGGCGGAAAATCGAGGAGGGCCGCGGCGCCGAGGTGCGGCGCTGCGAGTTCACGAACTACTGCGAGGGGCTCGACCAGCAGCACAAACAGGTCACGTGCAAGCTCTGGGACCGCGACTTCGACACGCCGCTGCCCTGGCCGAGCGCCACTGGCGCAACGCTGCCGCTCTCTCACGACGGCAAACGGCGGCTGATCGCGCCGTAGCGGCGTTTCCCGCAGAATCGCGTCGCACTCGTGCGTCGGCGCCGTCTCGGGCTCCAGACCCCGCACTGGAGCCTCGCCATGAACAGCGCCGATTTTCCGCACCAGGAAGCCTTGCTCGAGCACGCCGCCTTCGTGCAAGCGGTCGCGCGCGGGCTGGTTCGCGATCGCGACCGCGCCGACGACCTCGCGCAAGACACGCTGTTGCGGGCGGTCCAGTTCGCGCCGCGAGCAGCGAGCGACATCAAGAACTGGCTCGCGACGGTGGTGCGCAACCGCGCGAGCGACGTCGGGCGCTCGGAGGCGCGCCGGAGCACCCGTGAACGCGCCGCCGCGCGGCCCGAGGCCACCGAAGCAGTCGACGTGTCGTGCGCGCGGCTCGAGGCGCAGCGCGATGTGGTGGCGAAGATCCTCGCGCTCGACGAGCCGTACCGCTCGGTCGTGATCCTGCGCTACTACCACGGCCTGTCGCACGAGCAGATCGCGGAGCGGCTGAATTCGAAACCCAGCACCGTGCGCACGCAGTTGAGCCGCGCGCACGCGATCCTGCGCGGCAAGCTCGACCGTGAATACGGAGCGCGAGGCGCGTGGGCCGGGTTGTTGTTGCCGGGCGAGAGACTCGAGCCGAGCGCGGGTTCGGCGCTCAAGCTGGGTGCGACGGCCGTGACCGCGTCGGCGGCGTGCGTTGCGGTGTTCGTGGCGCTGCGAAGCCCGGCCAGTTCGGTCGGCGAAGCGGCGAGTTCCGCGGAAGCGGCCGTCGACGACTCCGCCGAGCCGCAATTGTCCCGGGAAGCAGCGGAGAGCGCTTCGGTCGAGCAGCGCGAGGAGGTACGAGCAACTGTTGCTGCGGCGCCGACGGACGAGCAGTTGTGCGAGCCCGCGGAGCTCTTCGACCGCAGCCGCTGGCGCGACTACGAGAAGGCGACCTTCAGCTTCGAGCACGGCGTGCGCGACGATCCCACGGGGGTCGTGCGCAACGACTGGGAGCTTCAGTTCGAGCGTGACAGTTTTGGCGTGCGGATGGTCGTCGACGACTCGAGCTTGATCGTCGACCTCGGCGAGCGGCCGATCGAAACGCTTGCGAACGGCGAGCTGGGCGAGTTGGAGTCGCTCGTCAGCGCCGTGGCGAGCGCGAATCGTGAAGACCGCGAGGGACGATCCGGTAAGCGAGCTAAGGTCGTGCTCGGCCACACGTACTTCGTGTGGAGCCTGGACACCGAAACCGACCGCGCAAGCGCCTTCGAGGTCGTCGATTTCGTATCGCAAAGCCACTGCCTGCTCGATTGGTATTCCACCGCCGACGGTCGAACGGCGAAGGGCTCGTTCCACGATCTTTCGCGCGAGCGCTCGCTCATGGAGACGCTCGTCGCCCTGCGTGCGGCGGCCCGCGCTCCGTTCGAACTCGTCGACGAACGACCGCGCGTCGTGCTCCAACTTCGCTCCGGAGCGATCGGCGGCAACCCGGTCAGGCTCGACATGGGCGGCGCCGCGACGTACGTCGACGAAGTGCTCGATGCGCCGCTCGACTTGTCGAAGGTCGTCGACTCTCACGACCGGCAGCAGGCGTACTTCGAGGGCGGCTTCGTGCCGCTCGGCGCAACCTTCGTCGTGACGAGTGCGCGCTACCGCGGGCAGGCGCTCGGCGACAGCAATGGCGGCGGCGCGTTGCGCGTCGTACTCGCCGGCGATGCGCTGTTCTCGTCGCAGCACACGCCGGAGTGGATCGACGCGACCTGGAGAGGCCGCGCGGAAATCAAGCCCGGCGAAGAAGGCGGAACTTACTTGCAGGTGAGCAACTCGAGCCAGGGAGAGCTCGTGCTCGAAGGGGAGCTGGTGCGAGCAGCCGTCGAGCCGCTGCCGCGCCGCACGGTGTTCGCCGATGCGAAGCCGCGCGAGAAGCGTTCGAGTGCGGGACCGCGCTTGATCGAGTCGCTCACATCCCGGCTCGAACTCGTCGAACCCGGCGCGCGACGAGCCTCGCCCACGCAGTGCAAGCCGCACGTCGATCTCGAGCTCCGCGATGGCGCGCTGCGCAGCCGCAACGTGTTCGACGATCCAGTGATCCTCGTGGACCTGGGCACGTTCGAGCCGCAGGAGCTCGCCGCCGCCGCGGCGCGAGGCGAGCGCTTCGAGCACGTGGGGGCCGCCGCGCGTCCGCAACTTGTCGGACGCAGAACGGGGGACGTGCAGAACTACTCCGCCGCCCCCGCCGTCGCCGGACACGCGTACATGGCCTCGAACTTCGACCCAGGGCACGGCTCGACGGCGCTGCTGTTCGTCGCCGCCCACGAACCCGGCGTGCGCGTCGAGCTCGACTGGTTCGAGCTGCGCAGCGCGATCGGAGCGACGGGCTCACTCGCGACCCCCGAGCTGTCGCAGGCGCTCGCGCTCGCCGTCCCCCACTTGCTCGGCGAAGCACGTCGAGGCGCCGAGCTTCGCCAAGCGCGCGCCGAGTTCCAGTTTCGGGCGCTCGACTCGGACGATCGCGTCAACCTCGCCGGAGTCGCGGGCGCAAGGTTCGACTCCGTGTCTCGGGCGCCGCTCGACCTCGAAAGCCCGCTGCGCGGCCACGAGCCGACGCTCGTCTACATCGACGCTGGGTTCATCCCGCCGGGTCAGCGCTTCGTGATCGCGCGCATCGAGTACTGGGCGCGCACTTTCGGCGGGATGAACCCGAACGGTTCGCTCGTCGTGCGCATGCGTGAGCAGCGTCCCGTCGAACTGCAGCTAGGCAAAGAGACGCTCCACGGCGAATGGACCGGCGAACTCGTCGTCGAGAGCGGTGAAGAACACCTGCTTCAGGTGGTCGCGGGCTACGCCGCCACAGCCCGCGTCGTGCTCTCGGGCCGCTTCGAGCCGCTCGCACGGCGTTGAGAGACACCAAGACGAGCGCGAGGAGCCCGCGGATCTCGTCGCGAACTCCTCGCCGTTCCGTGCGCGTCGCCGCGATTCAGTTCGCGAGCGCGCGCAGCTGGTTGTAGACGCGCTCGAAGGCGTCGAGCTCGCGCTTGACCTCGTCCGGCTTGGCGTTGTTCTCGAAGAAGCCGCCTTGCGTGTTCGCCCAAGGCGTCAAGGCCTGGTTGATCATCTTGAGCTGCGGCAGCTCGTTCACGGTGAAGCCCGGCACCGGCACGCCGCGCTCCTCGATGAACTTCTGCACGTTCACGCTGTTCTGCGACAGGTCGCGCGCGGCCGTGTAGAACTTCGAGTTGATCGCGCCGACATTGAGCGGCGTCGCGACGGCCATGCGCTTGAGGTCGGCGAGTTCGCTCGGCATCTTGCCCAGCGCCGTGCGCAGCGTGTTCGGGACACCGGCCGCGATCGTGGCCACCTTCGCCAGCACGGCGTTGTAGTCCTCCATGATCGGCGTGCCGACGCTGTTCGTGTTGAGCCGCACGCCCAGCTCGTCCGCCGTCTTCGCGATCGACTTGGCGTGCTCGGTCGAGCTGCGCGGGATCAGCGCCGTGCGCCCGAACTTCTCGGCGGTCTTCGTCGCCACGTCGCGCAACTTGTAGAGCGACTCGACCAGCTTGCGCAGATTGCCCGTGGCCTGATCCTTCGCCTGCTGAAGCTCGCGGTCCCAGCCCGCCTTGGTGAAATTGCGGATGTTGAAGGGGATCTTGCTCAGCTCGAGTTCCTCCCACTTCACGTCGGTGTACGCGCGTTCGCAGACGGCCATCGCCTCGCCGACGCCGGTTCGCCCGGCGATCTTGGCGACCGTGCCTTTTTTGGAGTCCCAGTCGGACTTCTTGAGGATCTGCGGATACTGGGGGCGGAGGAAGGGCATGGTGGTGCTCGTGACGGATTGGGGGGGAGGGTGGGAACGGCGCCGAGATCGTCCGAGCCGTCAGCCCGTCGATTCCGATCCCGCTGGCGCGAGTCGGCCGGAGCCGAACCTCGTCGCGAAGCGGTCGCGAGATTTGAGAATCCTCCGCGCGATCGCCGAGCCGCCGGACGCAGCCCGATGCAGCCCGTCGACGCGTGCACCCGACGCGGCCGATCGACCGAGCCCTCTCAGGCCATTCCGCCGTTCACCGACAGCACCTGCCCGGTGACGTAGCCCGCGCCGTCCGAGAACAGGTACCCCACCGCCGCCGCGATCTCGTCGGGCCTGCCGAAGCGCCGCATCGGGATGCGCTCGAGCACCTCGTCGCGCGGAATCTCCGCCGTCATGTCGGTCTCGATCAGCCCCGGCGCCACGCAGTTCACCGTGATGTTGCGCTTGGCGAGCTCCTGCGCCAGCGACTTGGCGGCCCCGACGATGCCGGCCTTCGACGCCGCGTAGTTGGCCTGCCCGCGGTTGCCGTTCTGGCCGGAGATCGAGGTCATCGCCACGATGCGGCCGCCGGCGCGCAGTTGCACCATCGGCATCACGAGCGGCTGCACGACGTTGAAGAAGCCGTCGAGGTTCGTGGTGAGCACGCGGTCCCACGCGTCCTCGCTCAGCCCCGCGAAGGGCCCGTCGGCCGTCACGCCGGCGTTGAGCACCAGGCCCCAGAACGCGCCGGATTCCTTCAATTCGGCGTCGAGCGCCGCGCGCGCAGCGGCGCGGTCGGCGACGTCGAAGCGCAGCGTGCGGGCCGCGCCGCCGGCGGCCTCGATCTCGCGCTGCACTTCGAACGCCGCGTCGGCGCGGTCGCGGTAGTTGAGCACCAGCTCGAACCCCGACCGCGCCAACCCCACGGCCACTGCGCGCCCGATGCCGCGGCTCGCGCCCGTGACCAACACTCGCCGTCTGCTCATGGGACGCTGTTTACGTCCCCGCGGCTCAGTCGTCCACCTTGGAGATCGCGATCTCGAACTCCAGGGCGCCGCCCATCACGCTCTCGGACTTGATCGTCATGTCGTTGAAGGTGCGCTCGCTCGATTGCTCGAGTTCGATCGAGCCCTCGAGTTCGAGGTGCACCGGCAGCTTGTTCTTCGCGTCGAACAGCAGGCGGCCCTTCAACTCGATGTCGTAGGTGTTGCCGACGAGCACCAGCGGAAGCGCGGGCTCGAACGCACCGCCGCGGCCGCCGCCGCCGGACTCCGGCGTCGGAAGGTCGCCGCTGCCCTTGATCTCGAGCTTGATCACGACGCACTCGACGCCGTCGTGCTCTTCGGTTTCCTCGGTGCGGGTGGCCTTGCCTTCGAGCTCTGCGAGCGACATCACGCCGCTCGTCGAACCGCCCGTTCCGCGGCCTCGGCTGCGCCCGCGACCTTCGCCTTCGCCGCCCGGAGCTTCCGGCGGCGCGAAGAACGCCTTCTGCACGTCGAGCGCGAGCCCGCGCTTGATCGCGGCGCTTTCGAGATCCCAGCTTTCCTCGTCGCCCTCCGGCAAGAACGCATCGAGGAGCAGCTCCAGCGTGTGGCCTTCCAGAGCGTCCTCGTCGGCGTCGCCTTCGGTGGCCTTCACCTCGATGTCCTCGCCGGAGCGCGTCAACTCGAGCGTCACGCCCGACAGGCGCGGCGTCATGGCCGATTCCAACTGGCGGTCGCCGAAGGTCATCGTCGATTTGTTCGCGAGGTCCTCGAACACGCGCTGCACCTTGATCGGCGCGCCGTCCTTGTGCTCGAGCGTTTTGTCGACATAGGTGACGGTGCGCTTCGCGGTGCTCGACATTCCACCTACCCCCTCCATGGGCTCGCCGTTGCGCTCGATTTTCATCGACTTCGTCTCCAGCTCCATCGACGAGCTGATCTCGACGCGCAGCGAGCGCTGCTGGGTGTAGTCGGTCGTGAGCGAACCGCCGGTGAGGACGAAAGCGGCGCAGGTGATCCAAAGCGACTTCATGGGGTTCTCCGCTGGAGCGAGTCGGGAAGGGGCGCGCCTCGAGCGCGCGCGATTCGCTCATGGTACGGAGGCGCCGAGCGGACGGAAGTTCTTAAGGTCTGGGGCGAGCCCCGCGCGAGAACGGTTACGCTCGCGCGACTGCATGCCGCGCCTCGCGAACATCCTGGTCGAGGGCGTCTCCGTCGGCGGCCTCGAAACGAGCATCGACTGCCCCGAGTGGAAGCTCGCCTTCGACATCGGCCGCTGCCCCGACGCCGCCGTCAACCGTCCGACGATCCTGTTCACGCACGCGCACATGGACCACATGGGCGGCGTGGCCTGGCACGCGGCGACGCGCCACCTGCGGCGCATGGGCGCGCCGACCTACGTGGTTCCGCGCGAGAACGAAGTCGCGTTCAAGGAGCTGTTCGAGGTGTGGCGGCGCCTCGATCGGAGCGAGTTGCAGCACAACCTTGTCGCGCTCGGACCGGGCGAGGAGCTCGAGCTGCCGAACAAGCTGCTCGTGCGGCCGTTCCGCGCCTACCACCGCGTTCCGTGCCAGGGCTACGGCATCTGGACGCGGCGCAAGAAGCTCAAGCCCGAGCACGTCGGCAAGAGCGACGACGAGTTGCGCGGACTCCGCGAGCTTCACGGCGACGAGGCCTTCGACACGCTCGAAGTCGCCGAGCTCGCCTTCACCGGCGACACCTTGATCGAAGTCGTCGAACGCACCGAGGTCGTGCGCCGCGCGCGCGTGCTCGTGATGGAGGTCACCTTCCTCGACGACACGGTGAGCGTCGCGCAGTGCCGCGAGAAGGGCCACATCCATCTCGACGAGGTGCTCGAGCGCGCCGATTTGTTCGAGAACGAGGCGCTGCTCTTCACGCACTTCTCGTCGCGCTACAGCGCGCAGCGCATCGTCGAGATCCTCGAGCGCCGCTTGCCCGCCGGCCTGCGCGAGCGCGTCACTCCGATGCTGCCGCCGGCGTGACCGGTCCGCCCGGCCGCCATCGCGACAGGGTCCGAAATCGGACTCGAAGGCCCTACTTCGGCTCGCCGCCGGCCGGCGCGAGCCGTTCGTGCAGGGCCTCGAACAGCGCGCGGGCGAGGCGCTCGTTGCCCTTGTCGCCGAAGTGGTAGGAGTCGATGTAGACGTGCTCGCGGCCGAAATCGGCGTCGAAGAGGCGCGTGAGGTCGACGAACTTCCACTGCTGGAGCTCGATGCGCTGCAAGCGCTGTCGAAGCTCGTCGAAACACGCGACGAAGTAGCTCTCGTCGCCGTCCGCGGGCGGCTTGCGTGAACTCTTCGTGACCGCGAGGCACGGCTGCAGCGCCACGACGTAGGTCGCGCCGCCCGTGGCCGCCGCGTACCACGCGGAGCGCTGGTTGCGCTCGAAGCGATAGCCCACGTCGCCCGGCGACACGGGCTCGGGCGAAACCCGAACCAGGTCGACCTCCGCCGGCGCGCCTGCGACCTCGAGCGCCGCGTCGTGCAGCAGCTTGAAGTACTCCTCGGCGTACGAGCGCATCCACATCACGTCCGCTCCGCGCCAACCCCAGTGCACGTCGTTCACACCGGTGAGCGCCACGATCACGTCCGCTTCCGCGTCGCTCAGCAGATTCTCGACCTGGATGCGTTCGTGCGTGCTCGCCCACGCGGGCGCCGCGGTCGTGAACACCTCATAGCGCTTGCCGTCGCGCGCGCCGAGTTCCGTGTTCAGTTGCCTCTCGAGCAGCGCGCCGATCGTCGTCTCCTGGCTCGGCGCGCCGACGCCGTAGGCCGTCGATCCGCCCGTGAGGAACACGCGCACGACGCCCGCGGGCTTCGGCCGCACGAGCTCGCGCGCGTCCCGCCATCCGAGCGAGTTGTGGCGCGCGTTCGCGTGCTCGCCCGGCGTCGGCGCGTAGCCCACGAACGGCG
Source organism: uncultured Planctomycetia bacterium (assembly GCA_937952135.1). Classification (GTDB taxonomy): domain Bacteria; phylum Planctomycetota; class UBA1135; order UBA1135; genus WYBT01. Next base: position 36,684 of record CALFYL010000003.1, read on the forward strand.
CGGGAGTCTTCGGCGGCTCCCATGCGATGCGGTCGAGCGCTCGCTCGGCGCTCGCGGGATCGGAATAGGCCTTCGCGACCGTCGCGCGCTGCTCCTCCGGCGCGATCGCACCCAGCGTGAGAGCCGTCGTGTGCGCCTCGACGACGCGCTCGAAGCGTTGCTCGACACGGCGCGCGCCGGCCCACCAACCGAGCGCCGCCGCGGCCGCGCACGCGAACAGGGCTGCGAAGGCGGAGGCGGGTTTCACGCGTTGGCGATGGTAGCGCCGCGCACTACTTCGGCGGCGTGGAGCGGAACTCGTGCACGGCGCGCGCGACCAGGAAGGCCGCGAGCGCCAGCAACACCACGGAGGCGCCCGCGTTCGCAAGCGGCACGTCGAAGCCCTGCGAGTCGGCGAGACTCTTGCGCGCGATCGCGACCAGCGCCCAGACGGTGATCGTGAGCACAAACACGAGTGGAAGGATCACGAACAACGCTCCGCGGCCTTCTTTTCGCAGCCAAACCGCGATCGAGAGCAGCGTGAGCGCCGCGAGGAGTTGGTTCGACGCGCCGAACAGCGTCCAGAAGCGCAGGTACGAGCCTTCGCCGCCGTACCACAGGAAGAACGCGGCCGGCGCGATGGTGAGTCCGGTCCCCACCGCCGCGCCGCTCCACCCGCGCCAACCGAGGAGCTCCTGCACGAGGTAGCGCCCGAGCCGCGTCGCGACGTCGAGCGTGTCGAACACGAAGGTCGAGAAGGCCATCGCGCCGAAGGTGATCGCGAAGGGCAGCTTGTCGCGGCCGATGACGAGCGTCAGGAACTCGCCGATGCCGTTGCCGTAGATCGTGCCGGGCTTGAGGCCCTCGAGCTCGGCGCTCGAGCAGATCGCGACGGTCACGAGCGCGATCAGCGCGACGAAGCCCTCGGCGAGCATCGCGCCGTAGCCGACGAGCTTCGAGTGGCTCTCGCGGTCGACCTGCTTCGACGTGGTTCCCGAACACACGAGCCCGTGGAAGCCCGAGCACGCTCCGCACGCGATCGTGACGAACAGGAACGGCATCAGCGCCGGCGTGGGCCTCGACGGATCGGGCTCGGCGAAGGCCGGCTGCTGCAGCTCGTAGCCTCCGAACAGAATGCCGACGACGCCCAGGGCGAGCGCGCTGTAGAGCACGAACCCGCCGAGGTAGCCGCGCGGCTGGAGCAGCGCCCACACCGGTACGACCGACGCGACCGCGCAGTACAAGAGGATCAGCAGCCCCCAGGTGCGCGTGTCGTAGACGAAGACATCGCTCACGAGGGTCCCGGCCCACGCGACGGCGAAGGTCGCGGGCACGAAGACGAGCGTGACGAGCCAGAGCGGCGGCGAGAACAGGCGCTGCACGACGCCCATGACGATCGACAGCGTGAGGTACATCACGCTCGCGGCCGCCACGGCGCCGCCGGGATTGAAGCGCACGCCGGCAGCTTCGAGCTCCTCCGTGCCGCGCGCGAAGCTCGCCGCCGTGATGTCGGCGAAGGCGACGATCACGTAGATCAGCGCGATCCAGATGAAGGCCATCGTCGCGCGGCCCGCGGGCCCGCCGAGCTTCTCGCGCGCGATCTCCGCGATCGAGCAGCCGCCGTGCCGCAGCGACGCGACGAGGCTCGAGAAGTCGTGCACCGCGCCGATGAACACCACCCCGAAGCCGATCCACAGCAGGCACGGCGCCCAGCCGAAGTGCAGGCACGCGAGGATCGGCCCCGCGATCGGTCCGGCGGCGGCGATGGCCGAGAAGTGCTGCGCAAACAGATAGAAGCGCTGCGTCGGGATGTAGTCGACGCCGTCCGACTTCGAGTGCGCGGGCGTGACGCGCGAGTCGTCGACGCCGAGTTGCGCCGCGACCCAGCGCCCGTAGAGCCGATAACCGGCGACGAGGAGGGCCGTGAAGGCGACAGCGAGGAGCGTGAGGCTCACGGCGACAAGCTAGCGACGCGGCGCCGGGTGCGCAGCAAGCGCGCGGGTCAGAGCAGGTACTTGACGGCCACGAAGCCGAGGACGCCGACGACGGTGAGCAGGATCGTCGCGAGCTCGAAGTAGCGCTCGAGCCAGTACTTCACCGTCGGGCCGAAGAAGAAGATCGCGGTGGCGACGCTCATGAAACGCAGTCCGCGGCCGCAGATCGACGCGAAGATCAAGGTCGTCAGCCCGACCTCGAACACCCCCGAGGCGATGGTGAACACCTTGAACGGCACGGGTGTGAACGCCGCGCCGAAGATGGCGAGGAAGGCGTGCTCGTTGTACTTCGCCTCGACCTTGGTGAAGTTCTCGCGCGTGAAGCCGGGAACGTGGTCGAAGAAGAAGCTCTGCATGGAGTCCCACAGCTCCATCCCGATCCACCAACCGAGGATGCCGCCGAGCACCGAGGCGGTGAGCGACACCAGCGCGTAGAAGTACGAACGCTTGGGCTTGGAAACCGACAGCGCGATCTGAAGCACGTCGGGCGGGATCGGGAAAAACGAGCTCTCCGCGAAGGAGATCGCGAACAGCGCCGGGGTCCCGTAGGGCGTCTCGGCCCACGAAAGCACCCAGTTGTAGAGGCGCTTGACGATGTTCGGCTTCTTGGCCGGCGCGGCGGCGGCGTCGGTTGTGGTCGGGAGCGTCATGGTGGGGCGTGGGACCGGGGATCGGGGCCGAAGACGGTAGCGACGGCGCCGCCGCAGCGCCTCCCCCACTCTGCGGCGCCGCACCCGAGAAGGTCGGCGCGGCGGCCGAGATTCGTCGCTGCGGCCGCCCTGGCGGGCGTCGAACGCGGAAATTCGTGCCGCGCGCCGCGCGGGCAGCTCAAGGCCCGATGCCGAACGCGACAGCGTTGCTGCGGCCGGACTGGAACGAGCTCGCGGGGTCGCGATACCAGAACTGCCCGCAGACCAATTGGCCGGCCACGAGCGCGGGATCGACGCCGCTCTGGATCCGCGCGCCGAAGTCGAACACGTGCGAGCCCGAGCAATCGTCGGGCGGCGCGGCGTTGCCGCCCGATTGGGTCACGGGCGTGCGGAGCGTGGGCGAGCTCACGCACAGCCACCCGCCTTGGAACGGATGGAAACGCGGCGCGTAGCCGTAGAAGTACAAACCGGAGCGCTGGTTGAGCACCTGCGTGCAATGGATCGTGAACGGAGCTCCCGCGGCGCTCGGGGTTCCACTCCACGAAATCGACGGCGCGCATCCGAGCGAGTTGAGCTTGCTCGTGCAGTAGCTCTGCGGCGCCGGCGTGTAGCTCGCTTCGAAGGCGTACGCGCCGATGTCGCGCCGCGTTCCGTCGGGATCGCCGGGCACGGAGGGGTCGCCGCTGTCGATGCACGGCGAGCCGGCGCGCAGGCGGTAGTCGCCGAGAAGCGGGTTCCAGAGCTGCGGGTCGAGCGCGAAGTTGCCGCATTCGGGGCAGAACGCGCTCTCGAGCGCGCAGTAGGTCACCGTCGTGCCGAAGCCGGTGAAGGTGGTCGTCGGCGTGCCGTTGCCCCACAGCACGCAGTTCGAAGCGATCAGGCGCGCCAGGCCGCCCATCGTCACGCCCTGGCCGCCGTTGTTGGCGATCGTGCAGTTCTCGAGCTGCGCGTCGTAGTTCAGCACGATGCCGTGACCCGCGTTGCCGGCGACCACGCAGCGACGGACGAAGGCGTTCGCCTGCGTCTGTTGCGGAACTCGAATGCCGGGGTCCGTCGAACCCCAGGCGCCGGTCACGGTGAAGCCCTCGAGCATGCACCCCGTGGCGTCGAGCCGCGCCACGGCGCCGGGCCCGGCCGCACGCAGAATGGTCGCAGCCGGGCCGGCGACGCCGACGAGCGTCAAGCGTTTCTCTCGCAGCTCGATGTTCTCGAGGTACTCGCCCGGCGCGACGAGCAGCGTGTGGTCGTGCAACGTGGTCGCCGCGTCGATGGCGAACTGGATCGAGCTGTAGGGCGACCCCGGCGAGCCGTCGCCGGGCGGCGCGGCGTTGACGTCGACGTACCAGGTCGACTGCGCGCGCAGGGGCGCGGTGAGCGCGGCGATCAGACCGAAGGCGACACAGACTCTGGCGACGTGGTGCTTCATGGGGCCTCCGACGGCCTACATGCCGCCGCCGCTGCGAGTGGTTCGACGGGCCTCGATTTCGATTCCAGCCCCGTGGGCGCGCGCATCGTGACGGCGCAGCCGACGATGTGCTCGTGCACGGTGAGGTGCATGTTCCTGGCGCCGAGTCGGCATTTCGCGCAACCGCGGCACGAGGCAGGCGTCCGGGTCGCAGGCTGCCGCAAAGGTGGGCCATGTAGGACTCGAACCTACGACCGAGCGATTATGAGTCGCCTGCTCTAACCGACTGAGCTAATGGCCCGCGACGAGCGCGCAGGATAGCGCGGTCCCCCATGCTGCAGTCAGCTCGGCCGCAGCGGCGCGACTTGCCATCCCGCGGCGCGCGCTGCGGGAAAGCGAGGTGGCCCTCGCGAGAGCTCGCCCGGCGAAGCTCATGGGCCGGAGGTTCGAGGTGAGCGGGCAGCCGTGCGACCGCTGCGACGAAGAGAACGCGGGACGGCGGTCCGACCGACTCGAGACTCGAGCGCGAAACGGGCTGCTCGGGGAGGAACCTGTCGGGGCAAGCGCTCGACCTCTCGTTCGTGCGCGGCGCGTCGCCGGCAACCGTCGAAGTCCCGAGCGCCGTCGGCGCGACGTCGAGCGCGCGCAAGTGGACCCGCGCTCGCCGCGACCGTGCGAGGTCACGACGAGCGCTCGAGCACGCTGGATCAGGGGCAGAACGTCGCGGCGACGCCGTCCGAGGTGTTCATGCCCGCGGGACCGCCCTGCGGGTCGCGGTACCACAGTTGGAAGCGCC
>CALFYL010000004.1 GCA_937952135.1 uncultured Planctomycetia bacterium
TGCTGGCGCAATACCCGACGACGGACGGCGAGGTGCTCGACTACGACGCGCTCGCCGGGCGCGCGCACGACTCGGGCGCGTTGTTCGTCGTCGCCGCGGATCTGCTCGCGCTCACGCTGCTCCGCGCGCCGGGCGAGTTCGGCGCCGACATCGCCATTGGTTCGGCGCAGCGTTTCGGCGTGCCGCTCGGTTTCGGCGGTCCGCACGCGGCCTTCATGGCGACGAAGAGCGAGTACAAGCGCGACATGCCGGGCCGCATCATCGGCGTCTCGCGCGATTCGCGCGGCGCGAGCGCGCTGCGCATGGCGCTGCAGACGCGCGAGCAGCACATCCGGCGCGAGAAGGCGACCAGCAACATCTGCACGGCGCAGGTGCTGCTCGCGGTGATGGCCGGCATGTACGCGGTCTACCACGGGCCCGAGGGGCTGCGCGCCATCGCCGAGCGCGTCCACGGCTGCGCCGCGACGCTCGCGGCGGGGCTCGAGAAGCTCGGCCTGCGCGTGGCGCACGCGCGCTACTTCGACACCCTGCGCGTGGAGTTCGCCGACGCGCGCGCCGAGCGCGTGCTCGAAGCCGCGCACGCGAAGTCGATCAACCTGCGCAAGCTCTCCGACACCGCCGTCGGCGTCGCGCTCGACGAGACCGTGACCGCGGCCGACCTGCGCGCGCTGCTCGAGGTGTTCGGCGGTTCCGCCGGCGCGAAGCTCGACGTCGAAGCGCTCGCGCGTTCGGCGAAGCGCGGCTTCCCCGCGCCGCTCGCGCGCACGTCGAGCTACCTCACGCACCCGGTGTTCAGCAGCTTCCACGCCGAACACGAGATGCTGCGCTACATCCGCAAGCTCGAGGGCCGCGACCTGTCGCTCACGAGCAGCATGATCCCGCTCGGCTCGTGCACGATGAAGCTCAACGCGACCAGCGAGATGCTCCCGCTCTCCTGGCCCGAGTTCGGCGCGCTGCACCCGTTCGCGCCGCTCTCGCAATTCGACGGCTACCGCCTGCTCTTCGCGAGCCTCGAGCGCGACCTCAGCGAAATCACCGGCTTCGCCGCGGTTTCGCTGCAACCCAACGCCGGCTCGCAGGGCGAGTACGCGGGCCTGCTCGTGATCCGCGAGTGGCACCGCCAGCGCGGCCAGGCGCACCGCAACGTGTGCTTGATCCCGACCAGCGCGCACGGCACGAACCCCGCGAGCGCGGTGATGGCCGGCATGAAGGTCGTGGTCGTTGCGTGCGACGAGCACGGCAACATCGACCTCGCCGATCTGCGCGCGAAAGCGCTCGCAAACGCGGCCAACCTCGCGGCGCTGATGGTGACCTATCCCTCGACGCACGGCGTGTTCGAGGAGGGCATCAAGGAGATCTGCTCGGTCGTGCACGAGCACGGCGGCCAGGTGTACATGGACGGCGCGAACATGAACGCGCAAGTCGGGCTGTGCCGGCCGGGCGATATCGGCGCGGACGTGTGCCACCTCAACCTGCACAAGACCTTCTGCATCCCGCACGGCGGCGGCGGTCCGGGCATGGGGCCGATCGGCGTCGCAGCGCACCTCGCGCCGTTCCTCCCCGGCCACCCGCTCACGGCCGTCGGCGGCGCGAAGGCGATCGGACCGATCTCGGCCGCGCCGTGGGGTTCGGCGAGCATCCTCACGATCCCCTGGGTCTACATCCAGCTCATGGGCGCGGCCGGACTGCGCCGCGCGACCGAGGTCGCGATCCTCAACGCGAACTACATGGCGAAGCGCCTCGGCGAGCACTTCGAGTTGCTCTACAGCGGCCGCAACGGCCGCGTCGCGCACGAGTTCATCATCGATCTGCGGCCCTTCGAGCACTCGGCGGGCGTGATGGCCGAGGATGTCGCGAAGCGTTTGATGGACTACGGCTTCCACGCGCCGACGATGTCGTTCCCGGTGGCCGGCACGCTGATGATCGAGCCGACCGAATCGGAAGCGCGCGCGGAGCTGGACCGCTTGTGCGAGGCGTTGATCGCGATCCGTGCGGAGATCGCGCGCGTCGAGAGCGGCGAGTGGCCGCGCGAGAACAACCCGCTCAAGAACGCGCCGCACCCCTGCGACGTGGTCGTCTCCGACACCTGGTCGCGGCCCTACAGCCGCGAAGTCGCCGCCTTCCCCGCGCCGTGGACGCGCGAGCGCAAGTTCTGGCCCTATGTCGGCCGCGTCGACAACGGCTACGGCGACAAGAACTTGATCTGCACCTGTCCGCCGATCGAGAGCTACGCCGACGAGGGCTCGGGCGACGCGTCGAGCGCGTCGAAGCCCCTCCAGCACGTTTGACGTCGAGCGCGCGAGCGCGCCTTACGAGTGCATCGCCCAGGCGGGCATCTTCGCGAGGTGCGCTTTCGCGGCCGCTTCCGCCGCGCCGCGCTCGAGCTTCTGCATGCCCATGAAGTAGCCGGTCACCGTTCCTTCGAAGACCTGCTCATAGGGCCGCAGGCGGCCGGACTCGTCGGTGCAGTACGCGCAGTACATCTGGCCCGGCGCGGCGTCGGTGAGCGGCATGCCGCACGACTGGCACTCGCTCATCGCCACGGGGTGATAGAAGACCAGGCGGTAGCCGTCGGGATCGTCCACGTGCATCTCGCGGATTCCGTAGAACTGCGTGCGCGGCGCGAGCAGCGGCTGAACGCCGCGCTCGCCGATCTGCGCGCAGTAGGCGTCGACGTTTTCGACCTGCAAGTAGGTGTGCAACCCGACCCCCGCCGGGTGCGCGGCGAAACGCTCCGCGGCGCGCTTGTGGTGCGGCGCCGCCTCGGGGTCGCCGCCGCACATCTCGCCCACCTGTTCGGGGCTCATGGCCGCGCCCAGCATCACCGATTGCTTGTCGAGGACCATGTTGCACCACATCGGCGCCTGGTCGTTCGGCCAGCTCTCCTTCATCGTGAAGCCGAGCTTGCGCGCGTAGAACTCGACGCTCTTCGCCATGTTCTTGCACGTGATGCCAATGGCCATTCCGCCGCGGTCGTCTGCTGCCATGGTCTCGATCTCGCTGTGAGGGGTGGTCGTGCGCCGCCGGGAGCTGTGGCTCGCCGCGCGGCGCCGGGCCGAAAAGTTTAGCGACGATCGTCGAGCTCGCCCTCCACGCGGGAAGCGGCGCGGCCGGGGCGCGGACCGGCGCGCCGCACGGATTCCCGTATTCTTGCGTGGAGTCGCGCCGCCCGTGCGTGAGGGCTGGAACGAGCCATGTCCGCTACGCCGTCCCCCAAGGTCGAATCGTTGCTCGCGCACGCGCGCTGGGCGCGTTCGCTCGCGCGGGAGCTGGTCGGGGACTCGCACCTGGCCGACGACTTGACGCAGGACGCGCTCGCGGCGGCACTGGTGCGACCGCCCGAGGACGCAACCCGCGCGCAGGGCTGGCTCGCGCGCGTGCTGCGCAACCGCCAGGCGTCGAACCGCCGCCGCGCCGATGCTCGCGACCGGGCCGAGCCGCGCGCCGCGAAGGCCGAGGCGCAGCCCTCGACGCTCGAGCTGGTCGAGCAGGCCGAGACCCAGCGCCGGCTCGTCGAATGCGTGCTCGCGCTCGAGGAGCCGTACCGCCGCACGGTGCTCTTGCGCTGGTTCGGAGACCTCCCGCCGCGCGAGATCGCGCGCACGGAGAACGTGCCGCTCGCGACCGTGACGAGCCGGCTGACGCGCGCGCACGCGAAGCTCCGCGAACGGCTCGAGCGCGACTACGGCAACGAAGGGCGCTCGTGGTTGCGCGCGCTGGCGCCGCTCGCGCTCGCCGACCTTCGACCCGCGGTCCCACTCGAGCCGGCCGCGGAAGCCGCCGCGGATGTCGCTGCGGATGTCGCGGCGGGCGCCGCTGAAGGGACGGGCACGGGACTGTCCGCGAGCGCCGCGGCCGTCGCCGGCGCCGTCCTCGCGAGTTCGGTGGCGGCGCTCGCGCTCGTCTGGTTGGCCGTGCGGGTGCTTTCCACACCCGCTGCGGAGCGCGGCGCGAGCCTCGAGGCGAACTCCGGTGCGAACCGGTCGATCGCCGATCGCTCGAGTGTGCGAGCGGTTGCCGACGCCGCGAGCGCGAGCGGCTCGACTCGCGCGGAGCTCGATGCCGGCGAGCCCGCGGTGTCCATCGCGCCCCCGGCGAGCTCCGCGACGGTCCGCGGCCGCGCCGTCTTCGCCGACGGACGCCCCGCGCCCGGCGCGCGCATCGGAACGGGCCCGCTCGAATGGTTCGACGCGCAGCCCAAGCCCGCGGCGTTCCACGAAGTGTTCGCCGATGCGCAGGGGCGCTTCGAGCTGCCTCCGTCGAGCTCGCGCTGGCGCCAACTGACCGCCACCCACGCCGACGCTGCGCCGAGCGAGACGCTGACGCTCGACAGCAACTCGATCGACAGTCACTCGCTCAACAGGCGTTCGCCCGGCGCGGCCGAGCTCGACGCGCGCGAGCCCGGCGAACTCGTGCTCACGCTCCGAACCGGCGGCCGCCTGCTCGGGACCGTGTTCGCGCCCGACGGACGCCCCGCCGCCGAGCGCGAAGTGCGCTTGATGAGCGATTTCGGCGCCGGCGCGCTCTCCCGAACGACGGCAAGCGACGGCAGCTTCGCCTTCGCGGCGCTCCCCGTCGGCCGCTGGACGCTCCTCAGCTTCCCGAGCGACGCCGAGCTGTCCGAGCTGCGCCTCGGCGAACCCGGCTCGATCTCGCCCTTCGAACACCTCGCGCAGCGCACGCTCGAAGTGCGCGACGGCGAGACGCTCCACGTCGAGCTCGGCCGCGCGCCGGAGCGCCCCGTGGTCGTCGAGGGCCGCGTGACCGCGCGCGGCGCGCCGCAGTCCGCGCTGCTGCAGTTCGTCGGGCCCGGTGAACGCGCGCTCGAGTTGCAGCGCGTCGCGCGCACCGACGCCGACGGCCGCTACCGCGTCGCGCTCGCGGAACCGGGCGCGTACCTGCTCAAGGTCACGGTCTTCGACGCCCCGGGCACGCACAGCGTCGAGCGCGTGCTCGAAGCGCCGAACGCCGAGCGTTGGCGCCACGACATCGAGCTGCCGAGCGGCGCGCTGCGCGGACGCGTTCTCGACGCGCGCGGCGAGCCGGTCGCCGGCGCGAGCGTGCGCCTCAAGCGCGAGCGCGGCGGAATGCGCTCGTTGTTGACGAGCTTCAGCGACGCCCGGCCCACGCGCGAGGACGGCTCGTTCGCGTTCGAACGGCTCGAGGACGGCGCGTGGTCGCTGTCGGTGCACAAGGACTCGGGCAGCACGGGTTCGCAGGGCGCCGTCACCGACTCCAACACGGGCGCGGCGGCGCCCGCCGACAGCACTGCGGGCGTAGCGGCGCCCGCCGAACCCAACGCGGGCGCAGCGGCGCCCGCGAGAATCACCGCGGAGCAAGGCGAAGTCGCGAAAACAGCCGCGAGCGTGAGTGCGGTGCTCGAGGTGCGTGACGGGCGGTCCGTCGACGACCTCGTGATCCGGATTGCGAACGGCGCCTTGCTCCGCGGCGTCCTTTCCGACGAGCGCGGCGCGCCCGTCGGCCTGGCTTCGGTCGTCGTGCACTCCGCGGACGGCCGCTTGCTCACGCCCTTCGCGTGGTCGTCGAGCAACCTCGACGGCGCGTTCGCCGGTCCGGCGCTCGCCCCCGGCGAGTACTGGGTGCACGCGCGAAGCCGTGAGCGGTGCTCGACGCCGCGGCACGTGATCGTGCGCGAAGGCGAAGCGCTGGCGCCGCTCGAGCTCACGCTCCTGCGCGCGGGCCAGGTGGAGGTGCGCTTTGCCTCGGCCGCCGAGGCCGCCGCCGCGACGCTCTCGCTGCGGGACGCGAGCGATCGCGAGTTCGCCGGCATCGTCGACCGCGCGAGCAAGTCGCTCGACATCCTCACTTCGTTCACACCCGGCCGCTGGCGCGCTTCGTCGCTGCCCGCGGGAACCTACCTGCTCGGGATCGAGTCCCCCGCGCGCGCACGTCGCGTGCTGCAGATCGCCGTCGAGGCGGACGGCGTGACGCTCGTCGACGGAAGCTGACCGGCGCGAGCGCGCGACGCTACACTCGCTGCGTGCTCAAGAAGATCCTCTCGCTGCTGCGCATCCAAGGCGACGCGCCCCTGCTGCCGGTCGGCGCCGTCGCACCGCCGTTCGAGGCGCTCGATCAACACGGCCGCATCGTCAAGCTCTCCGACTTCGCCGGCCAGACCGTGGTCTTGTGGTTCTACCCCAAGGCCGACACGCCGGGCTGAACGCGCCAGGGATGCGGGTTCCGTGATCGAATCCGCGAATTCGAAGCCAAGGGCGCGGTGATCCTGGGCGTGTCCTTCGACAGCCCCGAGGAGCAGCTCGCGTTCGCGAAGAAGAACGGCTTCACGTTCCGCCTGCTGTCCGACCGCGGGCGCAAGATCGGGCTCGACTACCGCGCGTGCAAGTCGCCGCAGGACAAGTTCGCCGCGCGCTACACCTACGTGATCGGTCCCGACGGACGGATCCGCGAGGCGCTGGCGACCGCGAATCCGGCCGGCCAGGCGGACGACCTGCTGAAGCGCCTGAAGTAGCGGCCCCCTCATCCCATCGGGTGGGTGGCGGCAAAAACCCGCGCGCGGCGCCCGCAGGCTGGCGCGGAGCTGCGGATGGCTATGATCCGCACGTCGATGGCTCTCCCAGTGGGCTCGGGTCCCGCGAGCGGGCGCTGGCCTCGGCAGGCGTTGCTCGTCGCGTTCCTCGGCGGATCGGTATCCGTCGCGTTGAGCGCTATGGCCATGTGGCGCAACCACGAAGCGCGGCACGAGGAGTTCGCGGCGCAGAGCGCGGCGCTGCTGGCGGCGACCAACGAGCACATGGACCAGGCGGTCGGAGCGACGCGCGCGTTGCAGGCCTTCTGGGACAGCTCGCACACGGTCGAGCCCAGCGAGTTCGAGCGCTTCGCGCGCACCTTGATCGCGCAGTACGCGCACGTCGAGGCGCTGCTGTGGATCGAGCGCGTCGCGCCCGAGGAACGCAGCGCGTGGCGCCGGCGAGCCGCGCTCTCGACCGGCCATCCGATCGACATCGTCGGCGTGCACGGAAGCCTGCTCGAAACGCGTGAGTGCTGGCCGATCACGCTGAACCATCCGCGCACCGCGACGCGCTGGTGGGTCGGACTCGACGTGCAAACCCTCGTCGGCCCCCAGGTCGAACTCGCGCGGCCCTCCGCCGCGAACGACGCCCAGCCGCTCGTGGTCGCGCTCGCGGAACCCGACCTCGGGGTGGACCCGCCGTCCGAACCATCCCGGCGCGCGCTGATCGCGCTGCCGGCGCGCGCGGAAGCCGGGCCCGCCGCTTCGAACGACGGAGCGCACGTCGGCTGGGTGGCGGTCGTGCTGCGCGTCGAGCAGATGGCGCGCGACGCGGCGCAGCACGTCGGCGTGGAGCACCTCCGCGTGAGCATCGAGCCGTACCGCGAACGCCGCGCCCTCGGTCCGTTCGAAGTCCGCGGCGCTCTCGAGCTGGGGCCGGCGGATTGGACCGCGGTCGTCCGCGCCGAGCCCGGATACGCGCTCCGTCCAACCGATTACACGCCGTGGGCCATGCTCGCGCTCGGGCTCGCGTTCAGCGCGCTCCTCGCCCAGCGCGTGCGCATGCTCGAGCTGCGCCGCGAAGCGCTGTCGCACGCGAATGCGGAGCTCTACACTGAGGTCGCGGGGCGCCATTCGGTCGAGACCAAGCTGCGCGAGACGCAGCGCGCGCTCGCCACGCTCGTCGCGAACCTGCCCGGCGTCGCCTACCGATGCCGCAACGCGCCCGAGTGGCCGATGGAGTTCATCAGCGACGGTTGCGCGGCGCTCACCGGCCATCCCGCGCGCGATTTCCTCGACGGAATCGTGCACTTCGGGCGCGACGTGATCCACGCCGACGACCGGGCCTACGTGTGGAACGGAGTCCAGCAAGCGCTCGACCGCCGCCGCCCGTTCCAGCTCGTGTACCGCATCGTGAGCGCGGCCGGCCAGACGAAGTGGGTCTGGGAGCAGGGCCGCGGCGTGTACTCGCGCGCCGACGAGCTGCTCGCCATCGAGGGGCTGATCAGCGACATCACGGAGCGCAAGCTGGCGGAGGAAGGCCTCAAGCGCGAGATGCGCTTCGTCGAAGCGATCGTCGACAGCCTGCCGGGCAACTTCTACGTCTTCGACGAGGCCGGGCGCTTCCTGCGCTGGAACGCGAACGTCGAGAAGGTCACCGGCTTCGCGCCGCTCGAGCTGGCGGCGATGAATCCCTTGGACTTCTTCGACGGCGCCGACCGGGTGCGCGTCGAGCGCGCGGTGCGGCAGGTGTTCGAGGAGGGCCGCACGATCGTCGATGCGCGGCTGCGCACGAAAACCGGAGAGACGATTCCGTTCCACTTCACGGGCGTGCTGTTCTCCCACGACGGCGCGCGCTACCTCGTCGGCGTCGGCATCGACGTGAGCGAGCGCGACCGCGCTCTGGCGGAGCAGGCCCTGGTGCGCGCGCAATTGCTGCACACCTCGAAGCTCGAGAGCCTGGGCGTCGTCGCGAGCGGGGTCGCGCACGACTTCAACAACATGCTCACGGTCGTGCTGGCGAGCGCGGGGCTCGCGCAGAGCTCGATCGATCCCTCGAGCGACGCGCACAGCTTCCTGCAGCAGATCCTGAGCGCGTCGCAGAACGCCTCGGAGATCACGCGCCAGCTCCTGACGCTCGCGCGCGGCGAAGCGGCGTTGCGCGGGCCCGTCGACGTGTCGGAGGTCGTGCGCGCCGTCGAGAAGTTGCTGCGCTCGTCGATCAAGCGCCGCGTGCAGATCGAATACGAGCTCGCGAGCGACCTGCCGAAGGTGCACGGGGAGACGGCGCAGCTCCGGCAGTTGGTCGTGAACCTCGCGCTCAACGCGGGCGAGGCGTGCCTCGAGCGCGGCGGCGTCGTGCGGATCGCGACGGGCCAGCGCTCCTACGAGTCCGCGGACCTCGCGCCGCCCGCCTTTCGCGGCTCGAAGCGCGCTGGGCCGCACGTTTACGTCGAAGTGCGCGACGACGGCGCGGGCATGGACGCCGAGACGCTCGAGCGCTTGGGCGAGCCGTTCTTCACCACGCGCGTCGCCGGGCGCGGACTGGGGCTCGCCGCGGTGCTCGGCATCCTCAAGACCCACGGCGGCTGGCTCGAGCTGGAGTCCAGGCCCGGCAAGGGCACGCTCGTGCGCGCTTGCATCCCCGCGCCGTGACACGGCGCCGACGAGGAGCTCGAACGATGGACACCCACAGCGCCGGCTCGAACGACTCGACACGGGTTGCGATCGTCGTGGTGGGCGAACGCGCGAGCGGGTTCGCGGCGGAACTCGGGCGCGTGCTGCGGGCGGATTCGCACTTCGAGGTGCGCGCCGCCGAAACCCGCGCCGAGCTCGCGCGAGAGTTCGAGTCGAAGGTCGAGGCGGCGCTGTGCCCGCTGACGGGCGCGTGCAACTGCGGCGAAGCCTTCGCGCTCGCCGGCGCGCTCGGTTCGAGCACCGCGATCGTCGCGTACGACGACACGGGCGACGCACGTGCCGCGGCAGAGGCTTTGCGGCTGGGCGTGCTCGATGTGTTGCATCCGTCGCGGCTCGCGGAGGCCGGCCCGCGGATGCGCAACACGCTGCAACTCGTTCGCACGCGCGCCGAGCTCGCCGCCACGCGCGCCGAGCTCGCCGCCACGCGCAGCGAGCTCGAACGCCACCGTCACTTCTTCGTCGACGGGCCGGTGATCGTGTTCCGCTGGATCGCGGCGGCCAACTGGCCCGTGGAGTACGCCACGCCCAACGTCGTCGAGCTGTTCGGCGTGAGAGCGGAGGACTTCATGTCCGGGCGCACGCCCTACGCCGCAAGCGTGCACCCCGAGGACCTCGAGCGCGTGGCGCGCGAAGTCGCCGAGCACAGCCAGTCCGGCGCGGCGAGCTTCGAGCAGGAGTACCGCATCGTGCGGCCGGACGGCGAGGTGCGCTGGCTGTACGACCACACGCTGGTCGTGCGCGACGCGAGCGGCGCGATCACGCACTACGAGGGCTACGTGCTCGACGTGACGCAGCTCGAGAGCGAGCGGCGCGCGCGCGCCCGGGTCGAGCGCCAGTTGCTCGATGCGCAGCGGCTCGAAAGCCTCGGAGCGCTCGCGGGCGGCCTGGCCCACGACTTCAACAACCTGCTCACGACCATTCTCGGCGAAGCGGCGCTCGTGCTCGAGAGCGAGGCGCCGAACTCGGCGCTGCACGCGTCGATCTCGAACATCGCGGCCGCGGCGCGCACGGCCTCGGGCCTGACGCGGCAGATGCTGGCTTACGCGGGCCGCGCGGGCAGCTCGCCCGAGAGCTGCGACGTGCGCGCGCTCGTCCGCGAGGTCGCGGCGCTGCTCGAAAGCAGCCTGCCGAAGAACGTCCAGTTGCAGCTCCGGCTCGGCGACGTCCCGGCGACCGTGCGCGCCGATCCGTCGCAGATCCAACAGGTCGCGATGAACCTCGTGCTCGGAGGCGCCGCAGCGTGCGGCGAGCGCGGCGGACGCGTCACGCTCGAAGTTTCGCGCGGGGAGGCGGCGCTCGGCGGCAAGGAGAAGCGCGAGTGCGTGTTTCTCCAAGTCAGCGACAACGGCAGCTACCGGAACGCCGACGCCGGCGACCACGGCGGCGTCCGCGGCGCCGAGCCGCACGTCTCCGAGACGCATCGCGGCGGCGGACTCGGAATGGCGGCGGTGCAGGGCATCGTTCGCGCGCACGGCGGCGAGCTGACGCTCGAAAGCGCTCCGGGCAAGGGCGCAACGGCGCGCGTGATGCTCCCGGCGCTGTCGACGCCCGTTCCACCGCCGTCGGCGCTGCCGGCGCCGTCGACGACAGTCGGCGAGCGCGTGCTGGTCGTCGACGACGAACCGATGGTCGCGCGCATCGCGGCGCGTTGCCTGCAGCAGTTCGGCTACTCCACGGCGACCGCTTCGGGCGGGCGCGAAGCGCTCGCGATCCTCGACGCCGCGAAGGGCGCGATCGACTGCGTGCTTCTCGACCGCACCATGCCCGACCTGAGCGGCGAGGAAACCCTGGAGCGGATGCGCGAGAGGCGCCGCGATCTGGTGGTGGTGCTCACCAGCGGTTTCGACGAGAGCGAGAGCTTGCACTCGACGCGCCACGCTCCGCCCGACGCGTTCCTGTGCAAGCCCTATTCGCCGAGCGATCTCGCGCGAGCGGTGCGCAATGCGCTCGACGCGGCCAAGGCGCGGCGTGAAGGGGCCTCCACCGAGCCGCAGCGCTGAGCCGCCCAACCGCGGCGCGTTCGAGCTACTCGGCTCGACTCAACTGACCGCGCGCCACGGATCGCTGTAGTTGGCGCCGCGCCGCAGGCCCTGGCCGCGCAGCGCGCTCTCGACGGTGCTCTTGGAGAGGATGCGCATCTCGACCAGCGCTTCGCCGAGCCGGCAGCCGGTCATGCGCTGGTGCGCGAGCGCTTGCTCGACCTGGCTGGGGGTGAGCAGCGACATCTGCACGAGGATCTCGCCGAGTTTGCGGTTCGACGAGAGGCGCAGCTCGTTCGCGCGCGGCGCGGGCGCGGCCGACGCCGCGGCCGAGTCCGATTTCGACGCCGCCGGCGACGCTCCGGGCGACGGCAGCTCGACCCCGATCGCGGTCGCGATCGACTTCACGAGCAGCTCGAGCAGCTCGTGCGCCTGTTCGCTCTTGAGCGCTTCGCCGGCCTGGAGGAACTCGGCGAGCCGCACGGCCACGGCCACTTGCTCCGCCACGTCCTTGAAGCCGTCGCGCTCCAGACTCGTCTTGAGCTTCGACAACTGCTGCGCGGAGCGGTCGTTGGCGAAGTAGTCGTCCGAGTCGGAGCTGTGAAGCTCGTTCGCAAGGGCAACGAGTTGGGTGCGCAGGCTGAGGGGCGTGTGTCGAGGCGTTGACATAGCGAATCCTACCGGGCATCCGGTGAGCGAAGCGGTATCGACCGCTTCGACTCTTCACTTG
Source organism: uncultured Planctomycetia bacterium (assembly GCA_937952135.1). Classification (GTDB taxonomy): domain Bacteria; phylum Planctomycetota; class UBA1135; order UBA1135; genus WYBT01. The sequence continues at coordinate 11,897 of CALFYL010000004.1, forward strand.
CAGATCGCAGGAGGGATTCCGCGCGGGGAAGAATTTTCCGCCCATCCGTGGGCCTGGAACACGGCTCGGCGCGTCGCGGAAGCGCTGCGACGCCCTCCCGCCGCGCGGCGCGCGCTTCAAATGTCGACGGCGAGCGACTCGAAGCTCCCGGCTTTCAGCCTCACGGGCGCGCGCGTGGCGAGCACCTCGCGCGAGCTGTCGCTCACGAAGCGCACCTCGTACCAGCCCGGCGTCAGCGGAGCGCACGAGTAGTCGCCGCTCACGGTCAGCACGTCCTTCACCCACGTCGTCGCCTCCGTAACACCCTTCTCGTTCACGCGAGAGTGCGTGCGGGACCAGCCCTGGAGTTCTCGCCACGGCGCGCCTGCCTCGTCGGGCCGCACCGCGACGCGCAGTGGCGCGAAACCGTCGAGGCGCTGGAGTTTCACGGTCACGCCCGCGCAGAGCTTGGCCGTGAAGCGCGCCTGCGCGATGTGAGTCGCGGACTCGACTTCGACCTCGCGCGGCTCGTCGAACACGTAGAGAGGCGGCGGGTCGGAGCGCCATTCCGAGAGCCGAACCGTGTAGCGCCCCGGCGCGAGGTCCTCGAGGACGATCGGCGCGCGCGTGCCGTCCGCCACGCCCACGCTCCTCGACTTCGGACCGTCGACGCGGATCGCCTCGGCGCGAACATGCTCCACCGGCGCGCCCCGGTCATCGGTGACGAAGACCTCGATGGCGCCGCGCCGGGGCTTGGGCGCCAGCTCGAGCTCGACGGCGTTCGATCGTCCGCCGCGTTGAACCGCGTATTCGAGCGGCGCCGAAACCAGCGAGCCGTCCCACGACTCGGCCCGGAGCTCCAGTTCGAGCGGTTCGACGAAGTCGAGTCGCACGCAACCCTTGGCGTCGGTCCCACTCCCGAAGTCCGGCAGGCTCACCGCCAAGCGGACTCCAGCGTCGAGCGATCGCGCGCGCACGAGCGCGGACTGCGCAGGTCGCCCGTCCGGCTGGAACACCCTCGCCGTGACTCGACACCCCGGCAGCACGACTTCGATCGGACTCTTCGCGTCGACTCGAAACGTGCGCAGATCCTGGCCCAAACGCGCGGGCTCGAGCATCACGACCTGCACCGGCTTGTCCGGACTCCACTCGTCCGACAGATCGAGGAGAAAACGCCCGTCGTCCTTGGTGAGCGCGCTGCCGACCCACACCGCCGGCTGCGTCGGGTCGAGTTGCGCCTCGAGCTCGAGCCGCACTCCGGCCACGGGCTCGCCGTCCGAGAGCAGCACCCGTCCTTCGCAACGGCGCGCGGAGGACACAGCGCTCGCCGCCGGCGTCGGCGCGAGTTCCTCGCGCGTCGAATCTCCGCGCGGCTCGAACTCCACCGGCGCCTCGATGTCCACGTGGGCGCGCGCGGATTCGGAGCTCGGAGCGCCTCCGACGGCGGCCGGCGCTTCCGCATCACGCTCCCGCAGCAGCCACACGCTTGCCGCGAGCGCGACGCAAGCGAGGGCGAGCGTGAACAGCTTGGTGCGCACCGCGCGATCTTAGCCGCTCGCTGGCATCCTGTCACGCGCGGAGGCCTGCCGGAGCGCTCAGAAGCGCAGCGTGTAACCGAATTTCAGCGCCAGCTCGGTCCCCACCGGCGCGAAGCTGGGCGAGTCGTAATTCCAACCTTGGTTCAGCACGAGGTACGACTGCACGCCGGGCGCGAAGATCCACCACAGCCGGCTGTTGAGCGAGAGGTTGTCGCTCACGTCGTCCCACTGCAGGTTGTTCGACCACGACACGCGCGGCGAGAACAGCAGCGTGCCGCGCAGGCGTCCGACGTTGACCGAGAAATCGCCGCCCGCGAGCCGCGCGTCGGTGTGCTCGAGGCTCGCCGTGGCGAGGAAGTGCGCGCTCTGGCGCCAGTCGAGCTGCGCCTGGTAGCTCTCCGACCGGCCGTCGAAGAACTCGCCCGCGGAGGCGCTCGCAAGGACCGAGAACGCGCGGTGGTCGGAAGTTTCGAGCTCCACGCGCACGCGCTCGAAGCTGTAGTCGCCGACGTCGATCGTCGCGTCGGGATGGATGCCGAAGGGCGAGTCGAGGACCTCGCGGCTCGACTCGAACGTGAGGTTCGCCGAATCGCCCGTGTCCCAGATCAGGCCGAAGGGCTGCAGCTCGGCGACGAGCGTCTGCGTACCCGCGCCGATGTTCTCGACCCACTGCACTTCGGCCTGGAACTCGAGCTGGCGGATCTCGCGGTTGATGCGCGGCCGGTAGGTGTACGACGCGTCGTGGCGCCGAACCCCGGTGCGGTCGACGAACCCCAGCCGCGGCGCGAAATCCTCCTCGACGAGGCTCGTCCCGACGCTCCACTCGATCTGATCGTTCGGGTAGGTGAGGCGCGCGGAATACGCGAGGTCCGCGTCGCCCGAGCCGTCGTTCTCGGTCGCGACGACGAAGCTCTGCCAGCGCAGCGTGTCGTCGCCGAGGAACTCGTTGGTGCGCAGGTTGAGGTCGACGCCGACCGTGTTCGCGTCGCCGCCGCCGCGCGGATCCCCGCTGGTCCAGATCACGCCGACGTCGGACTGCTCGAAGATGTTCTTCGACACGCGCCCGGCGAACAGGTTCTGGCTGTCGAGCGCGCCGCTCGAGTCGGTCTGCACGTCGAGCAGGCCGTAGGAGAGCCCGTCGGTCTGTCCGGTGAGCTTCGCGGCCGCGAGGATCGGCACCTTCTGGCCCGTGGAGTCGAGTCCGATGCGGCGCGAGAAGAAGGGCAGCAACTGACCGGACGCGCCGAACTGGAAGACGCCGGAGTCCTCGAGGAAGAAGTCGCGTTGCTCGGGGAAAAACAGCGGAAACCGCGTCAGGTTCACCTGCCGCTGGTCGACCTCGACCTCGGCGAAGTCGGTGTTGAGCGAGAGCGCGAGCTTGGAGTTCGGCGTCAGGCGGTAGAAGGCGTCGAAGCCGACGTCGAACTCGTCGCTCGAGCGGTCGAGCACGCTGTCGCGGCGCGCGCGAGCGACGGCGAAGGGCGTGAAGTCGAGTCCGAGGCCCTGGTGCAGATCGCGGAAGCCGCTGAGCTCGCCGCAGTTCGCCACCCAGAAGAAGTTGATGCGCGGATCGGCGCTCGCCCAGCGCACCTCCTCGTTGCGGCGGCGGATGAAGCGCCGCAGGTTGAGGCCCCAGGTGTCCGCGTTCGGATCGAAGTTCAGCGTCGCGAACGGAATCGCGAGCTCGGCGCGCCAGCCGTCGTCGTCGATGCGCGCCTCGCCGTTCCAGATGCCGTCCCACTGCTTGTTGAAGGTCGCGCCGTTGCGCGTCACGAGCGCGTCCCCGAGCGAGCCCGCGGCGCCGATCTGGAACCAGAACGCGTTGCGGCGGTCGAAGAAGGAGTCGATCAGGATCTCAACGCGCTCGTCCGGATCGAGGTTCGCGTCGCGCTGCATCTGCGTCGCGCGCAACAGATGCGGCTCGCGGTCGAAGCACTCGAGCGCGAAGTACAGCGTCTTCGCGTCGTAGAGCACGCGGATGCGGGTCGGCTCGCTCGGGGTCGCGCCCGCGATCGGAACGACTTGGGTGAACTCGCCGAGGTCGCTCGCGTGCTCCCACGCGGTGTCGTCGAGGCGCGCGTCGATGCGCGGCGCCGGCACGCCCTCGGGCAGCCGGCCGATCGTGCGCCGCGGCGTTTCCTTGCGCGCGGCCGCTCCGTCGGAAGCGCGCGCGAACGCGTTGTCGACGACGGCGCCGATCGCGAGCGCGACCGCGAGTGCGAACCCGCGCGCCGAATTCACGCCGTCGGCGCCTCGAAGCGGCCGCGAACGACCGCGCGGCCGCCCCGCACCATCCACACGCCGCGGCACAGCACGTCGCGCACGCGGTGCTCGTCGTCGAGCACGACGAGGTCGGCGTCGGCGCCGGCGGCGATCGCGCCCTTGCGCGGGAGGCGCAGCAGGTTCGCGACGTTCGAGGTGAACGCCGGGAGCACGTCCTCGAGCGCCTGGCCGCGGTCGAGCAGCTCCGCGATGGTCTCGACGAGCGCGAGGGGCGAGCCGACCTCCCAATCCGTGATGCGGCCGTCGCTGTCGAACTGCGGCAGGCAACCGCCGCCGTCGGAGCTCACCGTGACGCGCGTGGGATCGAGCTCGGCCTCGAGGAAGCGCTCGAGCGACTCCGCGGCGCTGTATGCGTCCTCGCCCTCCGCCACCGGAAAGGCGGTGATGTCGAGCGTGACGCCGTGCTCCGCGAGCTCGAGCGCTTCGTCGAACAGCGCGCGGCGGCGGTTGACGTGCGTCGGGTGCCACACGCGCGCGGGAAGCTCCGACACGGCGAGCGCTTCGCGCACGAGGTCGAAGCCGCGCGGCCCGTCGCCCATGTGCAGATGCAGGATGCCGGCCTTGCCGGTCATCAGCCCCGCGACGTGGCATTCGCTCGCGATGCGCAACAGCTCGTCGAGCGTGGGCTGGCTCGAGCGCGCGTCGCTCAAGGCGAGCTCGCCGAAGCCCACGATGCGGTCGACGTGCACGATGTCGCCGCGCACCGAGCCCGTCAGCGTCGTCGGCGGCAAGTGGTAGCCGCCGGTGTAGCACCACGCGCTCAAGCCTTCCTCTTCGAAGGCGCGCGCGGTGGCGACGAGTTGCGCCGTGGTGCGCGTGAGGTCGTCGGTGCCGAGCACGCCGACGACGCTCGTCACTCCGCCGAGCGTGAACTGCGAGAGCTGCATCCGCGGCACGCGGCTCGCGAAACCCGCTTCCCCGCCGCCGCCGGTGAGGTGCGCGTGGCCGTCGATCAGCCCGGGAATCACGCGCAGACCTTCGAGGTCGGTGACCGCTACCTCGAGCTCCTCGGGCATCTCGGGCTCGTCCTCTCCGATCCAAAGCACGCGTCCGCCGCCGAGCAGCAGATTGCGGCGTCCGACCAGATGCGGCGCGTACAGCTCGGCGTCGAGGATCAGTTCCAGCATGGCGGCGCGAGATCGTACCGGCGCGCGCGAGAGCGTTCGATCTCGCACTCCTACCAAGTGCGCAAGACGCGCTGGCGATCTGCGTACAGACGTGCTGCTTTGACTTCGATCAAGTGCGGCCACTCCGCGAGGAAGTAAACCGTTCGCGCGCCCCGACCGAGCCTGTCGTCGCGGCGCTCGACGCCAACGAGGACCTGCGATGCACGAACACGAGCGACCGGCGCCCTCCCCCGCCCCCACCGCGAGCACCGACCCGGCCCCCGCCGACGATCGCCGAGGCTTCCTGGCGAAGGCTTCGTCGCTCGGCATGCTCGCGGGGCTCGGCGCGAGCTACGGAACCGCGGGCGTTTTCGCAGCGCGCTACCTGTACCCGGCGAGGCCGCGCGCGAAGGCGTGGATGTACGTCGCGCGCATCGCGGACATCGCCCCGGGCGGCAGCCTTCACTACACGACGCCCGGCGGCGAGAAGGTCGCCATCGCGCGCCAGGCGCAAAGCGGATCGATCGACGACTTCGTCGCGCTCTCGAGCACTTGTCCGCACCTCGGCTGCCAGGTGCACTGGGAGTCGCAGAACGAGCGCTTCTTCTGTCCGTGCCACAACGGCACCTTCGACAAGTCCGGCAAGGGCACCGGCGGGCCTCCGGGCGACGCGGGACAGTCGTTGCCGCGCTATCCGCTCAAGAGCGACGGCGGGCTCCTGTACATCGAAGTGCCGACGGAATCGCTCGAGGTCGCCGAAGCGCCGCCGCCCGCCGGCGGCCACGACCCGTGCCTCGGGCCGCACTCCGGGCCGCACTTCGGGCCGCACCTTGGGGACGGAGCGCGGGTCTGATGTTCTCGCTCCAGGGTTGGATCCGCGAGCGCGTTCCGGTCGGACCCGAGCAGCTTCGCGAGCTGACGAACGAGCCCGTTCCCAACCACCTCAAGAAGTGGTGGTGGTGCCTGGGCGGCACTCCGGCGTACTTGTTCGTGGTGCAGATCGTCACGGGCATCTTGCTCGCGTTCTACTACAAGCCCGCGCCGCAGACCGCGTACGAATCGGTGCGCTACATCACCGAGGAAGCGAGCTTCGGCTGGTTCATCCGCGGGCTCCACAAGTGGGCGGCGACGATGATGGTGGCGGCGGTGGTGCTGCACCAGATGCGCGTGTACTTCACCGGCGCGTACCGCAAGCCGCGCGAGCTCAACTGGCTCGTGGGAATGTGCCTGCTGCTCCTCACGCTGGTCGTGGGCTTCACCGGCTACAGCCTCGTGTACGAGCAGCTCTCGTACTGGGGCGCGACGGTCGGCGCGAACATCACCGACAGCGTGCCCGTCGTCGGCGTGTACATGAAGGAGCTGCTGCTCGGCGGCGAGGTCTACAACGACAACACGCTGTCGCGCTTCTTCATCCTCCACGCGGCGGTGCTGCCCGTGACGATGGCGGCGCTGATCGCGCTGCACGTCACGCTGATCCGCCTGCAAGGTGTGACGGAGTTCCACTTCAAGGACGAGGACCCGAAGAAGGCGAAGTTCTTCAACTTCTTCCCCGAGCACTTGATGACCGAGCTCTCGATCGGGCTCGTGCTGATGATCCTCTTGAGCGTGCTGGCGACGGTTTTGCCCGCGGAAATGGGCCCGAAAGCCGATCCGCTCACCACGCCGGAAGTGATCAAGCCCGAGTGGTTCTTCTACGTCGCGTTTCGCTGGCTGAAGCTCTTCACCGGCACGCTCGCGGTGCTCTCGATGGGCCTGGTCGTGTTCCTGATGTACGCCTGGCCGTTCATCGACGCGCAGATCCGCAAGTGGCGCCCGAAGAGCGAAGCCAGTGTCTGGATCGGCATCGCCGGCGCGCTCGCGATCATCGCTCTCACGGTGTGGGAAGCGTCCGTCGCTCACTGACGCCGACATCCACCATCCAAAGTCCTCCCAGCGAACTCGGCGCGCAACGGCCCCCGACTCCCACCCCAAAGACCTCCCTTCATGAGCCTCGAATTCAAGCGTGGCGTGATCGCTTTCCTCAGCGCGCTCTTCCTCGTGTCGCTGATCTTCGTGCAGTGGCGCGAAGTGACGAGGCGCGAGGCGGAGAGCGGGCGCTCCAAGGCGCACATTTCCGTGCCGGCGTCGTCGAAAGCCTGCGTCGATTGCCACACGCAGTCCACGCCCGGCCTGGTCGCGCACTGGGAGGGCAGCAAGCACGCCGAGCGCGGCGTCGGCTGCCTCGAGTGCCATCAGGCGCAGAAGGGTGAGATCGACGGCTTCGATCACTACGGCTTGCACATCGCGACCGTGGTCACGCCGAACGATTGCGCCCGGTGCCACGCCGACATCGCGGGCGAGTTCGGCGGCAGCCACCACGCGAAGGCCGCGAACATCCTCAACTCGCTCGACAACTTGCTCGCGGAAGTCGTCGAAGGCCACCGAGGTCCGATCGATCCGCACTCGCCGACGCCGGGGCGCGCCTTCACGCACGCGAACGGCATGGCGAGCGTGAACACCGGTTGCCAGCAGTGCCACGGCTCGAAGGTGGGCCTGGTATCGAGCGACGGCGGCATCCTCACGGTCGACGACTTCAAGCCCGGCCCGGACGGCGTGCCCACGAACCTCGACGCGGTCGCGAAGGTCGTGAAGGACCCGAACGGCAAGCCGAAGTTCCACTCGTCGACGTGGCCCAACACCGGCATCGGGCGCATCAACCTCGACGGCTCCCTGGGCTCGTGCTCGGCCTGCCACAGCCGCCACGACTTCTCGCCGCGTCGCGCACGTCAGCCGGAAAACTGCGGAAAGTGCCACCTCGGCCCCGATCACCCGCAAAAGGAAATCTACGAAGAGTCGAAGCACGGCGTCGCCTTCCGCGACCTGCACGCGGAGATGAACCTCGACGGCGACAGTTGGGTGCTCGGGAAGGACTACACCGCGGCGCCGACCTGCGCTTCGTGCCACATGTCGGGCAACATCCGCAACGGAGGCCGCATCACGCACGATCCGGGCGAGCGCATCTCGTGGACCAACCGTCCGCCGGTGAGCCTCGCGATGGACACCGACCTCGAGCACCGCATCGTCACCGAGGCCGATCCCGAGAAGCGCCGTGCGCTCGTGGCCGACACGTGGGAAGCGAAGCGCACGCGCATGCAGGAAGTGTGCTCGGTGTGCCACTCCGCCGAGTACGTCAACAACTTCTACAAGCAGTACGACGACTTCGTGGTGCTGTTCAACGAGAAGTTCGCCAAGCCCGGCCAGAAGATCATGAAGGCGCTGCTCGACAACGGCTTGCGCACCAAGGCGGAGTTCGACGAGGAAGTCGAGTGGACCTGGTACCTGCTGTGGCACCACGAAGGCCGGCGCGCGCGCCACGGCGCGTCGATGATGGCGCCGGACTACGCGCACTGGCACGGCATGTTCGAGGTCGCCGAGCGCTTCTACATGGAGCTGCTGCCGCAAGTGCGCGAGATGTGCGCCCACGCGGCCGAGGACGGCAAGTCCGCGGAGGCGAACAACGTGCTGGCGGTCGTCGACGAGATCCTCGCGCGCCCGGAACACCGGTGGTACGAGCGCGACGTGAACGAGCTGAAGGCGAAGCGCGCCGCAGAGCGAGAGGCGGAGAAGAAGTAGCCATGTCGGCCCTCGATCGCCGCTCCCTGTTTCGCATCCTCGGCGCCGGCGCCGGGTGTGTCGCGTTCTCCGAAGCCGATCGCGCCCGCGCCGCGGCGCTGGAAGCGGCGCCGAGCGCGCTCGCATCCGGACCCGGAAGCTCACGCGCGCTCCAGTGGGACAAGGCGCCCTGTCGCTTCTGCGGCACGGGTTGCGGCGTCGAGGTCGCGACGGAGGGCGGCAAGGTCGTCGCGGTGCGCGGCGACGAGAAAAGCCCGGTGAACAAGGGGCTTTTGTGCGTCAAGGGCTACCACCTGCCCGCGATCCTCTACGGCGCGGACCGGCTGCTCTATCCGCAACTGCGCCAGAGCGACGGCTCGCTGAAGCGCATCTCGTGGGACGAAGCGCTCGAGTTGATCGCGAGCAAGTACCGCGAGGCGCTCGAGGCCAGAGGACCGGAATCGGTCGCGGTCTACGGCTCGGGGCAGTGGACCGTGTTCGACGGCTACGCGGCGCTGAAGTGGGTCAAGGGCGGCCTGCGCTCGAACCACCTCGATCCGAACGCGCGGCTGTGCATGGCGAGCGCCGTGACGGGCTTCCTGTCGCAGTTCCAATCGGACGAGCCGATGGGCTGCTACGAGGACCTCGAGCTCGCCGACGACGTCGTGCTGTGGGGCGCGAACATGGCGGAGATGCACCCGGTGCTCTTCAGCCGCATCCTCGAGAGCAAGCGCGCGCGTCCGACGGTGCGCATCGTCGACATCGCGACGCGCCGCACTCCCAGCAGCGAGTACGCCGATCTGTACGTCGAATTCCGCCCCGGGAGCGACCTCGCGCTCGCCAACGGGATCCTGCACTTGCTCGTGAAGAACGGGAAGCTCGCGCAGTCCTTCATCGACCGGAACTGCGTCTACAAGCGCGGCATCGAGGACCTCGAGGCGATCGGTTACGGCTGCTACGGCGAGCAGGCCGAGCGCTACACCTTCGCGGACGAGCCGAAGGACTCGAATTTCGAGGAGTTCCAGCGCTTCCTCGAGGACTACACGCCGCAGAAGGTCAGCGAGATCAGCGGCGTTTCGGTCGCGCAGATCGAGCTGCTCGCGACGCTGTACGGCGACTCGAAGCGCAAGACGCTGTCCCTGTGGTGCATGGGCGTGAACCAGCACACGCGCGGCACCTGGATGAACAACCTGATCACGAACCTGCACCTCGTGACGGGCAAGATCGCGCGGCCGGGCAACAACCCGTTCAGCCTCACCGGCCAGCCGTCGGCGTGCGGAACGGTGCGCGAAGTCGGCACGCTCTCGAACCGCCTGCCGGCCGACATGGTGGTGACGAACCCCGAGCACCGCGCGAAGGCCGAGAAGATCTGGAGGCTGCCCGAGGGCACGATCCCGTCGAAGCCCGGCCACCACGCCGTCGACATGTTCCGCGCGTTCCAGCGCGGCGAACTCGCGTGCCTGTGGATCCAGACCACGAACCCGTGGGTCTCGCTGCCGAACTTGCACCGCTACCAGCGCAAGCCCGGCGACGGCAAGTTCCTCATCGTGAGCGACGTCTATCCGACGCCGACCACCGACCAGGCCGACTTGATCCTGCCGAGCGCGCTGTGGGTCGAGCGCGAAGGCGTGTTCGGGAATTCCGAACGCCGCACGCAGCAGTGGAACAAGCTCGTCGATCCGCCGGGCGAGGCGCGCGAGGACGCGTGGCAGATCGTCGAAGTCGCCAAACGCATGGGCATGGGCCATCTCTTCCCGTGGGAAGGCGACTGGCACGAGCCGATGTTCGAGGAGTACCGCTCGTTCACGCTCGGCGTCGGCAAGGACCTCGGCAGCTACGAGCAACTGAAGTCGACGCGCGGGTTGCTGTGGCCGGTCGTCGACGGCAAGGAAACGCGCTACCGCTACGCGGGCGGCCACGATCCCTACGTCGCCAAGGGCCGCGACGTGCACTTCTACAAAGCCAAGGGCTACGGCGAGCGCGCCGCGATCTGGCTGCGCCCCTACCACCCGCCGGCCGAAGTCCCCGACGCCGAGTACCCGCTGTGGCTCTGCACCGGGCGCGTGCTCGAGCACTGGCACACCGGCTCGCTGACGCGGCGCGTGCGGCAGCTCCATCAAGCGATGCCGCGCTCCTACGTCGAGCTCAACCGCGCCGACGCGAGCGCGCTCGGCGTCAAGAGCGGCGACACGGTGCGGCTGAAGACGCGGCGCGGCGCCATGGAGCTCGAAGCGCGCGTCGACGGCCGCGGTCAGCCGCCGCGCGGCAGCGTGTTCGTGCCGTTCTTCGACGAGAGCAAGCTCATCAACGAGCTCACGCTCGACGCCATGGACAGCATCTCCAAGGAGCCCGACTACAAAAAGTGCGCGGTGCGCGTCGAACGCGTGGAGCAAGGCGCGTGAGAACTCGCGCGGCGCTCTCGCTAGCGGCGCTCGCACTCGTCGCCGCGTGCACCGGCGAGTCGAGTTCGAGCGACGGCGTCGCCGTCCCCGGCCGCGCGGGCGCCGTGAAGTCGAGCGCGAGCGTGCGCGCGGCGCGGCGCCTCTACGACGGCGCGCCGCCCACCATCCCGCATCCGCCGCTCGGCGCCGCCTGCACGCAGTGCCACAACGCGCGGGGCATGCACGTCGAGGGCCTGGGCTTCTCGCCGCCCTCGCCGCACGAGGAAACGCGCGGAATGTCGGCCTTTTCGCGCTGCAACCAGTGCCACGTCCACGCGCTCGAGGGCGGCGAGTTCGTCGCGAACGGCTTCGCCGGCCTCGCGCAGGACTTGCGTCGTGGCGAGCGGCTCTACGACGGCGCTCCACCGGTGATGCCGCACGGAACGCTGATGCGCGAGAACTGCTCTGCGTGCCACGACGGACCGGCCGCGCGAGAGGAAGTTCGTTGCACGCATCCCGCGCGCGCGCGCTGCGTGCAGTGCCACGTCAGCCAACTCGAGACGACGGTGTTTTCGCGACCCTGATCTCGTGCAGTCCCCACCGCGAGCGACGTGTGCGCGCGTTGCGCACCGCCGCCTCCGCCCCCCCGAAGGTGAACATGATCCTCTTGCGTCCCCGCGCGACCGCCCTCGCGAGCGTCTGCACGTCCCTTTCCCTTCTCGCGCCCTCCGCCGCCGCGCAAGACACTCCGGCGCCTCGCCCGGCGTACAAGTTCTTCCGCCACGACGAGGACTGGTCGAAGTTCGTCGCGCCGGCGAGCGGCGACGCGTTCTCCGATCCGCTCAAGCACATCGCGCTCGGCTCCGAGGACAAGTTCTGGCTGTCCTTCGGCGGTCACGTCGATGCGCGCTTCGAAGCGTGGGACGGCTTCGGGTTCGGAGCGCCGGCCCCAGGCAACAGCGACACGTTCCTGCTCTCGCGCTACTTCCTTCACGCCGACGCGCGCCTCGGCGACCACGTGCGAGCCTTCGTCGAAGGCGTGAGCGCGCAGTCCACCGACCGCGACCTGCCCGGCGGGCGGCGCACAGCCGACATGGACACCCTCGACCTGCACCAGGGCTTCGTCGATCTCATGACGACCCTCGGGGGCGGTGAGAAGCTGCGTTTGCGCACCGGCCGCCAGACCTTCAACTTCGGCAACCAGCGCCTGGTGAGCGTGCTCGTGTGGGCAAACACGATGAACCGGTGGGAGGGCTTCACGGCGCAGTACGCGAGCGGGCCGTGGTCCGTCGATGCGCTGCTCACCTGGTATGTCCCCGTCGACAAGACGGAGGCGAACGAGCGCGACGACGACCGCGCGCTGTTCGGGGTGTACGCGACGCGCGCGCCGGCGAGCGGCGGCATCGGGCTCGATCTGTACTGGCTCGGCACGACGCGGCCCGATGTCGCGTTCAACGGAACGACCGGCGACGAGGACCGCCACACCACGGGCCTTCGCAGTTGGGGTCCGTTCGCCGAGCGCGGCGACTGGGAAATCGAAACGGCCTATCAGTTCGGCGAGCTCGGCGCCGACGACATCGCGGCGTGGATGTTCACGGGGGTGCTCGGCTGGAAGTTCCCCGAAGCGCGTTGGAAGCCGCGGCTGTTCGCCGGGGTCGACCTCGCGAGCGGCGACAGCGACAGCGGCGGCAAGGCCGAAACTTTCCACCAGCTCTACCCGCTCGGGCACGCGCACCTCGGCTGGGCCGATCAACTCGGCCGCCAGAACGTCGCGTCGCTCAACGTCGGCGTGGGCTTGTCCGTGTCCGCGGCGACGACGGCCACGCTCACCGCGCACACCTTCCGCCTGATGGAGAAGGATGACGCGCTCTACGGCGTCACGGGCGCCGTGTCGCGCGCGGGCCCCTTCGCTTCCTCGCACGTCGGCGAAGAGCTCGACCTGCTCGTGAAGCACAAGTTCGACCGCCACCTCGACCTGTACGCGGGCTACAGCCACGTGTTCGCTGGCGACGCGATCTCGAGCAGCGGCACGGACGAGGACATCGACTTCGCCTACCTCGGCGCGTCGTTCATGTTCTGAGCGCGCGGCTCCTGCTCGATCTTCGGGGCGCAGCGCACGCGCCCGAAGCGCGGGACGGCGCCTGCACGCGCTCGGCGCCTGAGTGGGAACCGCGAGCGCTCACCGCGCGGAGAAGCGCCACGCGATCGACGGCGGCGGAAATGTCGCGCCGTGCGAGTTCTCGAAGAAGGTGACCCACACGTGCCCGACGTGCAGGCGCGAGCGATCGGGCACGAGGCGCAGCGTCCGCGGGCTTGGATAGCTCGCGGTCATGCCGTGCTCGGTCGCCCAGCTCGCGATCCACGCGTGCACGTCGTCCGCGGTCGCCGCGCCCGTGAAGGTCTTGACGACGGACCCGCCCCAGGGCTCGCCGCTCGGCCGTTCCGCGATCATCGCGATTTGCACCGCGATCGGGCTCGCGACGAATGGCTCCAGGCAGATTTCGAAGGACTCCAAAGTGCGCGGACCCTCGGCGATTCGAGTTCCCGCTCCGAGGTGGAGCTTCAGTTCGCCCTCGGCCTCGGACCACCCGCCCGACTGGAAATGCTTCTCGACCTTCACCCTCGTGATCCTGTGCGGGTACGGGAGGCGGAGGTCCTCCGCTTCGAGTCGCCTCGCGCTCCAGGCGTAGTCCGGGTGCAGCGTCTCGGCCGTGTGCAGCCCGTCGGGCCCCAGCGGGATCTCGCACTTGATGGCGATGAGGTTGCACAACAGTCCGACAACCGCGTCGATGTGAGTCTGCGGCTGGAAATAGACGGAGACTTCGGTTTCGCGGCCTTCGCCGTCCGCAACCGTCAGCGTGACCCGGTGCGCCTGGTCCAACTGCTGGTCGGGGCACTCGACGGCGACCGTCAGCGACGGCGCCGCCTCGCGAACCGTCTCCTGGGTCGCCGCGCAAGCCGCGAGAACACTCGCGACGACGGCCAGACAGGCTCGTTGCGCGGGCCCTCGCGCCCGCGAGGGCCGCAGGTTCCTGCGCGCCGCTCTCACGCCGGCCGCTTGAAGACCGCGATCACGTCGCGCGTCGCGCCGTAACCCTGGTTCGTGTCGAAGGCGTTGACGAGCTCCCACCCGTCTCGCCCGGCCGTGTTGAGCAGCTCCTCGAACTTCGCGCGGTCGAGCTTGCCTCCGAGGAAGCCGTGCGCGGCCAGTTCCACCGTCTTGTACTCCCAGCGTTGCTGCATGCGCCTCAGCTCCCCCACTCGAGCACTTGGTCGAGCGTGCCCACCGACACCGCGTGGTAGCGCGGGCGCGCTTTCGCATAGATCTCGTGCGCGCGCCGCAAGCCTTCGGGCGTCTTCGCGAGCTCCGAGTAGATCGGCTTCAGGAACTTGCGCCGCCCGACGTTCATCAGGAACGAGTAGAGCTTCGTGTCGGCCGGCGCGTAGTTCGCGCGCACCGAACGCACGAGCCACGCGCACACGATCTCGCTGTTGCCGCTCGCCGTGAAGCCGAAGGTGTCGTCGAGCGACGCCATCTGTTCCGTGGAGAGCTGCTCGGGCAACGCGTCGAGGAAGCGCAGCCACTGCTGGGTCGACCAGCCCTGCGTGTCGAGCTCGCCCGCGTTCGCGCCGGCCTTCCAGCGCTCGACCTGCGCGTCGACCGCCGCGAGCAGCTTCGACTGCGTGCGCGGCGCATCCTCGGGCAAGCCCGGTTCGCGCAACCACTTCTGCAGGTCGAGCTTCGCCGCCGCCTCGGGATGGCGCGAGAGCAGCTCGCGATCGAGCCAGGCGAGGAAATCCTCGGTCGTCACGCTCTCGAAGGCGTGGCCGTCGAACCAACCGCGCAGGAACTTGTCGAAGCTCTTGCGCCCGACGAGCTCCTCGATGCGCCGCAGGAACAGCGCGCCCTTCTCGTACGGCACCTGGCTGAACGCGTCGTCGGGATGGCGGCCGTTCAGATCGACGTGCAGCACTTCCTGCCACGGCTCGAGCCCCTCCATCTCCGCTTCGAGGTCGCTCATGCCGAGCTGCTTCTCCATGTCGGAGCGCTCGCGGCCGTAGAGCTCTTCCATGATCCGCTGCTCGAAGTAGACCGTGAAGCCCTCGTTGAGCCAGAAGTCGCGCCAGGTCGCGTTCGTCACGAGGTTGCCCGACCACGAATGCGCGAGCTCGTGCGCGACGAGCGCGACGAGCGACTTGTCGCCCGCAAGGATCGTCGGCGTCGCGAAGGTCAGGCGCGGATTCTCCATGCCGCCGAAGGGGAACGACGGCGGCAGCACGATGATGTCGTAGCGCTCCCAGCGGTAAGGTCCGAACAGCGCCTCCGCGTTCTGGATCATCATCTCGGTGTCGACGAGCTCGTCGCGCGCGGCCTGCACGATGGTCGGCTCGGCCCACACGCCGCTGCGGTTCGAGATCTCGCGGAAGTGCAGCTCGCCGCACGCGAGCGCGATGAGATAGGGCGGGATCGGCTGCTCCATCTTGAAGCGATAGGCGCCGTCGTCGCCGCGCCCGAGCTGCTTCGCGCTCATCACCGGCGTGAGGCCGGCCGGCGCGCGGATCGTGGCCTCGTAGGTGATGCGCACGCCGGGCGAGTCCTGCAGCGGGATCCAACTGCGCGTGAGGATCGACTGGCCCTGCGTGAAGAGGAACGGCTTGCCGCTCGCGGTTTGCTCGGGCCCGAGCCACTGCATCGCCTCGGCGCCCGCGGTGGTTCGGTAGCGGACGAGCACCGACTCGTCGCGCGGCGACAGTTCGATCCGCAGCGGGCTGCCCTTGACCTTGTCCTCGGGCCCGACGTGGAACAGGCGCGAGCCGCCCGAGCTGCCGGTCACGCTGAGGATCTCGAGCGCGCGGGTATCGAGCACCAGGGCGGCGGAAGGGTCGTTTCGAACCAGTTGGAGGTTCGCGGCGCCCTCCGCCCGGCGCGCGGTGAAGTCGAGGTCGAGGTGGAGCTGGAGGCTCTTGACGCGGACGCGGTTGGGCTCGGCGTAGGAGTGCTCGTCCATGGGGATCGGCGCGGTGCGGGCGGCGAAGGGGGCGCCTGCCTGGCAGCCCGAAACAGCGGTCAGAACCACGCCCAGAAGGGCGCCGAGGGGGAGGCTTCGACTCATGGCGGCCCAACATCCCGTCTGCGCCCCGCGCTGTAAACGGTCCGCCGGAAACCCTCCGCCCGGGCCGCGGACCGCGCCCCGCCCCAGAGCCGAACGTCCACCCCGGCGCCCCGCGCCGACCTGGACCCCGGCGCACGGGTCCGCATCGAGCCCAATTGCGGGAAAGACTCCCGCCGGTGAGCATTGTTGCAATTCTGCGCCGCCCCACGCGGCGCGGCGCGCTCCGCTCCCGGGAGTAAGCGGAAGCGCCCAACCCTCACTCCTCGCCTCTTCATTTTGTAACGAGTCCTTCATGCAATCCATGTTCACGCTCGCCGCCGTCGCCTTCCTCGGCGCGGTCGCCTCGGCCCAGCAGGGCCTCGACATTCAACGCTGCAGCACGATCCAAGACGCAGGCACGCTGAGCCTGGTCAGCGGGGTCCTCACCCCGGCGAACGGGGTGCTCCAGTTCGTCACCGAAGCGACGATCTACGACAACACCTGTCCGACCCCGAGCTTCACGTCGCTGCTCAGCGGCAACACGAACCTCGACGAAGGCCGCTTGCCGAGCACCACCTCGCCGGCGCCGAACGTCGGCACGTTCAACAAGTACCGCGTGACGAAGTTCGTCATCGGCTACTGCACGCGCGAGCTCTCGACCACCGCCGGCGGCCCCGGCGCCCAGGTCACGATCAACTTCTGGGAGAGCTACAACCCGTGCACGTCGATCGCCGCGAACCCGGCGCCCGTCGCGACCTTCGCGCTCACCGGCCTGCCGGCCTCGGCGACGCTCGGGACGCTCTCGTGCTACACGCTGACCGTGGACCTCGCCGGCGGCGGCGAGTTCTACATGCTCGCGGACGGCAACGGCGTCAACGACGGCACGGACCTGTTCGGCTTCTCGTACTCGTTCCCGAACCAGACCGGCACGACGACCGCGACGGTCGGCGGTCCGCTCCTCACCGGCGACCTCACGGCGCCGGGCGACTGCGCCGCGGGCGCGGCGACGTACTACAACAACCCGCTCGCGCCGAACGGCACGGGCCTCGACAACGGCAACTTCTTCTTCCGCGACGGAACGAACGCCGGACAGACCGTGAACGCCTGCCTGTTCTTCGGCAACCCGCCGACGGTGCACGCCGGGTTCTACATGAAGATCTTCGGCGATCTCGACGACTGCAACGGCAACGCGAACCCGGACCTCGACGACATCGCCAGCGGTGCGAGCCTGGACACGAACGGCAACTCGATCCCCGACGAGTGCGACTGCGGCGGCGCGGCGTACTGCACGGCGGGCACGAGCGTGAACGGCTGCGTCGCGAGCATGGCGGGCGTCGGCACGCCGAGCGCGAGCGCGGCTTCGGGCTACACCGTCACCGCGAGCAGCATGGACGGCCTGCGTCCCTCGGGCATGTTCTACGGCCTCGGCGCGGCGGCGACCCCGCTCGGCCAGGGCAACAGCCTGCTGTGCACGACCGCCCCGCGTCAGCGTCTGTTCAGCCCGCTGGTGAGCAGCGGCGGAACCGGCGGCGCGTGCGACGGCAGCCTGACGATCGACCTCAACACGTGGATGTCGACGCACCCGACCGGCCTGGGCTCGCCCTTCGCCGCGGGCCAGGTCCTCTACGTCCAGGCCTTCAACCGCGACAACGGCAACCCCTCGAAGAACCTCGTTCTGTCGAACGGACTCGCCGTGACGCTCTGCCCGTGATGAGCGAGGCCTAGCTTCCGTCGGCGCCGCGGCGCGGCGCACGGACGCATCCAGGCGGCGGCGGGGAGGCGCGAAAGCCCTCCCCGCCGCTGCGTTTTGTGCGCCGTCGCCCGCGAGTCGAATCAGCATGGCTCGAGAGCTCGCGCTCGGCGCAGCTCGACACCGCGCTTGTGCGCGCCCTCCGGCGTGGATTGAATGAACGCCGCGGCGAGCCTTTCGCTCGCGCGAAACGAAGCGACTCCCTCCATGCGCACCGCGTCCGTCTTCGCCCCGCTCGCACTCGCCAAGCTGGCCGTCGTCACGCTCGGCCTCGTCACCGCCTCCGCGTGCCACACGCTGCCGAAGAACCACACCATGCGCAGCCGCGTCGACCTCGCCGCCCGCGGAGAGGCCTCGGCGAGGTTCACCGCGCAGGGCACCGACCGCGTGCACGTCGTGGTCGAGAACCGCGGCCCGGGCGCGCTCGAGTTCACCGTCACCGACGACCAGGGCCGCACGATCGAGTCGGGCGTCGTCGGCAAGGTGCGGCGGAACTTCACCTGGCGGCCGCTCGAGTCCTTCGTGACCTTCAGCGTCAAAGCGCCCGAGCAGCCGGCGAGCTTCGACTACCGCGTCGCGAGCGAGTCGGGCTTCAGCGTCGAGTGGAACCTGACGCACGCGCTCGCGCCGCGCAAGTAGCGTTCGAAGCGCGGAATCAGCGCTCGCGCCGCGGAGTTTCCGGCCACTTCTGCGGCAGCGCGGGGCGCTCGAGCGTTTGCGCGACCGCCTCGAAGAAGTTCGTCGCGCCGCGCACGTCGGGCTCGGCGCCGAGGAACAGCGGCGGCCGCGCGCCGCGGGTCGCGGGAAAGCCGAAGAACGGCCGCATGAAGAACGCCGCCTGGCCACCGACCGCGAGCGTGAGCACGAGCCAGCTCGCGACGAGCGCGCGGGCGCGGGCCGGCGAGATGCGCGCCGTGAGGAACAGCTCGCGCGCCTGGTGCAGCAGCGCCAAGGTTCCGCAGAGCGCCACGGCGGCCAGGTTGCCGGCGAGGAAGGCGTCGTAGCCGCCGAGCTGGCCGTCGTCGGTCGCGCGCAGGCAGCGCGCGGTGAAGAACACCACCGGCGCGAGGCTCGCGAGCAGCGCGCTCGCGTCCTTGAAGAGCATCCCGGCGGCGCGCTGCGCGTCGACGAAGGACAGGGGCGCGCCCACGAGCCGGGCCACGATCCACCAGCTCAGCGCGCACACCGAGCCCGTCGTCGCGAGCAGCAGCGGGAACTTCAGCAGGTTGCGCACCGCGTAGAGCTCGCTGTGCGCCGAGCCCAGCGCGAACCCGTAGAGCGCCGCGCAGACGAGCGTGAGCGCCGCCGAACGGATCATCCGCGCAGCGCGAGCACTTCGGCCATGCGCAGCAGCACGTGCGCGAACACTCCGTGCCACACCACGAGCACCGCGACGAGCAGACCGCGCTGCGAAACGCTGCGCGACGCGAGCAGGCAGCGCCACAGTTGCACGACGCCCGCGACGAGCGCGACGGCGAGCAGCACTTGCGAGATCGCGCGCCACGAGATCTCGCCCTCGGCCGCGCCCATCGTCGCGCGGAGGAACCCGAGGATCGGCGCGAAGCCGAAGCTGAACAGCGCCGCGACGGCGGGGATCGTCAGCGCGAGCACGGCGATGTGCGCGGGGCCGACGCGAACGCCCACGTAGCTCGCGAACACGTAGAGCGACGGAAGACAGATCAGCGTCGAGCCCAGGTAGAGCGCGGCGATGCGCCACCACGCGTCGAGGCCGAGAACGAGCCCGTAGGGCAGCGCGAAGACGGCGGCCGCTGCGAGGAACACAAGCGCGAGGGCGCCGAGCGCGATCGAGCGCTCGAGGTTGACCGCGACGCGCTCGGGAGCGGAGAGCACGAGCTCGAAGACGCGCAGCGGGCGCAGCCACGCGGACTCGACGTCGGCGGCGGCGAAGGGCGCCGCGGGTTGCGGGCGTGGAATCGAGAGCTGCGGTGCGGCGCTCGAAACTTCGGATTCGGACATGCGCGTGCCTCTGCTGAGCCGGGGCGAACACCCGCACGGCGCGCGTTGCGCGGCGCAACTCGAGCGCGGCGGGACGTGCGCCGCGCGCCGAGCCCTTCGGATTCCAGGCCGAATTCGGCTGCGCGCGGCGAACTTCACCCGAGTTCAGCGCGCCGCGCTCCTAAGCGAAACCGCGCGCGCGGCCGATGGCGCGAGCGGCTTGTCGGCGGCGGCGAAGCGCACTTCGCCGCGCGCGAACCTTTCGACTTCAGTTCGCCGCAAGACCGCGCTTCAACGCGGCCGCTGTGATCGGTCCGGCGGCGGCGATGCAACACGCGCCCGGATGCAGGTGCGTGCGCGCGACTCGCTGCACGTCCGCGGGCGTGACCGCGGCATAGATGCGCGGCGCGCGCTCGAGGTAGTCGTCGCTGAGGCCGAAGCGCTCCGCGGTCACCATGTAGCTCGCGCGGCGCGCCGCGCGTTGGAACGAGAGCGCGAACGAGCCGACGACGTAGTCCTTCGCCGTGGCGAGTTCCGCATCGCCGACGGGTTCGTCCTGGATGCGGCGCATCTCGCGCAGGAAGCCATCGATCGCGACCGGCACCTTGTCGGGCGACGTGCCGATGTACGCGGTGAACGTTCCGGGGTGGATCCCGGCGTTGCCGTGGATGCTCGCGTGGACGGTGTAGGCGAGCCCGAGCTCGTCGCGCAGCCGCATCGCGACGCGGTTCGTGAAGCCCGGCCCGGCGCCGAGCACGTGGTCCATCACCACGAGCGCGGGGTAGTCGGGGTCCGTGCGGCGCACGCCGAGGTGGCCGAGGAACACGTGCACTTGCTCGCGTTTCGCGGGGAAAACGGCGTTTCGCGGCGCGCGCGGCGGCAGCTCGAGCGTGGGGTACGGCAAGTCCTCGCCCGGCGTCCAGCGCGCGAGCGCGCGGTCGAGCAGCTTCGCGACGCGCGCGGGTTGCACGGGGCCGCACACGGCGATCACCGCGCGGCGCGCGACCCAGTTGCGGCGGTGGAAGGCGACCAGGTGCTTGCGCTCGATGCGCTGCACGCTCTCGAGCGTTCCGGCCGCCGAGCGGCCGAGCCAGTGATCGCCGTAGACGAGTTCCTTGAACAGACGATCGGCCTGCACGCGCGGATCGTCGCGCTCGAGCAACAGGCGGTCGACGAGCCGCTGGCGCTGGCGGCGCACTTCGAGCGTGGGGAAGGTCGGCTCGCAGATCAGCTCGGCCACGAGTTCGAGCAAGGTCTCCCAGCGCTCGGCCGCGGCGGCCGCGGAGAGGCCGTTCGACTCGCCCGAGATCGACGCGCCGGAGGTCTCGAGGATCTCGGCGATCTGCTCCTCGCTGTGGCGCCGGGTTCCCTGGTCGAGCAAGCCGCCCGTGAAGTAGGCCTGGCCCTCGAGGCCCTTCTCGTCGAGCGAGTGTCCGCCGCGAAGGTGCATCTGCAGGGCGATGACCGGAGCGCCCGGGCGCGGCGAAACGAGCAGCTTCGCGCCGCAGCGCAACATGAAACGCTCGACCGGCAAGTGGACCGCGAGGCCGGGGGCGCCGCCGTGCGGGGCGCCGAGCTCGATCGAAGCGCTCAACGTTTCGCTCCGCCGCGCGCGGCGCGTTTGGCCGCGGCAGGCTTCGCGCGAGCGGCCTTCGCGGAGTCCTTGGGCAAGCACCAGCCGACGACGCGCCGTTCGGGCGCGAGCAGGCGCTTCGTCACGTCGCGCAGGGCCTTCGCGTCGACCGCGAGCGCGCGCGCGAGGCCGTCGAGCGCGAGCTTCCAGTCCGCGTCGACCGCGTACTCGCCGAGGCGTTCCGCGAAATCGCTCGCCGTCTCGTTCTCGAAGGCCTCGGAGGCTTCGAGCACCGAACGCACGCGCGCCAGCTCCTTCGCGCCGACCTTTTCGTTCGCGAGCTTCGCGAGCTCTTCGTCGATGGCCCGCTCGAGCTTGCGCGGATCGGCGTTCTGCGCGCACTCGGCGAACAGCCAGAACACGCCGCCTTCCACGCGCGTGTCGCTCTGCGTCGAGAGGCTCGTCGCCAGCTCGTCGTCGACCACGAGCCGGCGCTGCAGGCGCGAGAGCCGCCCGGCCGTCAGCAGCGTCGACAACACGTCGAGCGCGTGGTCGTCGTCGGTCCCCACCGCGACCGTCGGCCACGCCATGCACAGGCGCTTGCCCTGGTCGTCCCAACGCATCTCGACGCGCCGCTCGCCGGGCTCGGGCGTTTCCGCGGGCCGGAACGGATCGGCGCTCTCGTAGCTCTCGCCCACGGTCAGCGCTTCGAAGTGCCGCCGCGCGCGCGCGAGCGCATCCTCGGGATCGAGATCGCCGCACAGCACGAGCGTCGCGTTGCCCGGGTGGTAGAAACGCCGCCAGTAATCGCGCATCTCCGCCACGCTCAGCCGCTTGAGCGCGTCGGCGTGGCCGATCACCGGACGCCGGTACGGGTGGCGCAGGAACAGCGTGCTCTGCACGAGCTCCGTGAGCCGGCGCCACGGATCGTCGAGCCCCATCGAGAGCTCCTCGAGCACGACCTCGCGCTCGGCGTCGAACTCCTTGGGCTCGAGCGCGAGCGCGCGCATGCGGTCCGCTTCGATCTCGAGCGCGGTCTCCCAGCGGTCGGAGGCGAGCTCGAACCAATACGCCGTGTGGTCGCAGCTCGTGAAGGCGTTGTTCGACCCGCCGAGCATCGTCGTCAGCCGGTCGATCTCGCCTTTGCCGAAGCGCTCCGCGCCCTTGAACATCATGTGCTCGAGGAAGTGCGAGACGCCGGCCTCGTGCTCGCGCTCGTTGCGCGATCCGACGCGGTACCAGAGCATCACCGCGACGACGGGGTCGCTGTGGCGCTCGGCGATCAGCACGCGCATGCCGTTCGCGAGCTTGTGTTCGTGCACGGCGGCGCGGCCGCGCGCGGATCTCGCCGACTTCGAGGCTTGCTTGCGTTGGTGGGTCATGGGGTCGCATCAGCGTGACCGCCCGACGGGGCGCGCTTCAAGCCAGGGGCCAGGATTCGAGGCGGACGCTTCGGCGCTGCAACGGAGCGCCGAAGTTCGGGCGAGCCGTGTTCCTTCGCTCGTTGCAGCGCCCCGGTTCAGCGCTGCGAACGCCGCGGCCCGTCGCTGCGGCCGCGGCCCGCCCGATCGCCGGACGGCTTTCGCGGTCCACGCGGGCCGCCCGAGCTCGGGCCGCCCGAACGCGGCCCCTTCGAGCTCGGCCCGGGGCCACGCGGCCCTGCGTTCCGCGGCCCGTCGCTGCGCGGACCTGCATTTCGCGGACCTGCGTTTCGCGGCCCGTCGCTGCGCGGACCTGCATTGCGCGGACCTGCGTCTCTGGGCCCGGCGCTTCTGGGTCCGTCGCTTCGCGGTCCCGGCCGGAACGACGGCCGCTTGTGCGACGCCGCGCCGGTGTCGCGCTGGCGCTTCTGTTCGAGCAGGCGTCCGCGCTTCTCGCCGCGCTGCCGCCGCCCACTCGGCGGCGCCGCCGCGGCCAAGCGCTCGAGCTGCTGCTTGCGGTCGCGCATCCACTTGCCGCGGTCCTTGGGACTGCGCCGTTCCCTGCCCGGGCCCGCGGGCCTGGAGCCGCGCTGCGGCGCGCCACGCGCTTCGCGACGCGCGTCCTCGACGCCTTGCTCCTTGAAGTGCCGCGTGCGCGGATCCTCGCGCTTGTCCGCGACCGGCGCCGCTCCTTCGCTCGACTGCTCGAGCAACTCGCGCACTTCCTCGCGCAACAGCGGCCGCCACTTGCCCTCTTTCAGCGAGCGGTCGCTCAAGGTGCCGATGTGCGTGCGGCGGAGCTGCAGGACGTTGTAGCCCACGGCCGCGAACACGCGCCGCACTTCGCGGTTCTTGCCTTCGTTGAGCGTGACCGTGATCAGCGACCACTCGTTCGTGCGCTTGAGCACCTTGACGAAGGCCGGCGACGTGCGCCCCTCCGACAAGCGGATGCCCTTGCGAACCTTGTCGATCGCATCGGACTCGACCCGCCCGCGCAGCTTCACCGAATAGGTCTTGTTCACACCGTAGCGCGGGTGCGCGACGCGGTTCGCGAAGTCGCCGTCGTTCGTGAGCAGGATCAGACCCTGGCTGTCCTCGTCGAGCCGGCCGACGGTGTAGATCCGGCCCTTGTCGGGGTCCCCGATCATGTCGATCGCGCGCAGGCGCGCCTCGCGGCGCTCGTTCGTGCACACCACGCCGCGCGGTTTGTGCAGCAGGTAGTAGCGCAGGCGCGTGCGTTCGGGCTTGAGCACGACGCCGTCGATCTCGACGCGCTGCCGCGCGGGATCGATCTTGAGGCCGAGCTCGGTGACGATCTGGTCGTCGACCGACACCTTGCCCTTCTCGATCAGTTCGTCGCACTTGCGCCGCGAAGCGACGCCGTGGTCGGCGAGGTACTTGTTGAGCCGCACCAACGTGGGCGCGGCGCCGTCGTCGCCGGCCGACTCGGGGTCGCCGGACGCGGCTGTCTCGAGAGTCATGCTCAACGTCCCAGCTTGGTCTTCACGCGCTCGATGGCGGTCAAGCACGCGAGGCTCTGCGAGGGCGCGTTCTCGTTCGAAGCGCGGTAGTCGCGCAGCGCGTCCTCGTGGCGGCCGAGCATCTCGTTCGAGACACCGCGGGCGTACAGCGCGCGCCAGTCGGCGCCGTCGTCGCGCAGCGTGCGGTCGAAGGCCGTGATCGCGACCTCCCAATCCGAGTTGCGCATCGCGCGCACCCCGGCCTGGCAATCGCGGTTCGGCGAGGCCTCGACGACGAGCTTGTCCTCGTGGCCGGCGGCGACCGCCGGCACGGAGACGATCGCTTCGACCGGGCCGCGGACGGTGTGCTCGACCTGGGCGCAGGCGCCGAGGGACAGGAGAAGCGCGAGCAGGAGCGGGGCGCCGCTCCGAGTTTGGAAGGAAGCGTTCATGTCGATCGAGAGGGGTGGGCGGCGGCGAGGGACGCAGGCCGATGGATGCAGGCCGATGGATGCCGGCCAAGGGTCGCGGGCCAGTCGCCGCGGGCCGGCCGCGGCGACCGCGCGCGCACAGGCGTGAACGGAGTCCGCGGCAGACCCCGGCGGGACGTCCACGCTGAGTTTCGGGGGCCGCTCGGCCACGAGGAGTGGCGCGGTTCGGCAATGGGCCATTGTGCCGTGCGTCCGGGCCGCGAACCAGCGCGCGAACCTGCCCGCGGGCGGACAGGGCGCTCCCGGGCGCGCCTCCGAGCTCGCCTACCGGTGCGATCCCGGACCCGACTCCCCCCGACTCCCCCGGCATTTCAGGCCCTCGAGACGCGTCCGAAGGCGCCGCCGTCCCCCTGCCGCACCCGTTTCCGCCCCCCGTCGCCGCATTCGCCCGTTCTCCCCCTTGCCCGGGGACCCGACGCGGCCCACGGCCCTTCTGGAGCTCCCCCACCCCCCGAAAAAGCCTCCCGAGCGCGCCTAACGCGCTTGCCATTCGTTGCGGCTCAAACTATTTTGTTTTGAGCCCCAACTAATAGGACGGGTGCGGCCGATGGAGTCCCGGCCCACCCACGGAACCGAAGGAGACCTTCCATGATCGCCCGTGACACGAACCGCACGAGCTCGCCCGAGCGCTTCAAGCTGCTCCGCCGCGAGCACCTCGACCAGATCGCGCCGCTGCAACGCCTGCCGCGCGAGGAGATCGAGGCCATCCGCGCCGTCGCGCACGTCTTGCCCTTCGCCGTGAACCGCTACGTGGTCGACGAGCTGATCGACTGGAACCGCGTCCCCCACGACCCGATCTTCCAGCTCACGTTCCCGCAGCGCGAGATGCTCGCGCCGGCGGACTTCGACCGCATCTACGGGCTGCTGCACTCGAACGCTCCCGCCGACGCGGTCCGCGAGGCCGCGCGCGAGATCCAGCTCTCGATGAACCCGCACCCCGCGGGCCAGGCGACGCTCAACGTGCCGCTGCAGCTCGGCGCGTCGCCGTCGGGTCACAAGTCGGAGGCCACCCTGGCCGGTGTGCAGCACAAGTACCGCGAAACGGCGCTGTTCTTCCCGAGCCGCGGGCAGACCTGCCTCTCGTACTGCACGTACTGCTTCCGCTGGCCGCAGTTCGTCGGCCTGGACGACATGAAGTTCGCGGCGCGCGAGGCCGACGGACTCGTCGAGTACCTCCGCTCGCACAAGGAAGTGAACAACGTGCTCGTCACCGGCGGCGACCCGCTGGTCATGCGCACGCCGCTGCTGCGCCGCTACCTCGAGCCGCTGCTCGGCGAGGGTCTCGAGCACATCGACACGATCCGCATCGGCACCAAGGCGCTGGCCTTCTGGCCGCAGCGTTTCCTCACCGATCCGGACGCGGACGATCTGCTCGCGCTGTTCGAGGAAATCGTGCGCTCGGGCCGCCACCTGGCATTCATGGCGCACTTCAGCCATCCGCGGGAGCTCGAGACCGACGTCGCGCAGGCCGCGCTCGCGCGCATCCTCGCGACCGGCGCCGTCGTGCGCACGCAGGCGCCGCTGATCCGGCGCGTGAACGACGACGCGCGCATCTGGTCGCGCATGTGGAGCGAGCAGGTGCGCCTCGGCGCCGTGCCCTACTACATGTTCGTCGAGCGCGACACCGGCCCGCGCGGCTACTTCGAAGTGCCGCTCGAGCGCTCGTGGCGCATCTTCCGCGAGGCGTTCTCGAGCGTTTCCGGCCTGGCGCGCACGGTGCGCGGCCCGTCCATGAGCGCGACTCCGGGCAAGGTCGTCGTCGACGGCGTGAGCGTGATCGGCAACGAGCAGGTGTTCGTGCTCCGCTTCCTCCAAGCACGGCGCTCCGAATGGGTCGGCCGGCCGTTCTTCGCGAAGTTCGATCCGCGCGCGACCTGGCTCGACCAGTTGCGGCCCGCGTTCGGGCGCGAAGAGTTCTTCTTCGCCGAAGGCATGCGCGAGATCGAGGCCGAGCACAACTGGCGCGCGGGCCTCAAGCCCTCGTCGTCCCTGGTGCACGCCCCGAGCGTGGCCGAGGCCGTCTGAAGCCGACGCGCCAACGCCACGCACAGCCGCCGCGGGAGTCTTCCACTTCGATCGCCGCCATGTTCGGATAGAGCGGATCAAAATCCGCTTCTCGGCTTCACAGGAGTGCAGCAGGTTTGCAGCCAAATCAAGACGCCGCTCGCGCTGTCGTCGACAGCGCGCAGCTCGGCCAGACGCTCAGTTTCATGCGCACGCTCCTCGGAGTCGGGCACGCCCTCGAGGCGCGCTCGAAGCGGATGCAGGCGCGCATCGGGGTCACGGCATCCCAGCGCCTCCTGCTCCGCATCGTCGGCCGCTACCCCGGCATCTCGGCCGGGGAGCTCGCGCAACTCATGGAGGTGCACGCGAGCACCGTCACGGGCGTGCTGCAGCGGCTCGAGCGGCGGCGCTGGATCTCGCGCCGCGGCCATCCGAGCGACCGCCGCCGCGCGTTGCTGGAGCTGACCGAGGAGGGCTCGGCGATCGATGCGCTGCGCACCGGCACCGTCGAGGCCGCGGTGCGCCGCGCGCTCGGGCGCTGCAGCGAGGCGCAGATCGCCGCCGCGCTCGGCGTGCTCGACGCGGTCTCGCGCGAGCTCGTGCGCGAGGAGTAGCGCGTCCGCTCGACGCGTGCGTTCTCGGCGTCAACTCTCGGCAGCCGCGCGCACGTTGCGCCACAGCGCTTCGACGTGCTCGCGCTCGGTGCACAGCGCGCCGATCGACAGCCGCACCATCCAGCGCCCGTCGAGCACCGCCGGCGTGACGTAGGCGCGCCCCGAGCGGTTCAGTTGCTCGGCCCAGCGCGTGGTGTGCGCGTCGAGCGCTTCGCCCGCGAGCCCCTCGGGCTCGTGGCGCACGCACACGGTCTGCAGCGGCGTCGGAGCGAGCACGCGCCAGTGCGGCGTCGCACTCACCTGCTCGGCGAGCCACTGCGCGTTCGCGATGTCGCGCCGCAGGCGCGCGCGCAGGCGCTCGAGCCCTTGCTCGCGCAGCAGGAACCACAGCTTCAGCGCGCGAAAACGCCGCCCGAGCGGAATGCCCCAGTCGCGCAGGTTCCGGGCGCGCGCGTCGTAGGCGGTCGCCAGGTAGCTCGGCCGCGTGCTCATCACGCGCACGAGATGCTCGGAGTCGCGCACGTAGTACAGCGAGCAATCGAAGGCCGCGCCGAGCCACTTGTGCGGATTGAGGACGAGCGAATCGGCGCCTTCCACGCCGTTCCACATCCAGCGGCACTCGGGCAGGAGCATCGCCGAGCCCGCCATCGCCGCGTCGACGTGCAGCCACACGCCGTGCTCGCGCGCCAGCGCCGCGAGCGGCTCGATCGGATCGAGCGCGGTGGTCGTGGTCGTGCCGCACGTCGCCACGATCGCGCACGGCCGCCGTCCCTCCGCCCGATCCTCCCGCAGCGCGCTCTCGAGCGCAGCGGGATCGAACGCGCAGCGCTCGTCGACGGCGATCGCGCGCACGTTCTCGCGCCCGAATCCCGCAATCAACGCCGCCTTCTCGACCGAGCTGTGGCTGTGCTGCGAGACGTACACGACGAGCGGCGCGGACTCGGCCTGCAGACCGCCGCGCGCCAGCGAGTACTGCGTCGTGCGCTCGCGCGCGCAGGCGAGCGCCACCAGCGTCGAGCTCGAGGCCGTGTCCTGGATCACGCCGCTCCACGACTCGCTCAAGCCGCACGCGCGGCGCATCCAGTCGACGCACACGTCCTCGAGCTCGGTCAGCGGCGGATTCGACTGCCACGCGAGCCCGAGCGAGCCGAGCCCAGAGCTCAGCAGGTCGCCCAGCACGCTCGAAAGCTCCGCGTTCGAGGGGAAATAGCCGTGGAAGCTCGGATGCTGCCAGTGCACGAGCGCCGGCGCGAACACGCGCTCGAAGTCCGCGAACGCCGCGTCGAAGCCCTCGGGCGCCTCGGGCGCCGTCGCCGGCAATTGCGCGCGCAGCGAACCCGGCTCGACGGGCCGCGAGACCGGCAGCGCCGCGACGTTTGCGCGGTAGTCGGCGAGCCAATCGATCAGGCGGTGTCCGGCGCGGCGGAATTCTTCGGCGTCCATGCCGCAGAAGCTACCAACTCGACTTCAACGTGCCTCGCCGCTCGAAACCGACGGGCTCAGCTCGCTGGATCCGCGAGTGGCGGAAACAACTCCGAGCTCACGAGCCCCATGCGCGCGAGCCGGAACGTCACGCCGACGCGCAGGCAGCCCAGCCCGTACTCGACGCTGCGCGCGAAGTTGATCGAGCTCGCCTCGGGGAAGTACTTCGTCGGGCACGAGACTTCCGCGATCGTGTAGCCGTGCCACACGACCTGCGCGAGCATCTGGTTGTCGAACACGAAGTCCTCGGAGTTCTTCGACGTGTCGATGCGCTCGAGCAGCTCGCGCGAGAAGGCGCGGTAGCCGGTGTGGTACTCCGACACCTTCGCGCCGATCAGCAGGTTCTCGGCGGCGGTGAGGAAGCGGTTCGAGACGTACTTCCAGATCGGCATGCCGCCCGCGAGCGCGCGCCCGCCGAGGATGCGCGAGCCGAGCACGCAGTGGTACAGCCCGTTCGCGATCATCGACGCCATCGCCGGGATGAGCAGCGGCGTGTACTGGTAGTCGGGGTGCACCATGATCGCCACGTCCGCGCCGCTCTCGAGCGCGATGCGATAACACGACTTCTGGTTGCCGCCGTAGCCGCGGTTCTTCGGGTGCACGTGCACGAGCGTGTTCGGCAGCGTGCTCGCGATCGCCACCGTCTCGTCGCGGCTCCCGTCGTCGACCACGATCACGAGGTCGACGACGCCCTGCGCCATGACTTCGTCCCAGGTCTTCTTGAGCGTCGACGCCGCGTTGTACGCAGGCATCACCACGACGATCTTCTTGCCGGCCTGCATGCGGGTGGGAGCGTGCGGCTGTGCGCCGCGCGGGGTTTCCAAGAGTAGCCGCCGCCGCCGAGGATGCGAGGGCGAGGATGCGAGCGCGAGCCGGCGCCGGAGTCCGCTAGCGAACGCCGAGTTCCTGCTCGACGTACTCGCTGCGCACCGTGAAAGCCGGCAATTCGCGCAGGCGCGCGAGGCTCGCATCGTGCTCGGGGCCGTCGAAGCCGCCCTCGTCCCATTCCTCCTGCGGGTCGAAGCTCCACTCGAGCGCCACTCGATAGCGACCCGCGGTCTCGACAACGGGCAACGGCAGCCAGTCGGCGAACGACTCGCGCTGCGCGGGCGCAAGCTCCACGAAGTCGGCCGAAGTGAGTGGATTCATGTTGCCGCAGCGCCCGATGCCGCGGAGCCGCACAGATGCTCCGTCCAGGTCCTCGACGAGCCACGTGAGGTGCGGCGGACGCCAGCCGACCTCGCTTCCGTCGCCCGGCCGCACGACGATCTGCGCAGTCGCGCCGTTG
The DNA here is from genome assembly GCA_937952135.1 of uncultured Planctomycetia bacterium. Lineage (GTDB taxonomy): Bacteria > Planctomycetota > UBA1135 > UBA1135 > WYBT01. The sequence continues at coordinate 41,907 of CALFYL010000004.1, forward strand.
TTGGTGAGCTGGGCCGCCAAGCGGCGTTCGCCGCCCACTTCGACCTCGACGAGCGCGAGCGAGAACTGCGGCGCCGGAGCACTGGGCGCCGGCCGAACCGCGGGCGTCGCGGGTGAACACGCAGCCGCGGCGGCGCCGAACCACGCGGCAACACAGAGCAGCGTGCGCTTCATGAGGCCGCCACTCTACAGCGAGCCGGCGCGCTTGATTTCGAGGTACTTCTGCGCGAGCTCGACGTGCAGACGCGACGGCGCGCAGTCGAGCGTCACGACGCCGCGGCCGCTGAGGCGCTCGAGCGTCGCCTGCCGCGCATCGAGATAGCCCTGGGCGGCGCACATCCGCGCGGCCGCGTCGAAGTCGCTCGGCGCGGCCTCGGCCATGCGCTCGACGTTGCTCTCTCGCAGGCTTGCGAGCACGACCCGGTGTTGCTTGCGCAGCAGCTCGAGCGCCGGCCGCAGCTCGTCCTCGTCGTCGTCGCGCTGGTTCGTGAGCAGCACGACCAGTGCGCGGCGCTTGTGGCGCGCCTTGACGCGCATCGCAGCCTCGACGAAGTCCGAGGCCTCGAGGGTCGTTTCGAGGTCGTACACGTTGCTGAGCAGCGCCGTGATCGCACCGCGGCCCTTCACCGCCGCGAGGCTGCGCGTCGAACCTCCGAAAGCGAGCAGCGACACCGCGTCGCCCTGGCGCAAGGCGATGTAGGCGACGAGCAGCAAGGCGTTGAGCGCGTGGTCGAAGTGCGAGAGGTCGCCGTCCAGCGCGCGCATGCGCCGGCCGCAATCGAGCACGAACACGAGTTCCTGATCGCGCTCCTCCTGGTGCTCGCGCGCGATGGGCTTGCGCCGCCGCGACGTCGCTCGCCAGTCGATCTGGCGCAGCGCATCCCCGGGCACGTAGTCGCGCAACTGCCGGAACTCGAAGCCCTCGCCGCGCCGGCGCGTGCGGCGGATCCCCAGCAGCGCGATGCGCCGCTCGAGCGCGTTCAACTCGAAGCCGGCGATCGCTGTGAAATTCGGATACACGCGCAACGTCTGCGGCAACTGCGTGCGCTCGCGCGCCCTCCACAACCTCCACGGCGAGTCGCGCAGCACTTCGAGCGGTCCGAACTCGGCCGGGCCGCGGCGCAGCGCGCGCAAGCGGTACTCCACGAGCGCAGCGCCGTTCGCCGGCAGCTCCACCGCGCAGGGCTGGTGCTCGAACTCCGTCTGCGGCGGGCAGCCGTCCCACACCTCGATGCGCTCCGTGCGCGCGCGCGGATTCTCGATGCGCAGCTCGATCGCCGTCCACGCGCCCAGCGAGAGCATGCGCGGCGCCGTGCGCACGACCTTGAGCGCCTCGCGTCTTTGCGCGCGCGCGAAATCCACCCCTGCGACGAACGCCGAGAGCGCGCCGACCGCGAACCACGCGCCCAGCAGCTCCGGTGCGACCACGCACGCGACCGCCAGCGCCGCCCACGCGACCGCGACAGCGACCAACGGCCCCGTCGGCCTCATTCGCGCGGCGCCTCGACCTTTTTGAGCACCGCCGCGAGCACGGCGTCGGGTCCCACGCCTTCGAGCTCGAGCTCCGGCGCGAGCGCGAGGCGGTGGCGCAGCACCGCGGGCGCCACGCTCTTGATGTCGTCGGGCGTGACGAACGCGCGGCCGTCGAGCAGCGCCTTCGCGCGCGCGACGCGCACCAGCGCGATCGAGCCCCGCGGCCCCGCGCCGAGCGCCACGCCGTTCCACGCGCGCGTCTCGCGCACCACTCGCACGGCGTACTCGCGCACGCGCTCGACCACGAGCAAGCTGGCCGCCGTTCGCTGCAACTCGAGCACTTCCTCGATCGAAGCGACCTGCTGCACCGCCGATACGTCGAGCGCGTCGCCCGGCCGCCCCGAGGTCGTGCGCCCGACGATGTCGCACTCCTCCTCGAAGCTCGGGTACTGGACGAGGATCTTCAGCAGGAAGCGGTCGAGCTGCGCTTCGGGCAACGGGTACGTGCCCTCCTGCTCGATCGGATTCTGCGTCGCGAGCGTCATGAACGGCGGCGCGAGCGGATTGGCCTCGCCTTCGATCGTGATCTGGCCCTCCTGCATCACCTCGAGCAGCGCCGCTTGCGTCTTCGCGGACGCGCGGTTGATCTCGTCGGCGAGCAGCAAGTTCGTGAAGGCCGGGCCGCGCCGCAGCACGAAGCCGCTCGACTGGCTGTCGAACACGACGTGGCCCGTCACGTCGCTCGGCATCAGGTCCGGCGTGAACTGCACGCGCGCGAACTTGCCGCCGAAGGTGCGCGCGAGCGACAGCACGAGCAGGGTCTTGCCGAGGCCGGGCGCGCCCTCGATGAGCACGTGCCCCGCCGCGAGGAAGCCGAGCAGGACCTGCTCGACCTCGTCCTTCTGCCCCACCACGACCTTCGCGATTTCGGCTCGGATCGCGTTCACACGCTCGTGCGCGCGCGCCACGCGTTCAAGATCGACGTTTTCCAGCGCAGTTTCGCTCATAGATGCTTCCTCAGGTGTTCCAGGTCGCGGACGGCGCGCACGAAGGCCGCGGCGCCGCGCGGGTCGTCGTCCAGCGCGGCGCGAATCCGCTCGGGTTCGAGTCCGCTCGACTCCGCGAGACGCGCGAGGCGCTCGCTGGCTTCGAGCTCGTTCCATTCGGGCCGCAGACGCTGCAGCCGCTTCGCCAAGCGTTTGCGCGGCGCCGCCAGGAGTTCGCGGCGCGCGCCGATGCGCACGAGGTGCTCCGCGCTGGCGGCGATGTGCTCCGAGAAGTCGCGCCGGCCCGCGAGCCGACCGGCGCCCGACGGTTCGAGCGAGTCGGGGATCGGCGGACCGAAGCGCGCGGCGCTGCGCCAGATGCCGAGCGCGACCGCGACCCCCGCGCTCACGAGCACCGCCCACGCGTAGCGCACGAGCGTCGTGAGCAACCCGGCCGGGTGCTCGCCACGAACGATCCAAACGCGCTCGGGCTCTTCGTGGAGCCGCGCGAGGTCCCACGCGAAGCGCGCGTGGTCGAGCTCGCCCAGCTCCAGGTTGCGCGCCCACACATCGCTCGCGACGACGCTCACGCGGCCCTCGCCGTGCGCAAAGCTCGCCACGTGCGCTTCGTCGGCGTCGGGCAACGCGGCGTCCGCGAGCCGCGCGGTGTCCGCGAGCACGAATGCGCCCTCCATGCGCACGCGTCGCGCGCCGAAACCGAGGTCGAGGTCGAGCTCGACGCGCACTTCGCGGTCGGCGCCGCGCTCGTCGTCGAGCACCTCGTCGACCCACTCCTCGAGCGGGTTCGGAGCGGCGGGCTCGACCTCCCCGGCGTCGACGTTCACGTGGAACTCGTCCTCGCCCTCCTCGTCGACCTCCGGCGCGACCCTGCACTCGAGTCCGAGACTCGACGCGATCGGCGCCCGGAAGCGCCCCGCTTCAACGTCGTCGTAGATCTGCGCGTACTCGCGGCCGTCGCCCGGCAAGAGCACGATCAAGTGGCTTCCGCGCTGCACCCATCGATCGAGCCGCTCGAGCAGCACGGGCGCCGCGAAGCGCCCGCTCGCGCGCCAGAACATCGCGCCCGGCTGCGTCGGGATCTCGACGAGGTTCGCACGCGCTTCGCACGCGACCCCGAGCTCGCCGAGCATCCGCTCGAGTGCGAGCAGACGGTTGCGCGCCGCTTCGCCGCGAAGCCCGACCTCGCGCTCGCGCGGCTCGAGCTCGACGTGCAACCCGAGGAACACGAGCAACGCGAGGAGCGGAACGCCGACCGCCACCACGGTCCACACTGCGGCCGTGTTTCGCTTCATCGGCGCGCCTCCGCTGCGAAGTGCGTGCGCCAATCGCCGCACAGCGCCTCGACGGCCGAGTCCGCGGGCAGCGAGCGCGCGTAGGCGCACACCAGCCAGGCCTGCGTGATGCGCGTGAAGTACGCGGCGCGCGAGGCGGGCGCGGCGCCGTGCGCGCGGCGCAGGCAGTCGTTCTCGGTGTCGCTGAGCTCCAGCTCGAGCCCGTCGTCGCGGATCAGGCGCGCGATCGCGGCGCGGTAGAGCAAGCCGAGCGCCGCGCGAGCTTGTCCGCGCCGCCAGAGCGCCAGAGCTTCGCTGGGCACGTCGCTGGGAAGCGATTCCGGGCGCACATCGAGGCCGAACACGTGCGTCGGCGGCGCGGGGCGAGCGTTCTCGCGCTCGCGCTCGCGCTGCGCGAAGCTGCGCGCGACGAAGTACACGAGCCCGAGCGCGACCGAGCTTGCGAGCAGCCACGCGAGCACGACGGCCGCCGTGCTCAGCAGCGACGACTTGGGGCCGTCGATCCCGCGGCCGAAGAGCCAGTCCAGGTCGAAGTCGAAGCTCAGCTCCGTGTCGCGCGTCTTGGTGTCGAACTCGTCGCGCGCGAGGACGCGCTCGATCGCGTCCGCGGCGTCCGTCGCCGGCGATGGCGCGACGTTTTCGGCAGCGGGCGCCTGCGTGCCGCTCGAGTCCGGCGACGCGCTTTGCGACGGAGCGGCCGCGCGCGAGCCCCCCGCGAGCAAGACGAAACTCAGGAGCAGCGCGACGACCTTGCGCAGCGCCGCCCCGCGCTCGGCTCCGACGCGCGCTCCGAGCCGGCGAAACGCGACCTCGATGTCCCAGCCCTCCGACTGCGTCCGGCGCTGCAAGTACAGGCCGAATCCGGCGGCGGCGTGCAGCGTTGCGCCGACGCTGTAGGCCGTGAGGTGCGCGACGAGGAACGCCGTCGCGAGCCAGCCGGGATCGGCGGACGACGGGCCCTTCTCGAACAGGCCCTCGGACGACGGAAGCCACTCGGACGGCGTCGCGAACACGAGCAAGGCGAGCAACGCCGCTTCGATCGCGCGCTCGAAGCACCAGCCGAGCAGCGACACGAGGCTGATCACACCGAAGGCCTCGACGCCGACCGCGTTCTCGCGCCGCCGCCGTTCCGCGCCGCTCACGCCTTCGAGCATCTCGACGGGTTGCAGCAGCGCTCGCGTCGTCGTGAGCCGCCGCCACGTCAGCGTCCGCGCGAGGCCGCGCCACCAGATCGTGCGCAGCTCGCCCAGCACCTCGAACGCACGCGGCGCCGCGCCGAACATCGCGCGCGAGAGCACGAACACGACCGTGCGCTCGAACATCGGCTTGAGCCACCACAGCACCGCGACCCCGATGAGCGGGTGGCCCCAGGGCGCGAACAGGATCGCCGCCGCGAGCGGCACGAACGTGGCGCACCACGCCGCGAACACGGGCGCGCGCCAACGCTGGAGCAGCGCGAGCCCGAGGTCGACGCCCTCCCACGCCGAGCGCGGCCGCAGCTCAACTTCGAGGCGCTCGAGCTTCATCCGCTTGTTCCGGCGCGCCGCGGCCGGCGAGCGTGAAGTAGAGCACCGTCGCGGCCGCGAGCAGCGCTCCCACGGCGTACTTGAGCGCGGCAGGCGCCGCGGACGCCGACCAGAAGCCCTCGACGAAGGCCGCGGCGACCGTCATCGCGACGGCGCCCGCGAACATGCCGAGCGTGCGCGCGGAGTCGTCGCGAAGCGCTCGCGCCCGAGTGCGGCGGCCGGGCGCGACGAGCGCGGCGCCGACGCGCAGGCCGGCGGCGGAGGCGATGAAGAAGGCGCTCATCTCGATCGTCACGTGGCTCGACACGAAGGGCCACAACATGTCGCCGAACCCGATCGTCGACACGTGCCCGAACACCGCGCCGTGCACGACGCCGTTGAACAGCAGGAACAGCAGCGTGCCGACGCCCCACAGCGCGCCGCCCGCGAAGGCGCGGATGTCGCCGCCGACGTTGTTCTGCACGTAGAAGCCGAACATCGCGACGGCTTCGTCCGCGGTGCGGCCGAGGGTCACGCGTTCGGCGGGGTCGTACATCTCCTCGAACTGCTGCACGAGCTCGGGATCGACGGCCGCGAACAACAGGTCCGGGCGTTCGCGCGCGAGGAGCATCATCGTCACCAGCGGAACGAGGTACACGATCGCGCTGATCCAGAAGAAGCGCCACTCGGCGCGCACGTAGCGCGGAAAGTCGCGCCCGAAAAAGCGCGCCGTGCGCGAGAGCACGCGCGTGTTGTCGCGGTAGACGTGGTTGCGCGCCGCGAGCGCAAGCGCGTTGAGGCGCTCGATCAGAGCACGGCCGTACATGCGGCGCCTGGCGAGCGCGAGGTCCTGGCAGGTGCGTCGGTAGAGCGACGCCAGCTCCTCCGCGCCCGTCACGGCGCCGCGCCGCCGGCCGCGCGCGCGATCCAGGCGCCCGACGAGCTGTTCGAGCCGCGCCCAGCGCGCCGAGCGCGCCTCGATGAACGGGGCGCGCTTCACCGCTCGCCGCTCACCCAGCTCGCCATGCCGAGCGCGCGCGCAACGCCTGGCGCACCTCGCTCGCCGGTCAACGGCTCGAGGTTGTCCGCGATCTCCGCCGCGCGCGCCGGCCCCCACGTCGCGATGCGCTGCGAGAACTCCACGAGCGCCGCCTGCTCCGCGAGTTCGAGCGAGACCGCCGGCGCGATCGGCGCCGCCTTCGCGAGCTCGCGCCCGCGCTGCGGCTCGCGTACGTGAACCACCAGCGTGCCCGCGATGCGGTCGCCGAGGCGCTGGAAGTCGCGGCTCGCGACCATCGAGAGGAGGCCCGCGACGTAGAACACCGGTGCGAAGTCCACCGCGCGCATGAGGTTGCGCAGTAGCGATTGCGAGAGTCCGACGGGCCGGCCGTCGATGAGCACCACACCGAGTCCGAGCACGCGCTTGCCCGGAGTCGCCCCGCCGGCGTAGACCTCGAACGCGACGGGGTAGAGCCATTCGAGCGCGAACCACGCGATCGCCTGCACCGCGTAGCCGACTCCCGCGAGCCAGCCGAGCGCCGCGCCGAGGGTGCTCATCGCGACGAAGCGCAGCACGAAATCGAGCGCGTAAGCGAGCACGCGCTCGTACGGACCGGCGACGCGGAGCGCGAGATCGACGCCCTCGGGCGTCTCCACGGCGCGCAATGTGTCGACACGGGTCCGCAAGGTGCTTCGCTCCCCTCGCGCGCCGCCGCGGATGTGCGGCGCGGAGCGAGGCCGCCCGAAATTACCGCGGGCGCCTGCGCCGGGGAAGCTCGCGCGTCTCGACGACGATCGTGCCCGCGAGCCAGTCGTGCAGGCAGCGGCTGCGCGGTCCGAGGATGAAGAGCACGTCGGCCAGCCACAGGGCCCAGGCCACCAGCGCGAGAACCGCGAACCACGCCAAGTCGTCCTGCGCGTCGTGCTCCGCGATCCACCTGAGGGCGAAAGGCGGCGCGATCCTCAGCGCCGCGATGCGGCCGAGACTCGCACGCGAGCCGTCGCTGCGAACGATGGCGATGCGGAGCACGCGTTTGCCGATCGACTGCCCGAAGCGGTGGAGCCACAGCGCGTTCCAGGCGAGCAGCGCGACCGCGCAAACCGCGGCCGCGACGTTCCAAGCGATCCGAGCGGAGCTGTGCTGCTGCGCCTCGTCGGCCCACACGTAGAACAATCCCAGCGGTATCCACGTGAGGCCGTCGACCACGACCGCCGCGAGTCGAACCATGCGCGGCGCGAGCGGCAGTCGGCCGCGCTTCTCGCGAACGATCGGCGCCCGCGGCGGCGCGAAAGGGTTTTCGACGGAGTTCTCGGCGGAGTTTTCGGCGGGGCCCTCGGCGTCGGCCGGCCGCGGCTCAGCCATGGCCGCGTTGCGCGAGCTTCAACAAACGCCGCGCCTCCGCGCGCGCCGTCTCCTGGTCGGCGCCGCCCGCGATCATGTCGGCGATCTCCTGCACGCGCGCGTCGTCGCGCAGCTCCTCGACCGCGGTGCGCGTGCGGCCGCCTTCGACGAACTTCGAAGCCTTGAGGTGGCGCTGCGCCATCGCGGCGATGGCCGGCAAGTGCGTCACGCAGAGCACCTGATGGTGCACTCCGAGGTGCTCGAGGTGCGCGCCGACCGCAGGACCGAGCCGGCCGCCGACGCCCGAATCGATCTCGTCGAACAGCAGCGTGCGGCGCTCGCCCGAAGCCGCGAGCGCGCTGCGCAGCGCGAGCATGATGCGCGCCGTCTCGCCGCCCGACGCGACTTGGCTCAGCTTGGAGAGCGGCTCGCCGGGATTCGCCGAGAGCACGAACTCGATGCGGTCGATGCCGCGCTCGCCGAAGCGCGCCTGGTCGGCCTCGATCACCGCGGGATCCGACGGATCGCCCGCCGTCACGCCGTCTTCGTCGCCGCGCTGCGCGAGGCGCACGTCGAAGCTCGCCTTCGGCAGCCCGAGGTCCGCGAACGCCTTCTCGACGGCCTTCACGAGCTTCGGCCGCACGGCCTTGCGCGCCCGCCTCAACTCGCCGGCCTTCGCCAGCAGCGCCGCGCGCGCCGCCTCCAACTCCGCGCCGAGCCCTTCCGAACTGTGCTCGTCGTCGTCGAGGCGTTTGACCTGCGCGCGCAACTCGGCGAGCTTCGCCACCAGTCCCGCGCCGTCCGTCTTGTACTTGCGCTCGAGCCGCTCGAGCTCCGCGAGCCGGCCTTCGATCTCCTCCAAGCGCGCCGGGTCGACCTCCAAGCGCTCGGTCAGCGACTGCAGCGCGCGCGCGCCGTCCTCGAGGTGCACGAGCGCCGCGTCGAGCGACTCCGCCGCCGGCCCGAGCGCCGCGACCTGCGCCTTCCAGCCCTCGACGAAACGCGCCGCGCCGCGCAGCCGATCGAGCACCGCTTCCTCGGCCTCGCAAAGCTCCCCCACGACCCGCGCGAGACCCTCCTTGAGGCTCGCCGCGTGCCGCAGCAGGTCGCGCTCGGGCTCGAGCTCCGCGCGTTCGTCCGCGCGCGGCGCCGCCGCCGCGAGTTCCGCGCACTGAAAGCGCGCCAGATCGAGCTGGTCGCGCCGCGTCGCCGCCTCCGCGCGCAACCGCAGCGCCTTCTCCGCGAGCTCGCGCCAAGTCTCGCGCGCGCGCCGATAGGCGGCCACGGGTTCGTCCAACTTGCCGAAGCTGTCGACGAGCCGCATCTGCTCGCTCGCGTCGTGCAGCTTCTGGTGGTCGTTCTGGCCGTGGATCTCGAACAGCCGCGGCGCGAGGTCCGCGAGCGCCTCGCGCGTCACCGCGCGGTTGTTCACATAGGCGCGCGTCTTGCCGTCGGCGAAGACGCTGCGCCCGAGGATCAGCTCGTGGTCTTCGTCGCCGCCGCGGGCCCACTCGGCGACGAGTTGCGGCATGTGGCGACGCGCCCAGCGCGCGAGCGACGCTCCCTCGCGCCCGGCCGGAATCACGAAGCGGCCCTCGACGACGGCCTTGTCGGCGCCGGAGCGCACGCGGCCCGGTTTCGGGCGCGTGCCGAGCAGCAGCTCGAGCGCGCCGACGAGCAGACTCTTGCCCGCGCCGGTTTCGCCGCTGATCACGTTCAACCCCGGGCCGAAGGTCAGGACGGAGTGCTCGATGATGGCGAGGTCGCGGATGATCAACTCGACGAGCATGGTGGGCGCGGGCTTTCGTCAGACGCTACACGCTCGCCCGCCGCCGCGGCAATCGAGTTGTGCGGAGCGCGCACAACCGAGGTGCGTCAACGCACTTCGACGGGGCTCTCTTCCAAGCGCGCGCCGCCGAAGTCCGACTCCGCATCGCGCCACAAGGTGTGCACGTGGTTGGCGCCGGGCTGGCTGTTGTCGAACTCGAACACCGAGCTCGCGACGTGCAGCCGCCAGTAGCAGCGCTCACCGGGTTCATCCGAGCCGATCCACACAAAGCGTGCCGCCTCGAGGCCGTCGAGCAACCCGGCGCGGCGCGGGTCGCCGAACGGCAGGCGCAAGCGGCCCGCGAAGAGCTCGACGAGCCCGCGCACGAGCGCGCGCTGGTCCGCGTTCATCTCCCCCGCACCCAGGCCCAGCTTGCCCGCCGCGACCACGCTCTGACCGGGCTTGGAGTGGATGTCCCCGCTCAACTCGGCCGCGACGACCGCCTTCGCGCGCTGCGCGTCGTCGAGGCTTCCGAGCAGCTCGCGCGCAAGGTCTTCCTCGCGTTCGAGCACGCGCACCCCCGCGCCCGACCCCGCCGCCCCGCGCGCGGGGTTCGCGCCCAGGAACTGCGGCGTCACGCCCACGACCGATTCACCGATCCCGGCGACGGTGAGCGAGATGTGGTGGCCTTCGAAGCGCCACGACCAGCGCTCCTGCTCGCGCGGGTCGCCGAACACCGCCACGTGGTAGTCGTCCGCGTCGCGCCAGGTCGCCGAGGCGCCGGGGCGCGACTCGAGCTCGAACAGCACGCGCTCGAGCTCGCGAATCTGCTCGAGCTTGTGGAGCGCCGCGTCGTCGAACACCGAGCCGAGCAACTCGTGCAATCGCTCGCGCTGCAACTCGCTCAATCCGCCGATGCGAACCCCGGGTCGCTTGCGCGGGGTGTAGTGCCAGTCGAGCCGCTCCTCGCTGTCGAGCGGGTGGAGGCACGCGGCGCGCTGCTTCGCATCGAGCGCATCGAGCCAGCGCGCAGCGGCTGCGCGCGCGGCGCCGGCGGGCTCTTGGCCCTCGAGGGTCGCCGCGGCGACGCACAGGCACGCGAGAGGCGCGAGGAGAGCGAAGCACGTGCGAGTTGCCATGGTGAACGCCATGCTAGCGGTCCGCATGGATCCGCGCGCCAACGATCGACGCGAGCCGCCCGACCCGCCGTGTCGGGAATGCCGGCACTACTGGATCACCTACGAAGCGCAGCACCCGTGGGGTTGCCGGGCGTTCGGGATTGCGAGCACGCGGTTGCCTGCGGCCGTCGTGCGCGAGGCGACGGGCAAGCCCTGCGACGCCTTCGATTTGAAGGAGCGGCTGCGCAAGTGACGCCGGAACTCTCGATCGATTCGCTCCAGACGCCGGCGCTGCTCGTGCGGCTCGACCGCGTGCGCGCCAATCTGGACACGTTGCGCGCGCGACTCTCGGAGCACGGCGGGTTCGAGCGCTGGCGGCCCCATGTGAAGACCGCGAAGACGCCGAGCGTGCTGAAGCTGTTGCTCGAAGCGGGTCTCACGCGCTTCAAGTGCGCGACGACGCGCGAAGCGGCGGTGATGCTCAGCAGCGCCGACGACGCGGGCCGCGCGATCGACCTGTGCGTCGCGATGACGCACCGCGGACGCAACCTCGAGCGCGTGGCCGAGCTCGCGAGACATGCGCCGCGCCACCGCTTGTCGGTGCTCACCGAGGATCCCGAGCACGCGCAGCTCGTGCGAGCGCTCGCGCCGGAACTCGGGCTGTTCGTCGACCTCGATCCGCGCTTCGGACGCAGCGGCATTCCGCTCGACGACGACGCGCGGCTCGACGCGACGCTGCGCGCGGCGGGCGGCGCTTTCGCCGGTCTGCACGCCTACGAGGGCCACATCCGCGACGCGCGCGCCGAGGACCGTGCGCGCGCGTGCGAGCCGCTGTTCGCGCGCCTCGTCGAGATCGTGCGCACACGTTCGCTCGAGCGCTTCGAACTCGTCACGAGCGGCACGCCGACCTTCGAGCAAGCGCTCGCCTTCGAGCCCTTTCGCGCCCTCGAGCACCGCATCAGCCCCGGCATCGTCGTGTACTGGGACACGAACAGCGCGGCGCTCGGCATCGCGGGCTTCGAATGCGCCGCCACGGTGCTCGCGCGCGCGATCAGCGCCGTTTCCGCGGGCCGCGTGACGCTCGACGCGGGTTCGAAGTCGCTCGACGCCGCCGCCGGAGATCCGTGCGTGCGCGTCCGCGGCTGGCCGCAACTCGCCGCGCAGCGACCGAGCGAAGAACACACGCCGCTCGTCGCACTCGACGGTCGAGCGCCCCCCGTCGGGACGCTGCTCGAGCTCGAGCCGCGCCACGTCTGTCCGATGATCAACCTCGCGAGCAGCGTCGTGTTGCTCGAAGGCGAGCGCGTCGTGCGCATCGAACGCGTCGCGGCCCGCGGCCACGACGTCGAGTGATTCAGCGCTGGCCGAGCGACTCGGCCGCGCTGTCGCGCAGTCGGCGCAGCTCGTTGCGCGCGACGTCGGGCATCTCGCCGACGAGAGCGCGGTCGAAGTTGTCGAGCGCGTTGCGCCACTGCTCCTTCTCCATGTGCTCGAGCGCGCGCGTCGCGTGGAGCACGGAGCCTTCGCCGATCGAGCCCTTGACGCGCTGCACCTGCTCGAGCTCGATCCACGGCCGTCCGAGGAACAATTGGCGCACGTGCGCGGTCGCCTCGTAGCGCGCGAACTTCGGAGCGCCGGCGAGCACTTCGTCGGCCACGCTTCCGCGGCGCGCGAACACGTTCGCAACCGGGTTCTCCCAGGCGTCGCGCTCCCACAGGAACTGCTCGTCGGCCCAGACCTTCAGGCCGCGCCAGTCTTCGCTGCCGAAGCTCGTGAAGTACGGGTTCCAGCTCGTGGGCTCGGACTCGACCTGGAAGCGGACGCGCAGCGTGCTTCCGAGGTGCAGTTGCGCGTCCTTCGCGATCTCGGCGAGCGAGAGGTACGGCGCTTCTCGAGCCGTTTGGGCTGCCGACGTCTCGGAAACGCTCGAAACGCCGCGCCAGGCCGCGAAAACCGCCGGCGCGAGCGAGAGCAGAACCCAGGCGAACCTCGACGCCTTCATGGGGTGCTCATCGGGCGTGCGCGGGCGCCGCTTGAGCCCGCCGGCGGCTTGCGGCGGCTCGCTACCGAATCCGGCACGGGGCTTCGGCGCGCGCGAGGCCGCCGAACCAGCGTCCGCGGGCCCACAACGCCGCGCGGACGAGCGCGATGAGCACCGGCACCTCGACCAGCGGGCCGATCACGGCGGCGAAGGCCGCGCCGCTCTCGATGCCGAAGGCCCCGATGGCGACGGCGATGGCGAGCTCGAAGTTGTTGGAGGCCGCCGTGAACGACAGCGTCGCGGAACGCGCGTAGCCCGCGCCCACGCGCACGCTCAGCGCGAACGAGATCGCGAACATCAGCACGAAGTAGACGAGCAGCGGCGCGGCGATGCGCAGCACGTCGAAGGGCAGCTCGACGATCGCGCGGCCCTTCAACGAGAACATGACGACGATCGTGAAGAGCAGCGCCACCAGCGTGATCGGCCCGATGCGCGGCGCGAAGCGGCTCTCGTACCACTCGCGGCCGCGCGCTCGCACCAGCGTCCGGCGCGTGAGGTAGCCGGCGGCGAAGGGCACGCCGAGGTACAGCCCGACGCTCTGCGCGATCTGCGCCATCGAGATCTCGACGACCTGCCCCTCGAAGCCCAGCCAGCGCGGCGCGAGCGTCGCGAAGAAGTACGCGTAGGCCGGAAAGAACAGGATCTGGAAGATCGAGTTGAAGGCGACGAGGCCCGCGCAGTACTCGCGGTCGCCGCCTGCGAGGTCGTTCCAAACGATCACCATGGCGATGCAGCGCGCCAGGCCGATCAGGATCAACCCGAGCATGTACTCGGGGTAGTCGCGCAGGAACAGCACCGCGAGCGCGAACATCAGCAGCGGGCCGACGACCCAGTTCTGCAAGAGCGAGAGCAGCAGGATCTTGCGGTTGCGCAGCACGCCGCCGAGCTCTTCGTAGCGCACCTTCGCGAGCGGCGGGTACATCATCGCGATCAGGCCGATGGCGATCGGGATCGAGGTCGATCCGACGCTCAGCGCCTCGATCGAACGCGAGAAACCCGGCGCGAAGTTGCCGAGCAGCACGCCGACGGCCATGGCGAGGAAAATCCAGGCCGTGAGGTAGCGATCGAGGAACGAGAGGCGGCCCGTGAGGCTCTTCATCGCGAACCACCGAGCGCGGCGACGAGGCGCTCGAGCCGCGCGAGCGCGCTCGGTTCGAGGCAGTAGCACGAACGCGGCCCGTCGATCTCGCCGCGGATGAGCCCGGCGCGCTTGAGCGCGGCGAGGTGCTGCGAGACCGTCGATTGCGCGAGCGGGAGTTCGTCGACGAGCTCTCCGCAGACGCAGGTGTTGCGCTCGATCAAGAGTCGGACGATCGCGACGCGCGCCGGATGCCCGAGCGCCTTGGCGAGCGTCGCGAGCTCGCGGTCCGCCTGTGGACCGCGGAGCGCGCGCCCGCGCTTCGCAGGCGCGGGCGGAGGACAGCATCGACTCGCGGGCGTCTTCATCGTAGAACTACGATAAGCGCTCGAAGCCCACGGAAGCAACCGCCGCCCTCGCCATGCCCCCCACTCCCGACCGCCGCCTCCGCGTGCTCTTCGTGTGCGTCGAGAACTCGTGCCGCAGCCAGATGGCCGAAGCGCTCGCGAAGCTGCGCCATCCCGAACGGCTCGACGCGCACAGTTCGGGCTCGCGCCCCTCGGGCGTCGTGAACCCAAAGGCCATCGAGTCGCTCCGCGAGCTCGGCTACGACCTCGCGCAGCACACCTCGAAGCCGCTCGGCGAGGTCCCGCAGATCGAGTGGGACTACGCGATCACCATGGGTTGCGGCGACGAGTGCCCGAACGTGCGCGCCAAGGCGCGCCTCGACTGGGGCATCCCCGATCCCAAACACCTCGCGCCCGCGGAGTTCGCGGCCGTGCGCGACGAAATCGCGCGCCGCGTCGACGAGCTCGCGAAGCTGGCGCGCGAAAACCCGGCCTCCGACGGCTAGCGAGCCCTTCCGCCCCGCTCGAATCGCCGCCCAAATCGCGACGACGGCGAAACCCTCGGCGCTCGGCGGCGGAATCGAGCGCCGTGTTCGGTACCGTGGCCGCTTCCCGAGAGCACCATGAGCACCTCCAAGACGACGGCGGCCCGACAAGCGGGATCCAACACCCTCACCGACGGCATCCGCGTGCAAGCGCAGGCGCAATGGATCGAGGAGCAATCGGATCCCGACAACGGCCGCTGGTTCTACGCCTACCGCATCGTGATCACGAACGAGGGCTCGGCGCCCGCGCGCCTGCTCGCGCGCCACTGGATCATCCTCGACGCGGACAACCACCGCGAGGACGTGCGCGGCCCCGGCGTCATCGGCAAGACCCCGCGCCTCGCCCCGGGCCAGAAGTTCGAGTACACGAGCACCTGCCCGCTGCGCACCGCGTGGGGAACGATGGAAGGCAGCTACACCTTCGAACGCGACGACCACAGCGTCTTCGAAGCCGCGATCGGCCGCTTCTTCCTCGTGCTGCCGCCGAAGTAGCGCCGCAGAGCGGGGCGCAGCTCAGCGCTGCGGCTGCGCGGGTTCGAGCGCGCCGTCGGCCTTCAGTTGGACGCTCGCGCCCGGAGTGAGCTCGAAGCCCGCGAGGCGCCGCAGGCCCTGGTCGCTGACGAGTTCGTGTTCGCCGGGAACGACGTCGATCCGTGCGCCGTGTGCGAGGTCGAAGGCGTTCGAGACGAGCTCGAAGTGCTCGCCGCGCAGCATTAGGCGAACGCGGTTCGGCCCGCCGACGTTGCTCGGCCGCGCGTCGAGGACAAGGTGCGCGCTCGGTTGGACGATGGGCTCGCGCAGCTCGTGCGAGTCGCCGGATTCGACGATCAGTGAGCCGATGCGCTGCGGCGGCCGCGCGGGAACGTGCAGGTCGAGCACGTAGTCGCCGGGAAGCAGTTGCTCCAGCGCGAAGAACCACGTCATGCGTCCGCCGGGCGTGCTGTGTTCGTCGAGCTCCATGCCGGTGATCGCGGCCTGCGCAACCTGGCCGCTGTCGGTGCGCAGAACGCGAAGCTCCGCTTCCCGCACGCCGCGCAGGTCGTGGAGCGTCGCGTCGAGCCGAACGGTGGCGCCGAGGTCGCTCGCGAGGATCGGTGCGCGCAGCTCGACCTCGTGCGCCGACGCGGCGATGCGTTCGTGCACGAGCACGGCCGGCTTGCCCGCGGCCCACGTCGGACGCGCCAGCACGCGGAGGAAACCCTCGGGCACGTTCGAGATCGCGAAGCGTCCGTCGGCGTCGGTTGCCGCGAAGTCGAAGTGCGCGCGCGAAGGGCCGGCGTCGAGCTCCACGACCCAGTTCGCGAGCGGAACGCCTTCGCGGTCGAGCAGGCGGCCCGCGAACACGAGCCCTGCGTCGAGCCGCGCGGTCCAAGCGTGGCGCTGCCCCGCCGCCAGCGCGAAGCTCGCCGAGGCGCGCCCCAACGGGACGCCGCTCGAGCGCAACTCGTAGTCGCCCGGCTTCAGCTCGCCCACGGTGTACTCGCCCGCTTCGTCGGTTTGGAGGCCGCGCCACATCCACTCGCCGGCGCGACGCAGGAAGACGTTGCCGCGCGGCACGGGCTCGCCGTTCGCATCGAGAACGCGGCCGGTGAGCTCCGCCGGAGGTGCGTCTGCGGCAGCGCGCGGGTCGACGGGTTGGCCCGAGACCTCGGCGTGCGGTTCATCCACGCCGACGACCTCGAGCAACTTCGAAGTCCCGACGAACGAGTTGGCGACGAAGCCGCTTGCGAGCCCCGCGTCGATCGCAGCGACGGATTCGACTGGCTCGACGCTAGCGTCGAACACCGAGTCCGCCGCAAGCCAGGGCTCGACGAAGGTGATCCAACCCGTGGCGTCGACGATGGCCAGTACCTCGTCGTGCCACTTCGGGCTGAGTGTCAGCTCCCCCGTCGCACTGACTCGTGAAGCGGACGTCCCCGAGACGCGGGCGACTTTCAGCTTCGAACCGTTTACCTCGAAAGTGAAGCCGAAAGGCCCGCCGAGGAGCGCCAGCGCCGAGCGACCGCTCGCCAGCGCAACGCGTCGACGCATCCCCTTCGGCGACGACGCGATGTCGAGCTCGAGCGAAGACGTAAACGCGCGGAAGCGGGCGACGAGAACGCCGGTCTCGTCCGTCTCGCCGATTCTGTTCAGAGTGTGCCCAGCAGGCGCGGCGTAGACGGCGCGCGAGCTCACCGGCAGATCGTTCTCGTCGACGACGGCGATCTCGAGCTCGTACTCGTGCGCGGGCGATTCCCAGCGCGGCGCCGGTTCGTCGGGCAAGCCCACGGGCTTCACCGCCGTGCGTTCGATCTCCGCATCGTTGCGCGCGCTCTCGAACTCTCCGGCGGGTTCGACCCGCTGCGAGCGCTCCACCGAGCGCGACGCGCGGACATCGCCGAGCGCGAGCTCTTCCGGCGCCGGCCGCCAGGCGAGCCACGCCACGAGCGCCACCAGCGACGCCGACGCGGCGAGCAGCACTCCCGGCGTCGACAGCCAGGCGCCGAACATCGCCGTCGCCCCGACCGCCGCCGCCACTCCTTCACCGCCGCGCCCCGCGAGCAAGAGCAACGCGCGAGAGCGGCGCTCGTCGCTTCCGAACTCGCCCGCGAGACGCGCGCGCAACGTCTCGTGCGCGTGCGTGAGCCGGTCGTACACGGCGCGCACCGAAAGCCGCAGCCGCCCGGCGATCTCCTCCACCGAACGGTTCTCGAAGTAGCGCTGCCAAACGACTTCCTTCGCGGGTTCGTCGAGCGCGAGCACGGCGTTCACGACCGCGCGCAACGCGTCGTCGCGCTCGCGCGAGAGGTGTTCGTCGACTTGTTCGGGCCGCGCCGCCGCGCGTTCGTGCGTCTCGCGCCGCGCGCGGGACCGCCGCGAGTTGATGACTCGGTTGCGCAGCACGCGCCTGAGCCACGGCGTCGGCTGGCCGCGCTCGCGCGGCGGCGACTGGAGCCAGGCGAGCCACGTGTCCTGCACGACGTCGTCGGCCTGGTCGCGGTCGCGAAGCAGCGCCTGGGCGAGCGCTCGCAGCGCTTCGGTGTGGCGAACGAACAGTTCGGGAACACCGCGCGCGGCTTCGCTTGCGTTTCGATGGGCTTCCATGCCGGCCTTCACACCGCTCGCGCGGTTCCGTGCGGCGCAAAATCGCACTTCTCAGCCGCGTGAGCCGCGCGCCTCACGGTCCGAGCCGCTCCGCGACGCCGTCGGGTCGCACGCGGAGCGCCGCGTCGCGCGGCAGCGAGAAGCTCGCGAAGGTCTCGACGAGGTCTTCGCTCGCAAAGCGGAACTCGCCGGCTTCGACCAGCCATTCCGCGTCGCGCGTGAGCCGGAAATGCGGCGTCGCGATCTCGAACTCGCCGCGGCGCGCGAGGAGCACGCCGTAATTTGCGCCGCCCTTCGGCGTCGTCCTGGATTCGATGAGCACGCGCGAGGGCGGCGCGAAGGCGAGCGCACCGCCGTCGAAGATTTCGCCCGGCGTGACGCGGAACGGACCCGATCGAACGGGCGCGCAAGCGGCGCGGCGCAACTCGAACTCGTACAGGCCGGGCTGCAGGTCGCGCGCGTCGAATTGCACGCGCTCGGGGATCGGGGAATGCGCGGTGAGCTCGACCCCGCGGCCCGTGTCGAGGCGCCAGAGCCATCCGTGGGTGGCGGGCTCGCGCGTGCGCTCGTCCCCAGGCTCGACTGGGGCTTTCTCTCCGGGCGCAGCTCGCACGGCGCGAATCCGCGCCTCGCCGTATCCGTCGCGCGAGTCGAAGGACGTGCGGAGCACCAAGCTGTCGCCGGACATCCAGCCGTCGAGAAGGACCGCCGGCAGCGCGCCGCTCCGGTTCGGAGCGGCCGAGATGCGCAGCCGCGTCGTCGCCTCGCTCCAGAATTCGAAGCGGCCGAGAGCGTCGGTCACACACGAGGTTTCGAGCGAACGGTGCGGTGCGTGCTCCAAGATGTGGAGCCGCCAGTTTGCAAGCGGGTGGCCTTCCGAATCGGTCAGCGTGGCCGTGTGAAGGTGATCGCGCGACAAGGCTAGTTCGAGCGGTGCGGTCGGCGGTTCGAAGCGCACTTCGGCTCGCGCGCGTCCTTCTCCGAGCTTCCATGCGAGCACCAGAACGTCGCCCTCGGCAATCGAGTCGAAGGCGAAGCCGCCGAGCGAATCGGAGAACGCGAACACGCTCGTCTTCGTGCGATCGATCGCGGCCACGATGGCGCCCTCGAGCCCACTCCCGCGCGAATCGCGCACGACGCCGCGCAGCGTCGCGGGAGAGCTCGCTGATTTCGCGTCGACACTGTCGGTGCGGAAGACGACCGTGGGCGCGTAGTGCGGGCGCTGCACGGCGACGTCGACGGCCGTGCGCAAGCGCCCGGGCTGCAAGGACTCGACAAAGGTCGTCCAGCCGTTCCAACTCTCGAGCGCCTTGAAATCGCCGACGCCGAGCGCGAGCCCGCCGCCACTCTGCGCGCCGGACACGCGCATCGTCACGTTGCCCGCCCGCGCGCCGCCGAGCCGTTGCGCCATCACCGCCGTCGAGGATTCGAAGCGCCGCACGACCGTCGTCACGCCGGACTGCAACTCGAGCCGCTCGCGCATCGAGCTGCTCCCGCGCAGGTTGAATTCGAGGGCCACGCTCTCGCGAAAGGCCTGAAAACGCAGGCGCAGGCGGCCCTCGCCGTCGGTCACGCCGACATGGTTCACGTCGCGGCCCGCGGGGCCCGCGAACACGGGCGCGCCGCCGAGCGGGAGGTCGAGCGCGTCGAGGAACTGAAAGTCGACCTCGAAGTCGTGCTGCGCGCCGTGCGCGGGCGCTTCGTCACGCGCGACGAGTTCGCCAGGCGCCGCCGCGGCGGTCGAAGGCGCCGGCGTCTCGAACGCGACCTCGAGCTGCGGCGCCGCGAGCTCCGCGACCGCGGCAGCGCGCTCAACTGCGAGCGGCTCGGGCCGTGCGGCGGCGCTGGGGCTCGAACCCGGCGAGTCCGAGTCGAGCGCGAAGTAGAGGCCCGCGAGCGAGAGCAACGAAACGACAGCGAACAGCCACGCGCCCAGGCCGCGCATTCGCGGGCCCACGACGGCTCGCTTCGAGCCCGCCGTGTCGCTGTGTTCTCTGTTCATGGTTCGCTCGACACCCGCGGGACACGACCGGCGCTCGCGCGCGCACTCCGATCCGCGCCGAGTCGCACAAAGCCTCGGCGGACCGCGCGCTCGGAGAACGGCGCGGATCGCACCGTTCCCCGCGCGCGCGGCGCCTGCGCGCAGGTCGGCTCAGCGCGCCGTCGTCGCGACGTCGCCGTCCTTCTTCTTCGCCTCGCCCTTCGTGTCGACCGGCTTCTCGCCGCCCTTCGACTCGATCGTCGCCTGGCCTTCGGGAGACACCGCGAAGTGGCTGCGCACGGGTCCGGACTTGCTCGCGACCTCGATGTAGCCGCGACCTTCCGCGTCGACTCCGAACGTCAGCGCGCGGCCGCCCTTCGCGTCCAGCAACGCGAACTGCGGCACGCCGCCGGTCTCGTAGGCCGTAAGCACGCCGCGCTCGCGACCGCGCGCGTCCTTCAGCACGAAGCGCTCGGCCCACACCGTCTCGCACATCGCCGCGGTCATGCTGCTCAGCAGCGCAATGCCGCCGAGCGCCGCGAGCGCGATCGTCGCGCGGCGCGCCGACTTCTTGAGCCGGCGGTTCTCTTCTTCGAGCCTCTGGACGCGGCCTGAGAGTTCTTGCAGTTGCATGGAAGACTCCTGTTCGAAAGCTCCTGTTCGAGTTTCGGGGCAGCGATCCGCCGCACATCGCACTCGTGCGCGCGGTCGCCCGGGAAGCGACGCAAGTCGCCGCGCCGCGAGAGTGAGTTCGCGGGCGGCGGAGCGCGATTGTGCCCCACGATCGATTCCGCCGCACAACCCGTCACCGAGCTTTCACACGCCTTCACGGGCCGCGCGCTCCGAAACGAATGCGCGCTGGGCGGCCTCTCGATCGAGGGGCCGCCCAGCGCTCGAAATCTCTGCCTCGCGATCAGCGACCGCCGGGGCTCAGCGGCCCCGCCTTGCGGCGTTCGCGCCCGGTGATGTCGCCGAAGATCAGTCGGCTGTGCTCGAGGGTCACTTCAGGCTCGCTGTCCGTGGGTACACGCCCGGTGTACTCCGAGAAGCCGCCCCCTCAACACCCGCCGAAGCGCCCGGAGGCGACCAGCTTCCCCGTCTTCTTGTCGGTGACCAGGATCTTGGGGCTCTTCGCCTCCGGCGCGAACGGGCCGTATTCCTCGCCTGCCTGGCCATAGAACGCGACGTTCGGCGAGACTACGATCGTCTCACCCTGCTTCGAGTAGTCGAACTCGGCGAACACCGGTCCGCCCCACTCGAGCGCGGTCAGTCCCCCGGCCTCGACGACCAGCGGAGACGAGCGCCCGCGCTTGATCCATGCCGTCTCGCCGGCCTTCTTCACGAACCCGACCGTGAACTCGTACTTGCCGACGGGGACGAGCATCCCCGAGCGCGCGGCGGCCACGTTGAACGAGAGCTCGCCGCTCTTCACCACCGCCGAGAGCAACTCGCCGCGGCTCGCGAACTTGCTCGCGAGGTCGAGCTTGCCGCATTCGCCCACATAGGGCGTCGTGTCGATGCGCGACCCATCGGCGCTGATCGTGAAGTTGTGCAGCACACCGTCGATGTTGACCACCTTCGAGAGGTAGCTCGCGGCCGTGCCCGCGCCGACGATCACCGCGTCCGAGCCGTAGTCGTCGTAACGGCCATTGCCGTCCTGGTCGATCACGCGCACGACCTGGCCGAGCAACTTGCCGGTCATCACGCCCGAAGGCGTCCACTTGTAGCCGCCGTCGAACTTGACGCGCACCGCGTAGTCGAGTTGCGCGCCGTCGGCTGTCTTCGCGCGGAGCTTCGTGAAGCCCGCGGCGCCCTTGAGCTTCGCATCGAGCTTGCCGTCGCCGTCGGTGTCGACTTCGAGCGCCATCACGCCCGTCTGTTCGGCGAGGAAGCCCGCGGGATCGTCGCGGTGCGGCACGCCGACTCGCTCGTGCGCGCTGAACCACTGCTCGCGCGGCAGGATGAAGGACCAATCGGGAACGGCCTGGAAGGTGAGTGCGGCCGACCGGCCTTCCGTCGCACCCTCTTCGGGTGAGACGAACGCCAGGCCAGCGAGCGCGCACGCTCCAGCCGCAACGAGTGCGCCGGAACACAGTCGCATGGAACCCCCTTCGGAGAAATGTCCGAGTGAGAAGCGAGTCGAGCGGGAAGAAACGCGGAGACGCCGAGGCGCTTCCGCAGGGGTCCGAGGTTAATCGCAGGGTCGGTCCGAGCGCTAGCCCGCACCCTGGAGCGAGCTACTTGGCGCCTTTGCTTCCGCGATCGTCGCCGATCCAGGCCGGCGGCGGCGTGAGCTTCGGCGCGAGGAACGCGAGCAGCGCCATCGCCGTGCCGTAGTTCTCGCTGCGCTCGAAGACGCGGTCGTTCCAGCCGCCCGAAGGCTCCTGGACCTGGAACAGACGCTCGTGCAGACGGCGTCGGAACTCGGCGCGCTCGGCCTCGGGCAAGAACTCGATCGCGAACGCCGCGTAGGTGTGCGCGTAGAAGAAGTAGTACGGCGCGATGCCGTAGGGCGGCACGTGCGTGCCCGTTCCTTTGCGGCGCTTCTCGAGCCACTCCCAGTGCTCGAGGAACTGCTCGAGCGACTTGCGCACGCGCGCCACGTCGGAGCGGCCCGCGAGGAGCAGCGCGACCTCGGTCGCGGGCGCTCGGCCGATGGCGCCGGGCCATTCGTCCCGGCCGCCGGCGGTCGTGTACGGGATCACGCCATCTTCCGTGCGGCACGCTTCGAGCGCCTTCAAGGCGCGCTCGACGACGGCAGCGTCGACCTTCTCGCCCTGGCGCTTCGCCTCGAACAGCGCGAGCAGCGTCGGTGCGGTCATGAACGGCGAAGCGGGCGCCGAGCTCTTGCCGCCGCCGGGCCGCGAGTAGTTCCAACCGCCGCTCTCGACGATCTCGCTGTCCTGCAACATCTTTACGAGCTTCGAAACCGCCTTTTCGACGGCGGGCGCGTGCTTCTTCGGGATCAGCTTCTTCGCGCGCAACTGAAGGAACAGATTGAGCGCATAAGTGTGGCCCCAGCCGCGCACGTCGTAGCCGCCGACGAAGTCCGAGTTCATGCGCTCGTGGTCGAGCATCTCGAGGATGAATTCGACGCCGCGTTCCACGGCCTCGCGCGCTTGCTCGGATTCGGCGTACTGCGGAGCCTCGACGAGCGCCCAGGCGCAGATCGCGGTGCCGCCGACGCGGTACCCGACCGGGCTCACGTCCTTGCTCTCCCGGTAGACGCCCTGGTACGGCCACTCGTTCGCCGGGCTCGACTTCTTCTCGCTCAGCGTCTCCTGCAACTCGACGATGCGCGCCATCGCGCGGCCGACCGTGGCATCGACCGAGGGCAACGCTTTCGCGTTCTCGTCTTCTCCGGCGCGAGCGAAGGAGACGGTGCAGACGAGCAAAGCGGCTGCGAGGCGCGTGGAACGTGCGTTCATCGGAGAGGTCCTTCGTGGGAACACGCGGGCGGGATCAGAGCGCGAGGTCGACGCCGTCGACGAGCACGCGTTGGAGGGCGAGGTCCGTGCTGCGGAGCACGATCAAGTCCGCGCGCGCGCCGGGGGTGAGGAAGCCGAGTTCGCGCTCGAGGCCGAGGCTGCGCGCGGGCGTCGCGCTGGCCATCGTGAGCGCGTCTTCGATGCCGACGACGCCGCGCGCCACGATCCGGCGCAGCATGTCGAGCTGCCCCATCGCCGTGCCCGCGAGCTGCAGCTCGGTGCGAGCTCCGTGCGGCGGGTAATAGGCCGTGCCGTCGCGGACCACGTGGTCGCGGCCGTGCGAGTGGAACACATCGCAGCCCGTGCCCGCGCCGCGCAGGGCGTCGCTCACGAGCGCGAGCCCCGCCGGCCCGCGCGCCGCGAGCGCGAGCTCGAACGCCTCCGCGCCGACATGCGCGAGGTCGCCGATGATCTCGGCCGTCAAGGTCTTCTCGATCAACGAGAAACCCGCGAGTCCGACCTCGCGGTGGTGGATGCCGTTCATCGCGTTGAACAGGTGCGTGGCGCCGCGCGCACCGGCCTTCACGGCGCGGCGCGCATCGTCCGCGGTCGCCTTCGAGTGGCCGAGCGACACGCGCACGCCGCAGCGCACGAGCTCGTCGACGAGTTCCGCACTGCCGCTCAATTCCGGCGCGAGCGTGACCGTCTTCACGCCGCGGCCGTCGCCCGTCGCGGGGCCGAGGATCGCGCGAAGGCCCGCGAGCGAAGGCTCGGCGAGGTCCTCGCGGGGGAGCGCGCCGGCGCGCTCGGGGTTCACGAAGGGCCCCTCCAAGTGCAGGCCGACGACGCGCGCGCGCCCGCCCGAGAGAGTGCTCGCGGTCTTCCAAGTGCGTTCGCAGAGTTCGCCGAGCTGCGCGGGCGCGGCGGGAAACAGCGTCGGCTGGAACGCCGTCGTGCCGTGGCGAGCGAGCGCTTCGGCCATGCTCGGCAACTGCTCGATCGGATCGGCGCCGCCGTAGCCGTGCACGTGCAGATCGATCAGCCCCGGGGCGATCAGCGGCAGTCCGGCGATGGTCACGCCCAGCGGAGCGAGCTCGATCGAACGGATGCGGCCGTCCGCGATGCGCAGCTTTCCCGGCGCGAAACGCCCGTCCACCAGCAGCCGACCGCTCAGCTCGATCACGCAGCCGCGCTCGCCTGCAGGTACCAGATGTCGTTCGTGCCGTAGGCGCGCACCGACGAAGCGATGCCCGCACCGAACTCGATGTCGTCGACCGCTGCATGCGGCGCGTGGAAGACGACGATGCCGCCGTCCGTCAGATGCTCGCGCACGAGCGCGCTCAAGGAGTTGAGCAGCAGCCGGCGCGTCACCGCCGCGGACAGCAGCGGATAGGGCGAATCGACGAACACGAGCTCGTAGCGCGCGTTGCGGTCCTTCGTGGGCCAGCTCTCGGCGCGCAACGCGTCGCTGGCGGCGATTTCCGCGCGCTCGGCGAGCTTCAGCGACTCGACGTTCTCGCGCAGCAGCTTGACGACCTTCGGATCGCGCTCGACCAGCCGCGCGAAGCTCGCGCCCCGGCTCAGCGCCTCCAGCGCGAGGCTCCCGGTGCCGGCGAAGAGGTCGAGCACGCGCGCGCCGTCCACGCGCTCGCCGAGGCTCGAAAACACGGCTTCGCGCACGCGGTCGAGCATGGGCCGGGTGCGCTCGTCGGGCGGCGTCTTGAGAATCCGACCTCGGTGCTCGCCGGCGATGATGCGCATGTTGCGTCGAATCGTACTGCGCGCGCGCGGCCCGCACCACGCGACGTGCGTCCACGGGCCGGCGCCGAGCGCGTTCCCAACTTCGAGCTTCAGGCGCCCGCGTTCGCCGCGGCGGCCGGCGCCGGCGCGCTCGCCGCATCGCCGAGTTCGCGCAGGGCGTCTTGGAGCGCGTGCTCCGCCTTGAGCACGGACAAGCGCTTGTCGATGTCGACCTTCACCGCCTTGGCCTTCGCGTCCTCGAGCGCCTTCTCGGCCTTCGTCACGCGGTCCGCGAACTCGCGCTCGCGCTTGCGGTGGTCGAACTCCTTCACCATGGACGCACGCCGCTCGGCGAGGCCGAGGTCGCGCTCGCTCATCGCGAGCCGCGAGCGGCCGCGGGTCATCACCAGCTCCTTCGTCGCCTTCGCGAAGTCCTCCTGCGCGTACATCGCCTCGAGCTCCGCGAGTTCCTCGCGCGCTTCGAGCACGTTCTGCTTCGCGCGGTCGACCGCCAGCGCGCGCTCGTCGAGCTCCAGCGCCGTGACCTTCTTCTTGAAGTGCTCTTGTTCGGTCTTCGCCGCCTCCAGCTCGCGCTCCGCGGCCGCGACCGCGTTGCTCGTCGCACGGCGCTCGTTCTCCGCGTCGAGCTTCGCCGACTCCAGCGCGAGCTGCGCGTACTCGAGGTCGCGCTGCTTCTTGCGCGCCGCCGCCTCCTCCTTCTTCAGGTCTTCCTTCTTCGGATCCTCCTTCGCGGCGGGAGCGCTCGCCGGCGGCGCGACGGACGTGGACACGCAGGCCGCGAGGGGAGCGGCGGACAGAAGCGACAGCAGCAGCGGGGCGATCTTCATCGGGGGCTCGAAAACTCTTGTGGGGACGTTTTGGGGGATTGGACGCTGGAAAACGGGTGCTTCGAGGGATGCGGCGCGAGCCGCGGAGTCCTCACAGCGAGCGCTTCGCGCCCGGCACGCCCGCTTGGAAGGCGAGGATCGAGAAGGCGGTGCCGGCGGTGCGCATGCAGCTCATGTTGGGGAAGTCGATGCTCGAGCCATCCTCCCACTGGATCTTCGCGAGGTGCGCGCGCAGGCGCTTGTGGTACGCGGGCCGCTCGGCTTCGGGCAGCTCGTTGATGACCTGCGCCGCGTAGCAGTGCGCGAACATGTAGAAGTACGCCGCGTTCGCGTAGTACGCCTCGTGCGGGATCGGGCGCATGCGCGCGACGTCGAGGAACGCGTGGTGCTCGAAGAACTGCTCGAGGCCGGCGCGGATCACGTCGTCGGTCACAGGTCCCGAACCGGCGCGGCGCAGCGCCCAGTTCGCGACCTGCATGCGGCCGAGGCTGCCCTTGACGTTGTCGATCGACTCGCCGGGCCGGCGCGGAAGCGGGCGCAGGTCGTACATCACCGCGCCGCCGGGGAGCTTGCACTGCTCGACGTAGCGCACCGCGCGCGCGAGCACCGCGGGATCGACGGGCCAGCCGAGCTCCTTGGCGCGCACGAGCGACGGAATCACGCAGGCCGTCGAGAACGAGGTGGACCAAGTCGGCCGCCGCGACGTCGCCGGGCCTTCGTAGTAGCCCCAGCCCCCGAGCGGCTCCTGGTGCTTCTCGAGCAGCGCGTAGAGCTCCATCGCTCGCGCTCGAATGCGCGGCTGCAGCTCTTCGCTCGCGAAGCGCGGATCGTTCGCGGCGCCGACGAGCGCCTGGAAGCCGTAGAGCGCCGCCCACGATGCGTCGACGTCCCAGTCGTTGCCGCGCTTGGGCATGCGCGAATCGAGCAGCCAACCGAGCGCGCGCTCCGCGGAAGCGTTGCGCTCCGCCGTTTCCTCCACCGAGAGCAGCGCGAGGAACGCGAGCGAGTTCGCGCCGTACTGGAAGGCGTAGAACGTCTCGACCGAGAAGATCAGGAACTGCACCGAGTCGGCGGCGCCGGCGCCCCACGCGCCGTCGGGGCGCTGGTTGTCGACGAGCCATTTCGCGGCAGCGTTGACGCGGCCGCGCACCTCTTCGACGCCGAGCGCGGCGTTCGCGGCCTCGCGCTGCTGAGCGGCGGCGGCGCCGATCTTTGCGCTGGAGTCCTGGGCCGGCGCGGGTTGGGCCGCTGGGTTCTGGCCCGCTGCGTTCTGGGCCGGGACCGTCGGGCGAGAGGACGGAGCTTGAAGGCTCAGCAGCGCGGCGGCGCTCGCTGCGACTAGCAGGGGGATCATCGGGCGCCTCGTCGCGTCGGGTGGGACGCGCGGTTCGGGACAGCGGCGTTTGAGGACGGCGGCCGTTCAGGACAGTGGCGGTTCAGAACAGCGGCCGCCGCGGCTCACGGTAGGCGCACGGGCCGAGCGGACGCAAGGGCGGGAGTTCGAGCTGACGGAACTCGTGCAGGCGCTGTATCCGTCCGCCTACAATCGCTCGTCCATGGTTCGCCTGCACGTCAACGTCGACCACGTCGCGACGGTCCGCCAAGCGCGACGCGAGAAGTTCCCGTGCCCGATCGAATGGGCGCTCGCCGCCGAGAGCGCCGGCGCCGACGGAATTACGTGCCACCTGCGCAAGGATCGGCGGCACATCCAGGACGCGGACGTGCGCGCCCTGCGCCAACGCATCCGGACGATCCTGAACCTCGAGTGCAGCCTCGACGACGAGATGGTCGCGCTCGCGCTCGACTCGGGCGCCGAGGCCTTTTGCCTGGTGCCGGAAACGCGCGCCGAGATCACGACCGAGGGAGGTCTCGACGCGAAGGCCGAACAGGCGCGCATCCAGCGCGTCGTTCCGCTGTTCGCCGAGCGCGGCGGGCTCGTGAGCTTGTTCCTCGACGCCGACCTCGAGCAGATCGCCGCCGCGGCCGACACCGGCGCGCCGTTCATCGAGCTGCACACGGGCGGCTACGCGAACGCGAAGGGCTCAGATCGCAAGCGCGAGCTCGAGCGGCTGCAGCGCGCGGCCAGCTTCGCGCGCAGCCGCGGCCTGCGCGTGAACGCGGGCCACGGACTCGACTACGACAACGTGGAGCCGATCGCGCGCCTCGAAGGCGTGGAAGAGCTCAACATCGGCTTTGCTGTGGTCGCCCACTCGCTGTTCGTCGGAGTGGACGCCGCCGTTGCGCAGATGCGCGCGGCGATCGCCAAGGCGTTGCGCGGCTCGCTCGCGAGCGGAGGCGTCTGATGCAGTGTGAGTTCAAGGGCAGCTACGTCGCTCTCCCCACGCCGTTCGCGGGCGGCGAGGTCGACTATCCGGCGCTCGAGAAGCTGATCGATTTCCACGTGCACCGCGGGAGCGACGGGCTCGTGTCGGTCGGCACCACCGGCGAAGGCGCGACGCTCAGCGACTACGAGCGCCGCAGCGTGATCGAGTTCACGATTCTCAAGGCTCGCAAGCGCCTGCCGGTGATCGCGGGAGTCGGCACGAACAACACGGCTCAGAGCGCCGAGCTGTGCCGCTTCGCCGCCGCCGTGGGCGCCAGCGGCGTGCTCGCGGTGACGCCCTACTACAACAAGCCCACGCAGCGCGGGCTCGTCGCGCACTACGGCGCGCTCGCGGAGGCTTCGCCGATTCCGATCGTGCTCTACAACGTGCCGAGCCGCACCGGCTGCGACATGAAGCCCGCGACCGTGGCCGAGGTCCGCGCGGCGCACGCGAACGTCGTCGCCGTCAAGGAGGCTTCGAATTCGATCGGGCGCGCGCGGGAGATCGCGGATCTGTCGGACATCGCCCTGATCGCGGGCGAGGACGGGCTGATCGCCGACTTCATGGCGCTCGGCGCGGCCGGAGTGATCGGGGTCGTGGCGAACGTGGCGCCGCGCGAAGTCGCCGAGCTGTGCCGCGTCGCGCGCCCCGGAGGCGACCCGATTCGAAGCGCGGAACTCGAAGCCTGGCTGCAGCCGCTGGTGCGCGACCTGTTCATCGAGACGAACCCCGCGCCGGTGAAGGCCGCGCTGGCGGCGATGAAGTTGTGCTCGGCGGAACTGCGGCTGCCGCTGGTGGCGCTGGAGCCCAAGAACCTCGAGCAGTTGCACGCGACGTTGAACGAAGCGGGCCTGCTCCACCGCGTCTGATCCAGACGTCGGATCCCGAAGCCCGATCGAGACGTCTGAACCGCCGCAGAGCGCGCGCGTTCGGCGGACGATGCGGCGCAACTCGCCATGAAGCGAACGAAGATCCTCGCGGCGGTCGTGCTTGTCGCGCTCGCGGCGTTCGCGGCGCGCTACTTCACGTCGAACTCGCGCGATCCCGCGCTGGCGGCCAAGCTCGCCGCACGACCCAGCCGGTTGAACGTGCGCGAGTCTCGTTCGAGCGACGACGAGTTGAACTCGATGCTCGCGGAGCTCCTGCGAACACCGGTCGAGCCGCGCGACGCGCTGGCGGAGCTCGAGGGCGTCACCGAGCCAGCGCCGGAGGAGGCGCCGGCCGAGACGCCTGCCGAGACGCCGACCGAGCTTCCCTCCGAGATCGAGGATCTCGTGCTCCTCGACCGCGAGCCCAACCTCTCGCGCGTCGCCCACGCCGAGACCGAGCTCGTGCGCGGCGAATGGCCCGACGGCGCGCGGAAATTCGAAGCGCGGCAGACGCGCCTCGAGGACGGAAGCTGGCAGC
This sequence comes from uncultured Planctomycetia bacterium, assembly GCA_937952135.1. GTDB lineage: Bacteria > Planctomycetota > UBA1135 > UBA1135 > WYBT01. Next base: position 71,233 of record CALFYL010000004.1, read on the forward strand.
TGAACGGCGAGTGGCGCGCGTGGTATCCAAGCGGCGTGCTCGAAGAGCTCGGCGGCTACCGGCACGACCTCGAGCACGGCGAATGGTCGTGGTGGTACGCGAACGGCGAGCCGATGGCGAAGGGCGCGTTCAAGGACGGCCAGCGCATCGGCGCGTGGACGTTCTGGCACCCCAATGGCGTCGCGATCGGCGAAGGCTCGTACGAGCACGGCACGCGCTCCGGCCGCTGGACTTTCCGGCTCGCGAACGGCGAGCCGCACCGCGACTACTCCGGCGTGTACGACGGCGGCTACCGCGTGGCGCGCTGAGCGGCGCGAGAACGCCCCCGCCGCAGCGCCCGTGGGCCGCGACGGTTCCGCTGACGTCCCGGGAAGGCCGCCTCGGACAGCGGGCAGCCGCTTGGAACTCCCATTTCCACCGTTTGCGGGAATTCCGCCGCGAAGCCGGCGCGCCGGGTGGATGCTGGAACGTGAGCATCGGCGTCCCGCGTGGGCGTCGACTCGGAGTCGATCGAGTCGGCGGAGCGTCGACGGAAAGATGCGGGCGATGGAGAAGCGAACTTCGGCCTCGATGTGGGTCCTGCGAGCCGGTGTTCTGGCTTCGGCGTTCCTGCTGGCCACGTCGCCGAGCGCCGCCGCGCAAGCAGGGATCGTCGGCTGGGGCCTCAACAGCAGCGGCCAGCTCAACCTTCCGCCGCTCGCGGATTCGTGCGCCGCGATCTCGATCGGCTCGACCCACAGCGCGCTGCGCCTGACCGACGGCACCGTGCTGGTGTGGGGCAATTTCTCGACTCCCACGCCGCAGTTGACGCAGGGCCTGAGCTACGTCGAGGTCGACGCGGGCGGCGCGTTCACGGCGGCTCGGCGATCGGACAACTCGGTGGTCGTCTGGGGAGGCCCGGCCTACCTTCAGAACATTCCGACGTTGGCGAGCGGTGTGTCGTTCGCGCAGCTCGACGCCGGGATCACGCACGTCGCGGCGTTGTGCTCCAACGGGACCGCGGTGTGCTGGGGCGGCAACGCCTATGGCCAATGCAACGTGCCCGCGCTTCCGCCGAGCACGTCGTACGTCGAGGTCGCGGCCGGCAGCGAAGTGACCGTCGCACGTCTCTCGAACGGAGGCGTCTACTCGTTCGGCGGCAACTTCAACACGCTTTGGGCGCCGCCGTTGCTCGCGGGCGGGACGACGTATGTCGAAGTAGCCGCGGGCGACAACCACGCGCTCGCGCGGCGCTCCGACGGACGGGTCTTCGCGTGGGGCGAGAACACCCACGGCCAGTGCAACGTGCCGGTCCTTCCGGCGGGTGTCACGTACGTCGAGATCGCGGCCGGCGCCGCGCACTCGCTCGCGCGACGTTCCGACGGCGCCATCGTGTCCTGGGGGCACGGCCTGTTCGGCCAGGCCGCCGCTCCGGCATTGCCGCCTGGACTGACGTACCTCGAGATCGACGCCGGAGGCTTCAGCTCGGCGGCGCGGCGCTCCGACGGCTGGATCGTTCCGTGGGGCAACCAGAACATCGTGCCCGGCCGTCCGGTGTACTCGCAGATCGCGGCCGGCCGGTCGCACTCGCTCGCCTTCCGCTCCGACGCTGTCGTGCGCGCCGCGGGTTCGAACGACTACGGGCAACTCGATGTGCCGCCCAGCGGAGGCATCACGGAGTACGTCGGGATCGCCGCCGGCTCGAACCACTCGCTGGCGTTGCGCTCCAACGCGCAGGGACGAGGCTGGGGGTGGAACTTCTGGGGGCAGTGCGTCGTGCCGTTCGAACCGTCCGGGCTCTACGGCATCGACGGCGGCGGCAATCATTCCGCGGCGCTGACCTTGGACGGTCGCATTCTCGCGTGGGGCGCGAACTTCAGCGGGCAGTGCAACGTGGTCGCCGCTCCGCCGGGTCAAGACTACATCGACGTTTCGTGCGGCGACTCGCACACGGTCGGTCTGCTCTCCAACGGAACGATCGCCGCGTGGGGCGCGAACTCCTACCAACAGTGCGTGCCGCCGCCTCTGCCGCCCGGCCTTTCGTACATCGCGATCTCGGCGGGTGCGTACCACACGCTCGCGTTGCGCTCGAACGGAACGGTGGTCGCCTTCGGCGAGAACAGTGTCGGACAATGCGACGCTCCTGCGCCGCCGCCCGGTTTCGGCTTCGTCGCGGTGGAGGCGGGCGATTTGCACTCGCTCGCGCTGCGCTCGGACGGCGAGATCGTCGCGTGGGGTTTCAACCAGTACGGGCAGTGCAACGTGCCCGCGCCGCCAACGGGCTTTGGCTACACCGCGATGGCGGCGGGCGAGTACCACTCGCTCGGTTTGCTGGCGCCGAAAGCGGCCGTCCTCAGCTACTGCACCGCGGGCACGTCGACCAACGGTTGTACGCCGAACCTCTTCGCCACCGGTCTCGCGAGCGCGTCGGCGAGTTCCGGCTTCACACTCTCGGTTCAAAATACCGAGGGCCAGAAATCGGGCCTGTGCTTCTACGGCATCAACGGACGCGACGCGCAGCCCTGGGGATCGAGCGGCGGGTTCCTGTGCGTGAAAGCGCCGACGCAGCGCATGTCGGTGCAGCATTCCGGGGGCACGCCGGGCGCCTGCGACGGCGCCTTCGCCACCGATTGGCTCGCGTTCCTCGCCAACCATCCCGGAGCGCTCGGAACGCCGCTCGCTCCCGGCGAAACGGTCAACGCACAGGCGTGGTACCGCGACCCGCCGTCGAACAAGGCGACGGGTCTGACGGCCGCACTGGAATTCCTCGTGCTCCCCTGAGCGCCGCGTCCGCCGTTCAACAGGACGTCGAGAGAGGACGCAGCGATCGCCGCGCGTCGCTCAAACAGGATGGGTGGACCGGGCTTCCTGACGTCGCGGGTTACGTTGCGACGGAAGACACCAGCCGCGGCGCAGAGCCGCAAGGAAGCCGGTCCACATGCAGACAATAGCTCAGTTCGTCGGTCTTGACGTTCACAAGGACACCGTGGCGATTGCCGTGGCGCCGGGCGGTCCCGGCATGGAGGTCAGCGAGCTCGGCACGCTGCCCCACGACGTGCCGCGGATCGTCAAGCGCCTGCTGAAGCTCGGCGAGGCGGAGACGATCCACGTCGCGTACGAGGCAGGGCCGACGGGCTACGGGTTGTGTCGCGCGCTGCAGGCCGCGGGCATCTCGTGCGTTGTCGTCGCACCGTCGAAGACTCCGCGGGCGAGCGGCGATCGCGTGAAGACGGATCGCCGCGACGCGATCAAGCTCGCTCGCTTCCTGCGCGCGGGTGAGCTCGTGCCGGTCGCTCCGCCCGAGCGCGATGTCGAGGCGCTGCGCGATGTCGTGCGCGCTCGCGAGGACGCCGTGTTCGCGCAGCGCACCGCGCGCCAGCAGCTCTCCTCGTTCCTGCTGCGCCACGACCGCAAATGGACGGGCAAATCCGCATGGACCCAGGCGCATGTTCTGTGGATCCGCGGCCAGCGCATGGAAAGCGATGCGCAGCAGCGTGTGCTCGAGGATTACGTGCGTGAGGTGGAGCGACAGACCCAGCGCGTGGCGGAGGCGACCGCTCACATCGAAGAGCTCGCGCCCCAGACCGCGTCCTGCGCGCAGCTCTTCAAGTGGCTGCAGGCGCTGCGCGGCGTCGGCGTCATCGTCGCCGCCACGATCGTGGCCGAGATCGGAAACCTGCGCCGCTTCCGCACCGCGTCGCAGCTGATGTCGTACGTCGGTCTGGTCCCCAGTGAGCGCTCGAGCGGCGCGGCCGTGCGACGCGGCGCCATCACCAAGGCTGGCAATCCGCACGTGCGTTGGAAGCTCATCGAAGCGGCCTGGCATGCACGTCTGCGGCCGGCAATGACTATCAGGCTCAAGCGGCGCAGCGAGGGCGTGCCGGCAGAAATCTGCGACATCGCCTGGAAGGCGCAGAAGCGCCTCTACGCGCGCTACTGGAAGCTGACCTCGCGCGGCAAGCGCTCGCAGACCGCGGTGGTCGCAGCAGCGCGCGAGCTGTGCGGGTTCGTGTGGGCCATCGGTCAACACGCGCCCACACCTGCGGCCTGAGCGCAAACATCACGCTCTTTTCCATCACAAGATCAGGTTCCGCGAGGACGGCGGACGACCCGGCGAACAACGACGGGAGGGGACTCTCGATCATGTCCGTTGGGCAAGCGGCCGCGAGGCCGCCCACGCCCGCTCTCAAACTGAGTCAGCCCTTTCCAACGAACGCCTGAAATGCGGTAGCCAACCCGCGAATATCAAAATGCAACGCCGTGAAGCGAGCCGGCGTTCGCCGTCCCCGCACCTGATTCTCGTAGGCTCGTTTCTCGAGCTCCACGCGCACGACCACCAAGGGTGAGCCGTGCGCGTGGAGCTCGAGAAACGAGCGAGGCCAGCCGCGCAAAGCAACTGGCCCCACAAATCAAGCACCCTCGACGTCAACGGCAGTTGACAGGTGCACCCATATCACGGACGCACGAGGAAGCGCACCGCGTCGGTCAAGCCGATCGCGGGCATGCTGAAGGGATCGCGGCTCCAGTACTGGGCGAACCCCTCGGCGCCGACGAAGAGCTCGGGATCGACGCCCGACACGAGCAGCGCGCCGAAGTCGAAGACGTAGGCGCCCGTGCAGTCGGCGCCGCTCGCGCTGCCGCCCGAGTTCTGCGGCGAGGTGCGGATCAGCGGCGGCGCGATGCACAAAACGCCGCCTTGGAACGGCGTCGCGGCCGACGCGTAGCCGTACACGAGCAATCCGCTGCGCTGGTTGAGCACGTTCGTCGCGCCGATCGTGAACGGCGACGCCGCGCTCACGCTCGGCCGGCCCGCGAACGCGATCGCCGGCGTGCAGCCGAGCCCGTTCACTTTCGCGGTGCAGTACGTCTCGGCTTCCGGCGTCAAGCGGTACACGTAGGCCGCGCCCGCGTTCTGGCCCGCGAGCCGCGTGTCGTCGCCCGGGGCGCCGATGAGCACGCGCTCGCCGTCCGTCGCCGCCGCGAAGCCGAAGTCGGCGCCGAGCTCGAGCGCCGTCGAGCGCAGCGCCGTGTTGAACACGAAGCCGGCCGCGCCGCGCTCGAAGAGGAACGCGTTGCCCGTGAACTGCCCCACCGGCGAATGCGCCTGGCTCGCGCCGACGACCAGCGCTTGTCCACCGAGCGCGACGCTCGAGCCGAAGCGCGCACTCGCCTGCAGATCGGGCGAGGCCAACTTCTCCGCGAACGCGAAGCCCGTCGGCGCGTCGGCGAAGACGTACGCGGATCCCGCCTCGAACGAGCCGCTGAGCGTATCGCCGGGAGCGCCGACGACGAGCTCGCCACCGCGCAAGGCGACCGACCAGCCGAAGAGATCGTTCGAGCCGTTGTCGGCCGGGATCAACTTCTGCGCGAGCGCGAATGCGCCGGCGGCGCCGCGGCGGAACACATAGGCCGATCCGCCGTTCGCCGCGTTCGTGTGGTTGTCGCTGTAGGCGCCGACGACCAGCGTGTCGCCGTCGAGCGCTAGCGCGTGCGAGAAGTAGTCGAAGGCCGAGCCGTCGCCGGGAATCAAGCGCTGGAGCTGCGTCCACGCGCCGCCCGCAAAAACGTAGTGGTACGCCGCGCCGCCGTCGAACGAGCCGCCCGAGTGGTGGTCGTCGGCCGCGCCCGCGATCAACGTGTCGCCTTCGAGCGCCAGCGACCATCCGAGCGCCTCTCCGATGTCCGCGCCGACGCCGACGAGCTTCGCCGTCTCGACCCACCCGGTCGCGCTGCGTTCGAACACGTACACCGCGCCGCTGTCGACGGCGTTCGCATCGGCGCCCGGCGCGCCCACGGCGAGTCGATCGCCATCGAGCGCGACCGCGACGCCGAAGCGATCCCCGGCCGTGCCGTCGCTCGCGCGAAGCTCGGCGATTTCGACCCAACCCTGCGGCTGACGCTCGAACACGTACGCGGCGCCGACGAGCGAGCCGTTGAGCGAACTCACGCCCGGCGCGCCGACGAGCGCTAGATCGGGTCCGAGGGCAAGTGAAAGCGCGAAGCTGTCGAAGCTCGCGCTCGACTGCGGCTCGAGCCGCGCTTCGCGGACCGAGGCGAGGGGAGCGCTGCTCTGCGCGGCCAGCGGAAGGCCCGCGAGGAGCATCGAAGCGAGGGTCCGCAGGCGACGTTTCTGCACCACAAGTTGGTTCATGGGAACCTCCTGGGGACGGGCGGAGGGAAATCGGCGCGCCGAGTTTCGAGCGCGCGCCACCGGCGTCCGAGCGCGACGGCGCACGGCGCCGCCGGGGCGACGAACTAGCGCGTGCGTGGGCGCGCGGCCACCTGGCCCGGCAACCTACGCCGCAACGCATACTTTCGGCCATACGGCAGCGGAACTCGGCGGGTCCTGGGCCCACGAGGAGGGCTCGAGGCGCGAGTCCGCTGCGCTCGACGCCGCACTCCGCCGCCTTCCACACGCTCAGGCCGGTAACGCGCCGCGCTCGCGTCTGTAAACGACGCCCGCCGGACCGCGAGCGCTCCTCGACTCGATCGAAGGGCGCTCGCCGTCTTGTCCGCGCACGCCGCGCTCCGCCCCCATGACCCCCGACCAGCGCAACACCGCACTGCAGATCGTCGCCGTCGCGATCGCGCCGCTCGCACTCGCCGCCCTCGCGGCGAGCCGGCTGTGGAGCGTCGAAGCCGTGGCCGACGGCGCGCCGGTCCGCCTCCTCGGCTTGACGCCTCAGCCGTGCCCCGGCTGCGGGCTCTGCGGAATGTCGCGCGCGTTCACCGCTGCGAGCCACGGCGACCTCGCCCGCGCGCTCGAATTCAACCCGCTCGTGGTCCTCGCCTATCCCGCGGCCTGGGCGCTCGTCGCCGCCGCGGGCTTCTTCGTGCTCCGCTTCGCTCGTCGTCGGCGCTGGGTCGCCGCAAGGAGTTAGCCATGTCCACCATCTCGCTTGTGATGATCTGCGTCAGCGTGCTCAGCACCGCGGCAGGCCTGCCGTGCTGCATGGGCTGCTTGAATTGGGCCGCTGTGCCCCTCTCCATGGCGACGGTCGCCGTCGGTCTCGTGGGCCTGGCCACCGACAAGCGCCCCGACGGCAAAGTCAACGACCCCAATTTGCACCTCGCCGCGGTCATCGTCGGAGTTCTGTGCGCGGTGATCGGCGCGGCGCGCTGCACGCTCGGGAGCGGCGTGATCTGAACCGACGCGCGAGTCGCGCGAATCGACCAGGAATTCGGCCCGTGCTGCGCGTTTCGACGCGGGGCGCGGGCCGGAGTCGTTCGAGAGCTGCGTCTTCGCCCCCAGTGCGCGGACGGGCCCCGCGCGAGCCCTCCCGATGGGTATCCGAGCCCGTCCACGTGGGTACAGCGCTTCGCCCGAGCGCACGGACTTGCCACGCCGCGCGAAGGGGTCCACGCTCTGCTTGCCATGCCCCAGCGCCAACTCTTGCTCGCCCTGGCCGCGATGGCGGCGCTCACGCTGGTGCTCGCACTGGTCTTGCGCCGTGAGAACGGTCCCGCGGCTGCGAACGCGGCGCCCGTCAACACTCGGACCGCGGCGCCCGCGCCCGAGGTGCTCGCGCCCAGCGCGGACGCGCCGCAGCGGGAACCGATCGACGCGCGGAGCGAAATTCCGACGCTCGGCCCCCTCGAGGCGCTCGAGGTCGGCGACACGGACATCGTCGAGAACGCGACGCCGAGCGGCGAAGTGCGCGTCGAAGTGCGCGTGCTCGCGCCGAACGAGACCACGCCGCTCTCGCCGCATCCCTACGCCGGCGGAGTGGTGCACACGATGCAATGGGACTCGGAGACCGAGGCGACCGAACCGCTCTCGGCCCCGATCGACGCCGACGGCATCGCACGCTTTCATTTCCCCGGGCCCGTGCACCTCGATTGGTTCCGCAGCGAGGCTCGGGCGGCGGCGGGGCTCGCGCCGGGTTTCCTCGAATCGCACGAGGACCTGCCCGCGGGCGCGCTGTACCGCGTCGCGATCCAGTGCACACCCGGCGCGCGCGTGGTCGGAACGGTCACGACGCTCGACGGGCGCGCGCTGGCGGGCGTCGAGGTCGCGGCGTACATCGAAGGCAACGGGGTTCGCGACGAGTGGGCCGACGACTGGTACCCGGGGCACTTCACGGCGCACAGCGACGCGAGCGGAGCGTTCGCGTTCGACGCTTTGCCCGCGGGCTCGGTGACCGTTTTCGTGCGGCCGGGCGAGTGGTTGCAGATCTCGCCCGATTTCCACGGCCTGCTCAGCGAACGCGTGAGCTTCGAGCTGGAGGTCGGCGAGACGCACGACGTCGGACTCTTGAAGTTGACGCCGCGCGCCGCGGTGGATGTGCGCATCGTCGACGCCGCGGGCCGCGCGGCGATCGGAACCGAAGTGCAGTTCAAAGTCGTGCGTTTCGACGATCCCTACTTGCAGCACGTGGTCGACTGGGAGGCGCGCTTGGATCCCGATACGGTGCGCGAGCTGCACGGCGACATCGCGCCGGAGCAGGTCAGCGAGTTGATCGAGGCCGCGAACCGCGAGGCCCAGAGCACGCCGATCTGGTGCGAGGACGTGACGGAACGCAGGACCGACGGCGAGGGCCGCGTGCGCGTGAACCTCGTGGCGGGGCTTTGGGAGGTGTGCGTCCGGCCCAAACTCGGCGACGACTCGCTCGAAGTGCGCCGCAACGTCTGGCTGCCGGGCGAGAACCTGCTCGTGCAACTGCCGCTCGAGCTGGTGAGCGTCGTCGGCGAAATCCTCGACGCCGAAACGGCGAAGCCTGTGCACTACGCCAACGTCGTGTTGACGGTGAACGAGCAGAGCGTCGCGGGCCGGTCCGGGCGCGACGGACGCTTCCGCATCGACTCCGTTTTGCTCCGCGGGCCGTCTCGACTGAGCGCGCAGCATCCGAACTACTTCTCGCTCGAGCGCGACATCGACGCCGACGCGCGCGAGCTCCAGCTCCGCTTGCTGCCTTCGATGCGCCTCGTGCTGCGGTTTCGCGACACGAACGGCGCCGCGGTCGGATCCGGCGCGGTCCACGTGATCCCCACGGGTCTCGACGCGCGCGGCAGCGGGGCGCCGGCGCCCGCCGAGTGGGCGGCGAAGCTCGGCAGCGTGGCCGCGAGCGCGAACCTCAACGGGGAAGGAGTCGTGATTTTCCTCGAGCTGTGGCCAGGAACCTACGACGTCGTGTTGTCGCTTCCGACGGACACGGGGCGGCGCGGCGCCTGGGGCGAAGTGCTTCCCGAACCCGTCGAAGCGCAGCGCTGGTCGCTGCGCGCATCGCGCGAAGTCCAGCAACTCAGCGTGGACCTCACGCGCCATTCCGCCGCGCCGCCGCCCGTCTACGCGCTTCTCAACGCGTCCGTGGTCGACGCGAAATCCGGCGCGGCCGTCGACGGCGCCGAGATCGAGATCGCTCACACGCTGCTCACGCGCACCTTCACGACCCGAGACGAACGCGACCTGCACCTGTCGCTCCCCGTCGGCGAAATCCGAGTCACGGTGCGCCATCCCGAGTACGACGTCCTCGAGCTCGGCCCGCTCGAGATCGGCGCACGAGGCCACTCGGCGCTTTGGAAGCTCGAGCGAACTCCGTGAGGCGCGCAGACCGGCGAATTCCGCTCGCTAGACTGCGCGCGTGAGCGAAGTCCTGCATTTCTGCCGCCGCTTCGTCGAGTTCGTCGAGCGCGAAGGCGTCGCGGGTGACGCGGAGCTGCGCGAACTCCAGTGGATCACGTTGCGTCTGTCTGCGAGCGCCGCCCATCGAGCCCCCAGCGCCTCGACTCCGGTGGAAGACGAGCGTCCGATCGCCAGCGCAACACGCACTCGGGCCGAGATCGCGGCGCGTTTCCCGCGCTTCGGTTGGCACCGGAGCGTCCTCGACCGCCTGATCGCCGCGGAGCCCCGCATGGACGCCGGCGACGCGATCGACGACATCGAGGACATCTACAACGATGCTCGCGAAGCGCTCGAGGTGCTCGATGCGCACGGCGAGGAGGAAGCCGAGGAGCACTTTCAGCTGCTGTTTCGGGCGCACACCGGAGCTCGCGCGCACGACCTCGCCGCCTACCTTCACGACTTGCGGACACGCAGTGCGAGCTGACCGCGTGCGATGAACCTGCGCTTCGAACAACACGTCGCCGCGCCACGGGACGCCTTGTTCGAGTTCCACTCCACCCCCGCCAACCTCACGCGCCTGCTCGAAGGCTGGAGGGGCTTCAGGCTGCTCGAGCACGACGGCCACATCCGGCCGGGCTCGCGCGTGCGGCTCGAGCAACGCGTCACGGGGCTGCGCCACGAGATGGTGTTCGAGCACTTTCTCCTCGAACCGCCGCTGCGCTTCGGCGAGCGCCAGATCCGCGGGCCGTTCCGGCGCTTCGAGCACGTGCACGAGTTCTTCGAGGCCGAAAACGGCTCGCGGATCGTCGACACGGTCGAATTCGAGCTGCCCTGGTTCCTCGGAGGCGCACTCGCCGAGCATTTCGTCGCCGCGCCCGAGCTCCGGCGCTTCTTCGAGTTCCGCCGCCGGGCCTACCGCCGGCTTTGCGAGAGCGGCGAGCTGAAAGAGTGCTCGCAATGAAGCTCGTCTGCGTGCTCGGCGGCGGCGGCATCTTCGGCGGCCGCATCGCCCGCGCGCTCGCCGCGACCCACGGTTTGAGCGTGCGCGTCGTCGGTCGCGACGCGCGGCGCGGCGAGTCCTTCTCGCGCGAGATCGGCGCCGAGTTCCTGCGCGCCGATCTGACGGCGCCGGGCGCGTTGAATGCGGTGCTCGACGGCGTCGCGCTCGCGATCGACGCCGCGGGGCCGTTCCAGGGCCGCGACTACGCGCTCGCGCGAGCCTGCATCGACTCCGGAGCCCACTACCTCGACCTCGCCGATGCGCGCCGCTTCGTCACGGGCATCGGCGAACTCGACGCCCGCGCGCGCGAACGCGGCGTGTTCGTCGGCGCCGGCGCGAGTTCGGCGCCGACCATCACGCACGCGCTCATCGAGTCCGTCGCGCACGAGTTCGAGACGATCGACGAACTCGACCTCGCGCTCAGCCCCGGCAATCAGAACCCGCGCGGCGCGGCGACGATCGGCGCGGTGCTCGGAATCCTCGGCGCACCGATGAAGGTGTGGATCGACGGCGCGTGGCGCGAGCGCCGCGGCTGGGGCGTTGCTGCTTGGCTCGAATTCCCGCCCGACGTCGGCCGCCGCCGCGTCCACAACTGCGAGCTCCCCGACCTCGACCTCTTTCCCCCCCACTTCGGCGCGCGCACGGTGCGCTTCCGCGCCGGCGTCGAACTCGACCTCTTCAACCGCGCACTGAGCGCCCTCGCGTTCCTGCGCCGCCTTCGACTCGTGCCGCACCTCGCGCCCCTTGCGCCGCTCGCGCGCGACGTGTCGCTGTGGTTCTTCTCGCGCGGCTCGAAGAACGGCTCGCTCGCTGCGTGGGTGCGCGGCCGCAGCCTCGTCGGAGAGCCGCTCGAGCGCAAGGTCGCCCTCGTCACCGCCGACGACGGCCCGGCGACGCCGAGCGCGCCCGCCATCCTGCTCGCGCGAAAAATCCTGCTCGGTGCGGGACTTCCCGCGGGCGCCCGGCCGTGCGCGGGTCTGCTCACGCTTGGAGAATTGCTCGCGCACCTCGAGCCGCTCGGGATCTGGTGCGCGCGCGGCGACGACGCCGGCGTGTGGAGTGCTCGGCCGGAGTGGGCGCCATCGGGCTGCTCAAAAGCGTGAAGGCGCCCATGCTAGGGTCGGAAGACGATCTCCAAGGCGTTGGTGACGTTGGTGCCGGCGCCGCAGGGGCCGGCGGGGTCGCGGTACCAGCACTGGAAGTTCCAGACCGAGCCGGGCTGGATGCGGCCGGTGGGCGGGAAGAGTTGGCTGCGCGAAATGATGTCGGCGCGCAGCGCGGCGCCTTCTGAATTCGACTGCATCACTCCGTAGCGGTAGAAGCCGCTCGAGGCGGAGCTGACGACGCGCAGACCGTCGCCAAGGACGGTTTGGCCCACGCCCGCGCCCATGAAAAGGATCGCGCTCTTGTTGGGCTGGAGCTTGCGCGCCTCAAGCCGCAGCTCGTCGAGTGCGACGCTGCTCGAGCCTGCCGCGCCGAGCGTGGCGCCGACGCCGGTGGAGTTCAGGCAGCCGGCGTTCTTGTCGTGGTTGGCGCACGGCGCGCCGCTCATGCACCAGCCGAACTGCCGCGCGTCGGGGCAGAATTCGAAGATGTAGACCGCGCCCGAGTTGCAACTCGGAACCGTCGGGCAAAGGTCGTCGCGGCCGGACACTCCGACGATCACCGTGGATCCATCCAGGGCGAGGTTGTTGCCAAAAGCGTCGTTGTCGAGCGCGTCGTTGGGGGTGAAGCGCGCTAGTTCGATCCAGCCAGTGGGCTCTAGGCGAAAGACGTACGCCGCGCCGCGACTCGTGAAGGTGTTCGGATCGAGTGGTGCTCCAGCTACCGTCAAGTCGCCCGACGAGATCAGTCTCGTTCCAAACAACAATCCACTGTTCCACGAATGTTGCAGTAACTCCTGCGCGCCGATCCAAGTCGCTCCGCTGCGGTCATAGCCGTACACCGCCCCCGTGCCGTGAACGCCTAGGTGGCGATGGGTAGCCGACCCCACCAACGCGGAGTCTTGGAGCGCAACCAACGAAGTGCCAAATGAGCTACTCGAATTGGGATCCGCCGCACGGAGCTTGGCGACTTCGATCCACTGGACGCCATTGAACTCGAAGACGTACGCGGCGCCCTGGCTGTCGCCTGCCGGCCCGTCCGCCGCAGAGCCGACGATGGCGGTGTTTCCGTGCAACGCGACTTCCTGACCGAAGAAATCAAAAAGCACGCCATCGCTCGCCTGAAGTCGCGCGGTCTGTGACCAGACTCCGGCCACGCGCTCGAAGACGTAGGCGGCGCCGACGGAACTCTCCTGACGGGCGCCGATCAGCATGCGGTTGCCGTCCAGGGAGATGCTCGTCCCGAAGTTCGCGTTCGAGACCGTGGGCGTCGACACGAGCTTCTGTACTTCAATCCAGTTGGAGCCGACGCGCTCGAAAACGTAGACGGAGCCCGCATTGAAGACTCCGTTGGGAGACTCGCTCTTCGCATTCACGATGCACGTCGAACCCTCCAGGACGACACAGTTTCCGAACCCATCGCCCTCTTGCGCATCCGAGGAGAAGAACTTCTCGACGAAGGCCCAGCCACCACCGCGCCGCTGGTACGAGTACACGGCTCCGGCGGTGGAAGCGATCTGGCTGTCCTGGCGCACGCCGACGACAAGCCAACCCTGGTCGGCGGCTACGGCGGTGCCGAAGCTTTGCCACTGGTGGCCGTCGAAGGCGAGGATCTTGGAGGTTTGGATCTGTGCCGCACCAAGCGTCGTCAGCACGCAAACTCCAGCGAGGCCGGTCAGCAGTTTCACGTGGTCGATCTCCGGCGAGGTCCAGGCAGCAGTTCGAGCAAGGGATGCAGCGTCGACGTGAGGTCGCGGCGGTTCGCCACGACCCCATGCCCTCGCGAGGCGTCAGGGAGCGATGCGCACAATGCTATGCCCGGAACGGTTCTGGCGGTGGCATGCGGCAAAGCCCGTGTCCGCCGCCGGGAAGGACATGCCGCGCACGTGGGCGTCGGTGGAGCTCCGCACCGAATTCCAAGTGCTTCCGTCGGTGCTCTTCCACAGCTTTCCGCACTGACCGCCGACCCAGATCGCGCCGCCCGGCGCGATTTCGACCTCAGTCAAGACCTCGACCGTGGTCGCGGCGTCCCCGACGGCGCACTCGTCGAAGGTCTGAGCCACGGCCACGAAGTTGGAGAACACCCCGCCCGAGAGCGTGGCCTTCAGCACGACACCTTGAGCTCCGCTCGAGGTGCGACGGATGCCGGTGGCGTAGGCCGTGGCTCCGTCGAAGTCGACATCGGTCAACGCGGCGAGATTGGGCTCGTTCGGGATCGGAATCTCCGTCCAATTGATACCGGTCGAAGTCCGCTCGCAGTGGTAGGCCTTCCCCGTTACACGCAGGTCCGGGGTTCGCGAACCGACGACCACGCCGTGGCCGCTGGTTGCGAAGCTGACGCCGTCCACGTTGAAGTCGGAGAAGCTGGCGTAGGTCTCGTTCGATGGGACGAACTGGCGCCAAAGGTCGAGTCCGACCGCCGGGTCGGAGTAGACGATCAATCCCGCACGACCGACGGCCCAGAACTCGAGGCCGCTGACCCAATCGACGTCGAGGAACTCGGTGGTCACGGCGCCGACACCAGCGGCCGGCACGATGTTCGAGTCGCCTGGGGATTCCCACAGGGGTGTCGGACCGTCGAGGTTGGTGTTGAACAGGATGGACGGGAACTTACTCGTCGCATTCTCGAACTGCCCAACTGCGACTCCGCGTAGCCCGGATCCATCCAACGCAATCGCATTGAGGAATGGCTTGTTCAAGGCGGCGCCGGTTTCTTCCTGGCTCCACGTCAGACCGGCATTCGAGGTTCGCGCAATCCGATTGAACTGACTGACCATCCAGCCTTCGTTGGCATTGCGAAACGCCACGTCTCGGACGCGCCACGGTTCGGCCTCTACCGGGTTGTCGGGCCGCATTTCGATGTCCCACGTCTGCCCGCCGTCGGCCGTGCGTCGAATGTAGCCGCCCATGGACACGGCGTAGCCGACGCCGTTCGACGCCGTGCCAGCGTCGGTTGCGACGCCGTAGCCCGGCAGAGTGACGGCCGTCGTGGCTTGAAGCGGGAGGTTGCTGTACACGGACCGGTCGCGCCACACCGGCTGGTCGCCCGGCGAGATCGGGTCGGCGTCCGGTTCACGCACCACGAGCTGCCCGTTGTAACCGCTCGCGATCGCCGAGTTGTCGCCGTGGAAGATCGACACGTTGTACAGCTCGCGGAAGAAGCGCAGCCGCCAAGTGTAGGTCGGATCGTTGGGATCCTCGGAGTAGGCGTGGTGACCGTTGCAGGCCGTGCAGCCGCTGAAGTTGCACTGGCACTCGTGCGGCTCGACCGACCAGGTCGTGCCGTTGTCGTAGGACGCCAGGACCAAGCCGCATCCCGTGCCCACGCCGCCGACCGAGAGCGCCAGTGGCAACGTCGGATGCCGGCTCATCTCGAGGTCCCAGAGCTCGAACGGGATGTTGGCCGTGCAGAACCTCTCCTCGACGCACGGGGGAAGGGTCGAAGTTCCGCACAGCGTTCGTAGCGAGAAGACCAAGTCCCACTTGTCGAGATCGTTCGCGCGCTGCCGAAAAATCATCCCGGGTTGCGCGGATGCCAACGCCGTGCCGTCGGGTGCGAAGTCGAAGGCGTAGAGCTCAAGTGTGATAGGGCTGATCTCGTTGGGGCCTTCGAAGAACTCAGTCGTATGCCGGTGGCCTCCTGAAGGCAGGTGACGCCAAATGCCGTGCAGTCCAAGCGTGTAGATGTTTCCATCCGACGTGGCGTGCACATCCCAGAGGTCCGCGATTTCTCTTTGAAGCTCCGGAACGGTCTCCTCTTGGTGCCGGAACGCCGTCCGAGCTGCGGTTCCGATCTTCCTAAACAACCAGCCATCGAGTCCGACGGCGTAGGCTGTCACGATGCCGCCGGCTTCACGGGTTGACACGCGGCGCAGCAGCGACTCCGCTTCAATGGGCGTCGACTGAAACGTCCACACGCCGCTGGCGTTTCGCTGACGCATGCTCCCGCCGTCTTCGACGGTGAGCACCTCGCCGTTGTCGAGCACGAACGCTTCGTTCACAAGGCCTGCCCAGCGCAGGGAACCGGTCTGAGCTTGCGCCACGCTCTCGAGCGCGAGTAACGCGAGCAGCATCGAGAGCCAACGACTAGGCGCGTGCGCGCGTTCGAGGGGGGGAGCGAGATCGGTCTTCATGGCTTTCGATTCTCCATGTCGTGAACGGACGAGTCGGGAAGTGCTTCGTCGCGTCACTCCGAGCGCGCGGGCCGACAGGGGCCCCGCGTCGAGAATCGGCGAGCCGCAGGCATCGAGACTCCCTTGCGAAGGAACTGCCATCGACCTGCGACTCGTTCGAAGCTACTCCCAAGTCTCCGATCGCGATACGACACCCCGTCCGCGACTCGCTGCTTTCTCGTGCGCGAGACGGACCGTCGGAGTGGGCGCAGCGCGGGCGGCGACCGCAGCGTAGCTTGTAGCTACCCAGAGATTGCGGTCGCAGCGCGGAGCGCACGAGCGACTTACCCCATGAAACACGGCGGATTGGCTCTCGCACTCGGCGCGGTCGCCGGGCTCGCGCTCGCGCTTGTCGCCGCGCTCGCACGACGCGCGCCGAGCGACGCTGAGCCGCGCGCAGCCGCGCCGACGCCGGCTTCCGCTCCCGGCGCCAAGCCCGAAGCCAGGGCGGCGGGTCCATCCGACGAGTTCGCGCGTTCCGCGGTGGCGCGCGATTCGAACGCGCCCGCGCGGTCACTCACGGTGCGAGCGCCGCTGGCGCCGGGCTACACCGAACTCGTCGAGAACGCTCTCCCCGACAACTCCGTGCTCGTCGAGGTCCGCGTGCTCACTCCGAGCGAGACGTCGCAACTGTTCCCGCATCCCTACGAGGGCGGAACCGTTCATTTGATGGCGCGAACGTCGTCGGCAAGCTCCGACACGTCGTACCAGGCCTCGATCGAGAGCGACGGCGTCGCGCGTTTTCAATTCGATGGAGCCGCGCATGTCGCCTGGTTCCGCGCCGATCATCGGCACGAGCTCGGCCATGCGCCCGCGTTCCTCGACGTGCAGCGAGATCTCCCCGCGGGCGCGCTCTACCGCGTCGCGATCCAACCCGAGCGCGGCGGGCGCGTCCTCGGTCGCGTGACAACGCTCGACGGGCTCGCGCTCCCGGGACTGGAGGTCGCGGCCTACACCGAAGAGCGCGGCCTTCGCGAGCGCTGGACGGACGACTGGGCGCCGGCGCACTTCACGGCTCGAAGCGGCGCGAGTGGCGAGTTCGAGTTTCCTGCGTTGCCCGAGAGCCGCGTGTACATCCTCGTGCGCCCCGGCCAGTGGTTGCAGCTCGCGCCCGACTTTGCAGGTCGGTTCAGCGAACGCGCGTGGGTCGAAGTCGAGCCCGGCGCAACGCACGACATCGGGACGCTGAAGCTCGCGCGGCGTGCGAGCTTCGAGGTGCGCGTCGTCGATTCCGCCGGCCGGCCCGCGAGCGGCGCGACGCTCGAGTTGGCGCCGCTCCAGTTCGACGAAGCCGAGATCCTGCTGGAGGGAGAGTGGGAAACGCAGTTCGAGCCCGACGTGCTCCGCGAACGCCAGATCGCGGAACTCGGCGCGAACTTCGACGAAGCCCGCTTCGGCGCCCGGCTGCAATCCCTCGAGAAAATCGCCGAAGCGACGCCGGTGTGGCCCGCTGGCGCCGAGGGCTGGGTCACGGATCGCGAAGGGCGTGCGCGCGGGCATGTCGTCGCGGGCGACTGGGAGCTGCGCGTGCGCCCGAAGCTCGGCGCGGACGCCGACGTCCACGTGCAGGTGGTGAGACTGCCGGCGTCCGAGCTCGTCGTCCGACTCCCGTCGCGGCTCGTCGACATCGAAGGCCGCGTGGTCGAAGCGGGCGAGCGCATTCCGATCGGGAACGTGAATCTCGAGATCCAAGTCGAGGGTCTCAGCGACGACACGCGCTCGGACGAGCACGGCCGCTTCCGCTTCGCCTCGCTCCGCGTGCCAGCCGGCTACCGCCTGAGCGCCACGCACCTCGACTACTTCAGCGAGAGCGCGGAGTTCGGCGCCGGCGAGCTCGAGCCCGTGCTCGCGTTGCAGCCCGCGTCGCGCTTCGAGTTGCTCCTTCGCGACACCAACGGCGCCGCGATCCGCCAGGGCCACGTTCGGATCGTCTCTGCGCAACGCGACGGCGTTGGAGCACCTGTCGCGCACGATGGCCGCGCAACGATCCATCACTTGCGGCCAGGCGAGTACGAGCTCGGACTCGAACTGGCTTGCGACAGCGGTCGCACCGGCGAATGGGGCGAGATCCTCGCCGAGACGTGGATCGTCCAGCGATGGACACTGCGGACCGGCAAGTTCGTGCAGGAGCTGACCGTCGACCTCTCGTCGTACCGGCCCGCGACCGCCATCCGCTACGCGACGCTCAAAGCTCGAGTCGTTGACGCTCCCACGGGTCTTGGAGTCGACGGCGCGACGCTCGAGATCGTGCATCCGTTCCGCACGCGCAGGTTCGAATTCGGCGAGGGCGGCGCCGTCGAGCTCACCGTCCCCAGCGGGTCGGTGAGCGTGACCGTGCGCCACCCCGAGTACGAGACGCTGGAGGTCCGCTCGCTCCGCGTTTCTGAGCGCGACGCGACCTGCGTGTGGGAGCTGCAGCCGCTGCCAGGGCTGGGCAAGGGACGCTAGCGCGTGCTCGCGGCGGTGAGCCGTGCTCGCCAGGTTTTTCGAACTTCGCTGCAACTCGAAGACGGCTCGGCCGGCGAACCGCCCGGGCGCCCCTCGCCCTGCTGCCCGCCTCTCCTCACACCCAGGAGCCACCATGCGCTGCCCCGTGCTCGTTGGACTCGTTCTCGCCACTCCGCTCGCGGCCAGCGCCTACGGACAGGACGGGCTGCCGACGCTCCACCTCTCGCAACTGCACGTGGCCCACCCCGAGGGCGGCCAGATCGAGGAGTTCACGCGCATGGGACGTCTCGAGTTGACGTTCACGGAGGACGACACGGCGTTCCTCGTTGAGAACGGCGGCGTGTACTTCAACTTCGCCGTCTACAACAACGTCTCGAACGGCGTCGAGTGGGTCGTTCAGAACGCCTACTTCTCCTACGCCGACCTGCCGCGGCTGGTCGGCGCGCGTCCGGGCTTCGAGTTCGGCATCGGACCGATCGACGCCACAGGTGTGGCGTGGGACTTCACCTTCCACTCCTTCAGCCTCACCGACGCTCCGCTGAACGAGCCGATTCACACGCACATCAGCGGCCAGTATCCGCAGCTCGCGCTCCACGGCGTCTGCGGACCGGACTGGGGCGCCTCGGCGCCGAACACGCCCGTGTATGAGAGCATCGGCGCCTTCGTGAGTCCGCTCGGCGGCGGTCCGTACAAGATCGGCCGTCACGCCGTCGCGTTCCCGGACCTGCCGAGCATCGACGAGGACCGGGGCGAGTGTGTGCCGTCGGCCGTCGCGCGTTCGCTCGCGTTCCTCGTCGAGCTCAACGGCGACTATCTGCCGATCACGCCCCAGACGCTCAAGGACTGGCTTGCCCAGGCCATGGACACCAACGTCGGCGGGTGGGACACGGCCCTGAGCGACGTCGTGCCGGGCAAGTGCGCCATCGTGGAGGCCTTCGGCTACCCGATTTGCACACTCATCGTGCCCGGCTGGAACGGAGTGACGCGCGACATGGCGACCCAGCTGCTCAACGCGGGCTGCGACATCGAGGTGTTCCTCGACGGACACTGCGCCATGCTCACCGAGATCGTCACCGATTCGAACGGCGCGGGTGTGATCTCGACCGTCGACGACCCGCACCCGGGCGACGGGGAGGCCCAGAACGCCGCGCGCATCTACGGCGTGAACCCCGACGGGTCGGTGATCGGCGGCGGAACCGTGGACTACTTCCTGTTCGAGTGCTGGGGAGAGTCCTGCGGCTGCCCGTAATCCGCCCTGAACCCGGCGGCCCGGCGCTTCCAAGGCACGCGACGGCCAAACTGGCGGCGTCGCGCCAGATTGGCAGCTAGATGGGCCGGGCGGGGTCGAATTGGGCCCTCGTCGGGCGCTCGCGAGCTCGCCGAACGCGGAACGCGCGTTGCTCTTGGGTGAATCGCTCCGGTAACGCCCGCCTCGTCCGGCGGGCTCCGGAGCGAGGGATCCCATGCAAGTGCAATACACGAACAAGGCGGCCGAAGTCCTTCAGAACGCGCAGAAGCTCGCGGGCGATTCCGGCCATCCGGAGCTCACGCCCGCGCACCTGGCGGTGGCGCTGTTGCGCGATGCGGAGGGCGTGCCCGCCGCGGTGCTGAACAAGCTGCAGATCGATCCTCGCGTGCTCGCCGGCGAATTCGTGCTGGCGCTCGACAAGTTGCCGAAGTCGCAGGGCGGACAACTCGCGGGCTCGCGAGCGTTCAGCGAAACCATGAGCGAGGCGAGCGCGGTCGCGAAGAAGCTGAAGGACGAGTACGTGTCGACGGAGCACCTGCTGCTCGCGCTCGCGAAGTCCGGCGGCCCGGAGGTGAAGGGGCTCTTCGCGGCGCGCAAGCTCACTTACGAGCGCATCGAAGCGGCGCTCGCCGAAGTGCGCGGCAACCGGCGCGTGACGAGTCCGGATCCGGAGAGCACCTTCGAGGCGCTGAAGAAGTACGCGCGCGACCTGACCGCAGACGCGCAGGCCGGCAAGCTCGATCCGGTGATCGGTCGCGACGTCGAGATCCGGCGCGTGATGCAAGTGCTCTCGCGGCGGCGCAAGAACAACCCCGTGCTCATCGGCGATCCGGGCGTGGGCAAGACGGCGATCGCGGAGGGACTCGCGAACCGCATCGTCGCGGGCGACGTGCCCGAGCCGCTGAAGGGCAAGAAGATCCTCGCGCTCGACCTCGGCGCGATGCTCGCGGGCGCGAAGTACCGCGGCGAATTCGAAGAGCGCTTGAAGGCCGTGCTCGCCGACATCTCGGCGGCGCAAGGCGAGATCATCCTGTTCATCGACGAGCTGCACACGCTCGTCGGCGCGGGCGGCGCGGAAGGCGCGGTCGACGCGGCGAACATGCTCAAGCCGG
>CALFYL010000005.1 GCA_937952135.1 uncultured Planctomycetia bacterium
GCCGCTGAAACGCGCCGCCTGGCTCGCGGAGCGGTCCGGCTCGGATCTCGCGCGCTTGAGCGTGTTCGAAGCGCGGGTGAGTTCCGTGCTGGCGCTCGAAATGCCCGAGGAGGTCGAGCCGCTCGTCGATCTCGCCGCCGCGTCGGGACTGCTCGAGCGGGTCGCGCCGGCGGACAGCGAGTTCCTGCGGCTGTACCGCGCCGTGGCGCGCCTCGAGCTCGCCCGTCGCTCCGGCCAGCGCGAGAGTGCGAGCTTGCAGGACCTGCTCGAGTTGCGGGCGAGCGCGACGGCGTCGGACCCCTTGCGACGCGCCGCCGCGGGCCACGCTGCGGCGTACCTCGCCGAGTGGGGACGCGCGGACGAAGCACGGGAGGAGCTCCTGTTCGCCGCCGACGCGAAGGACCTGCTCGCGTTGCCCGTGCAGGACAATTCGATGCAAGCGGCGAACTTCGCCGCGCTCGCGCTGCGGATCGCTTCGAGCTCGAGCGGAAGCGTCGAAGCGCCCGCGGCGCTCGCTCAGCTCGAACGCTTCGCGGCGGACTTCGTCGAGCAGTGCGCGCACTTCTCCGAGTTGAGTTCCGCCGTCGCAACGCTCCAGTTCATCGAGCGCGAGCGCGTGCTCGCGGAGCTGATCCGCGGCTGCCGTGCGGTCCATGGCGAGCACGCGGGCTCGAAGCGGGCCTTGGACTGGTTGTATCGGGCGCAGTGTGTCGGCGGACTCTCGCGCGGCCTGGGCATGGAGCGCGAGACAGCCGAACTCGACCGCGACCTCGCGGCGCTCGTCGCGCCGGAGCGCGGGCTCGTGGTGTTCCACTCGGCGCGCGACGCATCGTTCCTGTTCCTCGTCGATGGGGACGGCGTGCAAGTGCTCGAGATCGCCGACGGTTCGCGCCTGCGGAAGGTGGCGAGCTCCTTGGCCAACGAGGCGACGCGTGCGGTTCGGCGCGGCCCCGAGGTCGGAGATTCCGCCGTGCGCGAGCTCGTGGAACAGATGGCGCGCGCCATCGACGCCCCGAAGCTGCTGCAGTGGCTGGAGCGCCAGCGCGAAGTGACGATCGTGGGGGACGAGAGCGTCGGCCACCTGCCGTTGGCGCTTCTGCCGACATCGGACGGCGTCCGCGTGGGAGACCGCGTAGCGCTCGGCTACGCCCCCACGATTCCGGTGGGCGCCGTGCTCGCCCGCCGCGCCCAGTCTCGCGGAACCGTGAGCGCGAAGGAATTCGACGTGCTGCTCCTCGGAGCGCCGCCGCCGCCGGCGAGCGTCGAGCTCGACCTCGCGCGCTTCGACGAGTGGAGCGAGCGTCTGGGCGGCCGCGCCAGGCTGCTCGTCGGTCGCGACGCGACACCGGAGGCCTTCGCGGGCGGCGCGCGCGGCTGCGAGTTCCTGCAGCTCGTTGCGCACGGTCAATACGAGGCTCACCGCGAAACGCGCGCGGGCTTCTTGCTGCACTCGGAAGCGCCGCACGGAGGATCCGTTTGGGCCGACGCCGTCGAGCGCAGTCCCGCGGCGCGCGTGACCGCGCTCGCGGTCTGCCGCGCGTCGCAGCGGCCGGTGGTGTTCGGCGACGACGGACGCACAGGCCTCGCGGCATCGTTCCTGCTCGCGGGGAGCGATGTGGTGGTGCAGACTCCGATCGACCTCGAAGTCGACGCGGCGCTCGAGTTGTTCGAGCGCTTCAGTCTGCGGATCGCGGCCGGCGATTCGCCCGCGAAGGCGCTGCTGGCCGCGCGGAGTTCCGTCGCGCGGCCGGATGCGCCGCCGCTGCTCCAGGACTACCTCGTGCACGTGCTCGGCGCCGTCCACGCGCCGCTCGTGGACGTTGGAACGGTCGCGGACTTCGAGTCGCAAAACGACGCGAGCCAGGGGGCTCGCGCCTCCCTGGCTCGCTGGGGGATCGCCGCTCTCGCGACGCTCGTGGTGTTGCTCGCCGCAATCGGCTGGCGCCGAGCTCAGGTGCGAAGCCCCTGACGCGTCGTGTCCGCGGCGGCTACGGGTTGAGCACCGGCGGGATGTAGCGCACCACCTTGCGGCGGTGCACGTACGTCACGTGCGGGCCGGTGTCGGTGCAGTACGGGCCGGAGAACTCGTCGAACTCCTGCTCGCAGATCAACTGGTCCATCAACTGCTCGTTCGCGCTGCCCACCCAGATGGTGGCGTTCGCCCGTTGGACGAGGCTCCCGGACTGCGCTCCCGAACCGGTTCCCGTGCGGATCTGCGGAACCAGCTCGAGGTAGATGAGCGTGTTTTCGGCGTAGAGCTGTTCGGGTTCGGCGCCGAGCGACATCGGCAACTGCACGGGTGCGAACAGCAGCTCGGCGGTGTGCGGCGTGACCGTCGGCGTCGTCGTCCCGGGCGTCACGACGAGGATGTCCTCCCACCAGACGTCGGGCGACACCTCGGGTTGTATCGGGTACGGCGGCCCGGCGGCGTAGTGGTACTCGCGCACGTAGATCTTCACTTGGACGTGCGTGGGGATCGCGCCGTCGAAGACCGGCGGCTGGCGAACCTCGAGCGTGACGTCGACGCCGAGGTCCGGCTCGCCGGTGATCGAGGATCCGCCTCCGTTGTCGATCAAGAAGGGATCGGAGTGCGGGGCGAGCATTTCCACCGTGGGCGCGGGCTGCGCCACGTTGCAGTCGTTGCGCACGAGCGCCACGAATTCATTCCCTTCGTCGTCGCCCCACACGGCGAGGTCGCCGTCGCCATCGCCGTCGAAGTCGGCGACGGAGAATGTGGAAGTGAGCAGCGCGCCTTCCAGGTTCGAGGCGAGGTCCAGCAGGGCCCAGTTGTAGAAGTCGAAGCTGAAGGGCATTCCGCTGCCGAGCTGCGGAACTCCGTGGAGCGCCATGAAGTCGCCGCTCGTCGTCGAGAACACCATGTCGGTCGGGCCGAGAACGAACGGCACGACGGTCTGCGTGCCGATCGCGCCGAAGTCGACGGAGCTGACTTGCAGTCCGCCGCTGTAGATGGGATCGGAGAAGGTCGTCTCGACGAGCTCGCGGAGCGAATCGGTGGTCGCATGACGTTCGAGGATCCCGAAGGAGTCGCGGACGTCGGCGCCGAGCGGAATGCGAGCCACCTGCAGGAAGCCCGTCGGCGCCAGGATCGGCGTGACGTACGACTGCGAGCTGCTGTCCTGGAAGTAGAAGCCGATCGAATACGCGTCTCCGGCGGCGACTTCGACGCCGCCGTTCGAGTGGGCGTCCGCGGCGGCGAGATGTGTCACCGTGAAGCTGAGCCCTAGGGTGACGCCTTCGCTGAACTCCCACTCCTCCGAGAACTTCCCGCGCAGCACCGACTGTCCGCAGGCGCCGACGATCTGGACGTTGGATCCCTCCGCGGCGGAGTCGAGCAACGTGACCACGGTCCACTCGGCCGCGGTGTCGAGCAGGCTGAACTCGAGCGTCGAGCCTTCGTCGCCTTCGCCGTCGCCGCACGGCGCGATCGAGCTGAGGTGGAGGCCGTTCTCGTTCACGAACGCGACCTTCGACACTCCGTCGACGGGCGGCAGCACTGTGAAGTCGACCACCGACTCCGCGAGTGCGATCGCGCGCGGGGTGGACAGCGGGTCGCGCACCATCGACAGGACGCCGTTCGACAGCGCGAGCAGTTGCATCCCGTTCGGCTCGAAGAGCGCGCCGGAGGCCATCTTGTCCGGGGCCCCGCCGAACTCTTCGGGCCAGGGAACTGTGTGGAGGTTGTCGGCGTCGAGGGCGCAGCTTTGCGCGGCGGACGCGGTCGATGCCGAGGAGAGAACGAGGAAGGCCCCTGCCAGGGCCACAGCACGGTGTGAAATCATCGGGACTTGCCTGAAAGTCGGAGGGGCGGCGCGAACTCGCCGCCAAAGACTCCCTGGTTCCGCGGCAGGGCGCCTCCGAAGCGACTTCGTAGCCAAGGCTACTTGGATTCCGGTCGGTTCGCAGCGCGCCGAGGTCTTGGAGCCCGATCGCTCGAGCGCGCGAAACGAAGCCGGCTGCCCAAAGAGCGGCCCGCGTGCGGAACAAGTCCCGCGGGCGCCGAAGGTCCGTGCCCGCCACGCTCGCTTCCCGCACCTCGAAAGTGTCCGCTTCGGCGGGGAGGCAAGCGCTGCAACGTGCTTCGGCGGGTGCGTGAGCCCGCGCGCGTCGACAGAAGTCGCAAGAAAGCTCGACTTTTCTGCGCGCGGCGACGTGGGCGGCGCGCGGCGCGCGGCGAGCCGGGTGGCGAACCTGGTGGCGAACCTGGTGGCGGGGCGACGTCCGGATCAGTCGCGGCCCATGGCGCGGAAGGCCGCCCAGCCGGCGCGGTCGAAACCCTCGCGGGCGAGCTCGCGGCGCGCCGCGGCGCAGGCGCGCGCCGGGCTCGGGTGCTCGCCCTGCGCCTTCAACTCGCGGTGGAACGCGGCGCCGAACTGCGCGGCGGCGGAGTCCTCGACGGGCCACAGCGTCACGACCACGTTGCGCGATCCGCCGCCCAGGAAGGCGCGCGCCATGCCGAACAGGCCCTCGGCGTCGACGAACTCTCCGCCGCCGCTCCAGCAGGTCGAGAGCACGGCCAGCGGCGCGCGCGGCGCGGCTCGCAGCACGTCCTCGAGCGTCACGTGCTCGTCCGGAGTGACGACGAAACTCGCAGCGTGCTCGACGCCGAGCGACGAAGGCGCCGCTTGGGCCTGCGAGGTCGCAAGGGGCGTTGCCAGGTGCGTCGCCAGATGCAGCGGCGCGCCCGAGCGGAGCGCGTCGAGCAAGGTCGCACGCCGAAACGACGCGCCGAGCGCGAGCGTCGCGCCGGGCCGCGCTTCCAACGCGGCCGCGAGTTCTTCGCGCGCGCCGGGGAGCAGCTCGCGGCCGTCCGCGTCGAGCGGGCCGCCGAGCAGGATCCACTCCTCGAGCTCGAGCGCGTCGAGGCGCGGGCCGAATTCGGCGCTCGGAAGGCCCGCGGTCGTCGCGAGAGCGACGTTCTCGACGCCGCACAGCGCGTCCCACGGCAAGGCTTCGAGCGGCGCGGCTTCGAGCGGTCCGTGCAGCGCGAGCAGCAAGCGCGGAGCGGCGCCCGGGCTCGCCTGCGCGGCCTTGCGCAACGACGCGGCGATCGGCGCCGGAACGATCTCCGCGAGAAACGCGCTCGCGCGGCGCTCCCAGCGCTCGTCGACGCCGTTTCGACTCCTCGCACGAACGCCGTCGCCGAGCGCGCCGCCTTCGCCTCGCTCGTCGCGCGGCGCTTCCATCGCGCTCGCGATGGCGAGCTCGCGCATGCGCCGGACCGCGTCGTCGACTTCGCGCCGGCCGCGAGGCACGCGCGCGTGGCTCACGCTTCCGTCCGGCGCGACGTGCGCCACGAACGTGAAATCCGCGCCCACGACCCAGGTGACGAGCCCGAGCTCGAAGGAACTCGCCCACTCCGCGATCGCTTCGCTCGAGAGCGAGCTCGCGCCGCGCCGCAACGTGCGCGACTGCGAATCCTCGATCACGCGCACGGCTTCGAGCGCCGCACCGCTGCGCGCGAGCACGTCGGCGTAGAGCGCGATCGTGTGCAGGCCGAGGCGTTCGCCGATGACGCTGCCCGCGGCGCGCGCAAGCGGCGACTCGAGCGCCTCGCTGCGCGAGCTCAGCGAGCGCTGCTCCCACTCGAGCGCGGCGGCTGCGGCGCGCTCCAAGTGCTTGCGCGCCGCGTCGAGGTCGTTCGTGCGCGCGAGCGCTTCGCCGAGCAACGCGTCGGCGCGCACGCGGCCGAGTTCGGAGAACGCGCCGTCGCGCAGCGGCTCGGACAGCCGTTCGATCGCTTCCAGCTCGCGCTCCTCGTGCAGCGCGAGCGACGCGAGGGCCAGCGTCGCCAGCTCGCCTCCGGCCGAGCGCGCGACCTCCTCGAAGTGTTCGCGCGCGAGGTTCGCATCGCCCGCGCGCAGACGAGCGCTGCCGACGAGCAGGTTCCACTCGTCGCGGTCGGAGACGTGCGCGGCCTCGCCCGGCGCGTGGCGCTCGAGGAACTCGGCCGCTTCCTGTCCGAAATCGTCGGCGAGCAGGCGCGCACCCCAGTCGCGCGCCACGGGCCAGCTCTGCGCCGGCGAGCGGAACGTCGCGAGCTCCGCGAGAAGCGCTTCCTCCGTGCGCGCGTCGCCTTCGAGCCGCGCGAGCCGGATGCCGCCCTGCAGCGCGCGCTCGCGGAAATCGTCGCGCCGCAGCTCGCGCGCGAGCCGCTCGCAAGCTTCGAAATGCTCGCGCGCCGCTGCGTGGTCCGCGTCGAGCGTCGCGAGCCGGCCGAGCAGCCACAGCGGCTCGAGCTTCGGCGTGCGCTGGCCCGCGCGGTCGAAGAGTTCGAGGGCCAGCTCGGCGTCGGCGCGCGCGCGCGCGGCGAGCTCTGCGGCCTCGTCGTCCGCGTGTTCGGCGTGCTCGGTGAGCAGCAGCGCGCGCAAGCTGAGCGCCCCGGCGGCGGGCGCGAAGTCGTCGGCGTTCTTCTCCGCGTCGATCAGGCGCGCGAGCTCCGCGAGCAGTTGCTCGCGCTGCTCGGTCCACGCCGCGCCGCGCACGCCCGCCACTCCGGCGTCGAACACGTCGGCGCGCAGCCCCGCGAGCTCGCCCTCGGCCTTCCAACCGCGCATCCGCGCCTCGCGCGAGAGCTGCGCGAAGAACTTGGCGACCTCGCGCGCATCGCAGCGGTTGTGCGAGGCGCACAGCTCCTCCGCGGCGAGCGACAGGGCGTCGCGAGCGCTGTCGTCGCCGCTTCGCAGCCGCACCAACGCTTGTCCGAAGGCTCGCAGCGCGGCTTCGTAGCTCGTCGGCGCCGCGGCGTCGACCTGGGAGACGGCAGCTGGCGCGGCCGCCTGCGTTGCGGGGCCGCGGACCGCCGTCGCGCCGAAACAAGCCAAAAACAGCGCGAAAACGCGCGCCCAACGACGTGCAAGGAACGGCGAACGCCCGCGCGTGGCGCGAAACCCGCTCGCGGCGTTCAGCTCACGCTTCACCGCTGCGGGCGGCGCGCCAGGTACTCGTCGCGCTCGGGCGACGCCGGCAGCGTGCGGGCGAAGGCGCGCGCGTCGGACAGGTAGCCCGCGTCGTGCAAGAGGTGCAGGATCGCTTCGCTGCGCGCGGGTTCCGCGGCGCGCGAGCGCTGCTCGACCTGGGCCACGAGCTCGTCGTCGCGCACGACTTCGAAGTCGCGCCGGCCGAGCGGCACGTCGAGCCCGTCGACCACCGCCCAGGCTTCCCAGGTGTAGTGCCCCGGCGGCAGCGTGATCTCGGCGCCCGCGCCGGCGCCGATGCGCTCGACGGCGGAGTTCAGCTTCAGGATCGGCGTCGAGTTCGCGAAGGCCGCGCCGTCGTGGCGCTCGACCTCCGCGCGGTAGCTCGTCGCCCGCTCGCGCGGGGCGACTTCGAACTCGAGCTTCGAGTGCAGGCCGGCGGGCCCGGCGAGCAAGCGCTCGCGCGGGAAGAGCAGCGCGCCCGCCGCGTCGCCGCGCACGAGCTGCGCCGAGGGGAAGCGGATAGACGCGCCGCCGACATCGCCCGAGCGCGCGCGGGTCGCGCTGTCGTCGGTGCGCCACAGCCAGATCGCGAGCAACGCCGCCGCGGCCGCGAGCGGGACCCAGATCTGCCAGCGCCGGCGTCGGTCGAGACGCGGCAGGTCGGAATCGACGTCGAACGAGCGGCTCGAGTCGCCGAGGACCAGCGGCGCGGGCGGGCGCTGCTCGAGCGTCTCGACCAGGGCCGCGCACTCCGCGCAGGCGGCGACGTGCGCCTTCAGGCCGACGCGCTCGAGCTCGGACAGCCGGCGCGCGCCCGGGCCGCGGCCGAGGTCGTACAGCTCGTCCGGCGTCGGGCACACGGCGAGCGCGTCCGCGGGGCTCGAGCGGAGGCTGGACTCGAGGTATGCGTCGGCGCGCCGAATCAGGCGCCAGTTCGGCGCACAGACCGGGCACGCCTCGGCGTGCGCCGCGAGCTCGCGCTGCGTCGGCGTGTCCAGGGTGTCCCAGTCCGGCAGCCAAAGGGCCAAATCCGGCCTGCTGCAGCTCCCCGGGGGGGCTGCGTCAGGTCGTCGCTCCGGGTCGGTCATCGTCGCATCGAGTATCCGCAGGCACGCTGCGCAACGGGGGTCTTTTTCTCGAATGGAGGCGCGTGGCTCGCAGCGGCCGAGCTTCGCGCCTCGGGAAAGCTCGCGCGGCTCAATCGACCAGCTCCTCGCGGCGCGCCAGGGCCAGCACGGCGCGGCGCAGCAGCGACGAGGCGCGCTTGAGGCGGTACTTCGCCTGTTCGAGCGTGATCCCCAGGCGCGCGGCGATGTCGGGGAGCGTCACGGCGTCGACGAAGCGCAGCTCGAGCAGCTTGCGCTCCTCGGGCGCGAGCTCGCGCAGCGCGACCCGCACCTTGGCCGCGATCTCGTTGTCCTGCGCCTGGTCGGTGGGGGCCGCGCCGGGGTCGACCGTCTCGGGCAGGTCGTCGCCGACGGACTGGAGCTTCACGCGCCGCCGCGCATTCGCCTGGCGCTTGAGGTCGACGCAGCGGCACCACGCGACGCGGTACAGCCACGTTCCGAAGGTGCCGCGCTCGGAATCGAACACGCCGTCGCGCAGCCGTTCGAGCGCGTACCAGGCGAGATCCTGCTGCAGGTCCTCGCGCGTCGTCGGGTCGGACTCGAACTGCGCGATGCAGTGGTGAAAAAGGGAGCGGTAGCGGTCGAGGTACTCTCGCACCGCCTCCTCGCGCTGCTCGCGCAGTCCGAGCACGAGTTCGCTCTCGTCCAACGCCGCACTTTCCGCCGGGCGCCTCGCCCGGACCTGAACGCTTGGGTTCGCTCGGCCGACGGCGCGCCCCTGCGCCCGCGGCCCTTCCAAGCAGGGAATATGCGTT
>CALFYL010000006.1 GCA_937952135.1 uncultured Planctomycetia bacterium
TCGTGCGCCGCGTCGCGCTTTGCTTCAGCCGCAAGACCGACGAACCCGCGCCAAGGTTCGAGCTGCCCAAAATCGCGCAGAAGCGCCTTGATGTGCCGTTTCGCAGTCAATGCGCCGCGCCGTCCGAACTCACCAGCCGCATCTGCTCGCCGACGTCCGTTGCGATGGTGCTCGCGTACCGCGGCATCGCGATCGACACGCTCAGCGTCGCCGAGCGCCTCTTCGATTCGATGCACGACCTCTACGGCAACTGGACGTGCGCTGTGCAGGGCGCCTACAGCTTCGGCGCGCCGGGCTACCTCGCGCGCTTCTCCGATTGGAACGAAGTCGCGCAGCACATTGCCCGCGGCACGCCGCTCGTGATCTCGATCGCTGCGAAGCCGGGCGAACTCGACGGCGCGCCGTACGTGAAGACCGACGGACACCTGCTCGTGCTGTGCGGCTTCGACGAGCACGGCAACGTGCACGTGAACGATCCCGCGGCCGAAGCTCCGGAGGCGGGGAAGCTCGTCTACCGCCGCGAGCAGCTCGAGCGCGTGTGGATGGCGCGCGGCGGCACGGCCTACGTGCTTCTCGAGCGCGCGAAACGCTAAGTTTCTCGCACGAAGACGCCTTGCGCGCGAACCTTCGGCTGCCCGCGCTTGGCGGCCGAAGAGGAACTTGCTCGAATCCCTGTCATGTCGCAGCACCAGAAGCGCTGGATCCTGGAGCAGATCGGCACGAGCTCGATGCTCTCCTCGAGCCCCATCGGCCGGCTGTGGCGCTTCGTGTCGCACGGTGTGTGGCACGTCGACGACGGAAGCTTGAGCTGGCCGCGCCGAGCCTGGCACCGCGTCGTGCGGGTCGCGTACCTGACGCTCAAGAGCTTTGCCGGCGACAAGTGCGTGCTGCGCGCGATGGCGCTGACGTACACGACGGTCCTCTCGCTCGTTCCGCTGCTCGCGTTCTCGTTCGCGACCTTGAAGGGCCTGGGCTGGTACGAGGAGCTGCGCACCAAGCAGATCGATCCCTACCTCGACGAGCTCTTCGGTCGTCTTCAGGGGCCGGCGCCGTCGGTAGCGCTGGATAATTCGCCCGCGGTGCTCGTCGGGCCCGCGGATCCCGAGGGCGTCACGCAGTTGCGCCAGGGCTTCGACCACGTGCTCGACATGGTGGAGCGGACCGACGTCAAGGGCCTCGGCGCCATCGGCTTGCTCGTGCTGATGCTCGCGGTGCTGCGGCTGCTCTCGTCGATCGAGGGTTCCTTCAACGAGATCTGGGGCGTGCGCAAAGCGCGGTCGTGGGTGCGCAAGCTCAGCGACTACCTCACGATCGTGATCATCACGCCGATCTTCCTCGTGATCGCGGTGGGCGTCACGGGCGCGGCCCAGAGCGCCGGCGTCGTCGAGTTCCTCGAGGAACGCCTCGCGCTGGGGGCTGTGCTCGAATTCGCGATCCGCGCCGCTCCGCTGCTGATCGGGTGGGGGGCGTTCACGCTCGTCTACCTCGTGATGCCGAATCGACGCGGCAAGCTCAGCTCCGCGGCCATCGGCGGCGCGGTCGCGGGCCTGCTGTGGCAGCTCACGCTGCTCGCGCACATCAAGTTCCAGATCGGCGTCGCCAGGTACAACGCGATCTACGCCGGCTTCGCGGCGTTTCCGATCTTTCTCGCCTGGGTGCAACTCTCGTGGCTGATCGTGCTGTTCGGCGCGGAGCTCGCGTTCGCGCACGAGAGCGAGCGCGAGTACCGCGGCCTCGTGACCTACGAACCGCGGCAGCACGCGTACCGCGAGAGCCTCGCGCTTCGCGCGATGACGCGCCTGAGCCGTGCCTTCCTCGGGGGAGAGCCGCCGC
Organism: uncultured Planctomycetia bacterium; assembly: GCA_937952135.1. GTDB lineage: Bacteria > Planctomycetota > UBA1135 > UBA1135 > WYBT01. The sequence goes on from CALFYL010000006.1 coordinate 1,834, forward strand.
CGCGTTCGCTCGCGATCGCCGCTTCGCTCGGGGTGTCGCCGCGCGAGGTCGACGAGGTTCTGAGCGACCTCGAGCGCGGCCGCCTCGCGACCCACGTCGATGGGCTCGACGGCGCCGACGGTCCCGCGTTCCTGCCGGCGCGCGATCCGGGCTCGATCCGCGTGAAGGACGTGCTCGACGCGCTGGCCGGCGTGGGTGTGGACGAGCCGCTCCCGACGACGGACGAGCTCGATGCGCGGGGCGATCGCTTGCTGGCCAAGCTCGGCGAGGAGGCGCGCACCTCGGCCTACAACCGCTCGCTGCGCGAACTCGTCGAAGAAGAGCGCAGCCGCGCCGCGGCGCCGAAAGCGTCGGCCCGTGAGCTGCGCGTCGAACCTTCCTGACCCGACCTCGGCGATGACCCAAGACTCTTCAGTCGCGACCTTTCGAATGCTCAACGCCTGCGGGGCGTGCGGGCGCCAGTACGACGTTTCGCACCTCGACCAGGGCGCCGGCGTGCGCTGCGAGTGCGGCGAACGCTTCACGGTGCGCGTGCAGACGCCGCACAGCCCGCGCGCGCTGTGTTGTTCGGGCTGCGGCGCAAACGTCGCGAAAGACGCAGTGAAATGCGCCTTCTGCGGCGCGGAAGTGACGCTCGAGGAACGCCGGCTGACGGCCGTGTGTCCCAAGTGCTTCGCGCGCACGGGCCGCGACGCGCGCCACTGCATGGAGTGCGGCGTCGCGCTCAGCGCGCAGGCGCTCTTCGCCCTCGAGGAGAACGTGCGCTGCCCGCGCTGCAAGGGCGAGCTCCACGCGCGCGGCCTCGCGAACGGCTCGCTCGTCGAGTGCGCGCGCTGCGGCGGCATGTGGATGGGCCACGAGGACTTCGTGCGCGTGTGCGCGACCGCGGAGAACGAGAACCTCGCCGAGAAGTTCCACCTCGTCGATCCGCCGGCGCCCGTGGCGGCCCAGGCGCAGCTCGCGTACCTGCCGTGTGTCGTGTGCAAGGAGCTCATGAACCGCCGCAACTACGCGGCAGCGTCGGGCGTGATCCTCGACTTGTGCAAGCCGCACGGCGTATGGCTCGACCACGGCGAGATCGACAAGGTGCTCGAGTTCATCCGCGGCGGCGGGCTCGAGCGCGCGCGGCGGCGCGAGATCGAGCGCCTCGAGGACCAGCGGCGGCGGTTGCGCGCCGAACAGAACGCGACGCTTCCCGCCGGGATGGGCGGGCGGATTCAACAGCGCGAGAGCAAGCTCGGATGGGGCATCGATCTCGCGGCGGCCGGCGCCTTGGAAGCGCTGCTCGCGTTGTTCTCGTGAGCCCGCGTTCGGCGGCGCCGCGAGCGAGGCGCCCTCGAACCAGCCTTCGAACCGGCCCTTCCATCGCTCGCGGGCGTGAGTAGCCTCAGGGGCCCACGGCGTCGCCGCGGCGGCCCCACCCGAGCGACCATCGAGGCATGCAGAAGAACCGACTCGCGCTGGGACTCGTGCTGCTGCTCGTGGCGCTGGTCTCGTGGCTGCCGCGCGAGGTGCTGCACCGGCGCATCGCGATGTTCGGGCACCGCGAGTGGGTCACGACCGATCCCGACACGCTCTACCACGTGCGGCGGGTCGAACGCGTGCTCGCGGAGGGCCTGCCCGTCGCGGAGCGCGATCCGCTGCTCAACGCGCCGCACGGCGCCGCGATTCCGTGGCCGCCGTACTACACGCTGCTCGCCTCCGCGCTCGTAGCTCCGTTCGCGCCCGAGGAACCGGCGGCGCGCCGAGAGTGGCTCGAGCCCGCCGTGGCGTCGCTCGCGCGCGTCTTCAGCGTCCTGACGAGCGTGACCGCGGCGCTCGCGGCCGCGTGGCTCGTCGGACGTCCGTTCGGAGTGCTCGCCGCGCTCCTCGCGGGCCTCTTGCACGCGCTCACACCCGCGGCTGTCGCCTACGGAAAATCCGGCAACGGCGACCACCACGCGTTCGTGTCGTGGCTCGCGCTGTTGCTGCTGCTCGTACTCTCGCGCGCGCTCTCCGAGGACGTGCTCGCGAGCAAGCGCCGCGCGCTCTGCTTCGGCGCCATCGCCGGCGCCATCGCGGGCGCCGCCATGGGCGCCTGGGTCGCGTCGCTGATGTACGTCGTGCAAGCGCAGTTCGTGCTCGGCCTGCTCGTCGTCGCGCACTCACGCCGGCCGCGCGAAGGCGTGGCGCTGCTCGGACTCGCCTTTCACCTCGTCGCGTTGGCGTCTCTCGCGCCGGCGCTCGCGGCGAGCCCGTGGCGGACGCAAGCGCCGTTCAGCGTCGTCAATCTGTCGTGGTTTCACGCGGCGTTTCTCGGGCTCGGCGCCTGTGTCTTCGCGCCGCTCGTCGCCTTCAAGTCGCCGGGTTTCCTCCGCGCGTGGCCCTGGATCGTGCTCGCGTTCCTCGCACTGCTCGGCGGCTGGATCGCGCTCGGCGACAGCGCGGGCCCGCTGGCGGTGCGCGAGGGCTTCGCGTGGGTGAGCCGCACCGACGCCTTCATGGCGCGCATCGGCGAATCGCGGCGGCTCGTGGGCGAAGGCGCTGGAGCGTCGCTCTTCGCAGCGCTCGGCTACGCGTCGCTGCTCGTGCCCATCGCGTTGCTCGCGCTCGCGTGGAGCGCGTGGCGCGAGCGTTCGCTGGGACTGGCGCTTTGGGGCGTGGCGACGCTCTCGCTCGCGCTGCAGTCGGCGAGCCAGGCGCGCTTCGCGGAAGCGCTGTCGGCGCCGATGGCGGTCGTGCTCGCGTGGGCGCTCGCGCGAGCCATGGGCCGAGTGCGGATCGAACGAGTCGGCCGCGCCGCGCCGTACATCGGCGCAGGACTCACGGCCGTGCTGTGCGTAGCGCTGCAATGGCCGACGGTCGACAAGCTGCTCGAACGCGTTCGCACGCACCGCGACGCCGCGAAGGACGAGCGCGCGGCGACGCTCGGCGCGCGGCTCGCGTGCGATTGGATCGGCGCTCGCGAGTTCGTGGACGAGTACGAGAGCGTGCTCGCGGTGTGGGGCCACGGCCACGTCATCGAGTGGGCGGCGCGGCGCGGGAGCGTCGCGACGAACTTCGGCACCTACGTCGGCGAAGAGGGTTTTCGCGCCGCGCCGCGCTGGTTCATGGCCGAGGACGAGCGCGAGGGCGAAGCGCTGCTCGAGGCTCACCGCGTGCGCTACGTGATCGTCGACAGCGACCTGCCGAACGCGCTCAACTCGCTGATCGAGTACGGCGCGCCGGAGCGGCGCGCGCGCTACGTCGGCGAAGGCGCGGAGCGCGGCGGAAACGTGCGGCCCGAGTGGTTCCGCACGCTCGGCGCGCGCGCCCTGTTCGACGGCTACCTCGGCCCGCGCGGCGTCGACGGCGCGCCCTTCGAGGGCTTGCGGCTCGCGTGGGTCGCGCCGCTTCGCGACGCGGGGCGCCCGCTGCGCTCACCTGGCGATCTCGCGCCGGCGGCGATGGTCTGGGAGCGCGTGCGCGGCGCCGTCGTCGAGGCGCGCGGCGCGCCGGGAGACGAACTTCGCGTCGAGCTCGACCTGGTGTTCCCGACCGCCGACAAGAGCCTGCGCTGGCGCGGCGCCGCCACGGCTGCGAACGACGGAGTCGCGCGCGTGCGCATGCCCTACGCGACCGACGGCGCGAACACCGAGGCTCGGCCGCTCGGCCGCGCGCGCTTCGCGATCGGCGCGCGCAGCGGCGAGTTCGACGTGCGCGAGGCCGACGTGCGCGATGGGCGCGTCGTCGTCGCAGCGCCGTGACGTTGGCGCACGCGTGTGCGCGTACCTCGCGTACGCGAGCCGCGCAGCTCAGCCCGGGCGCTGGCGCTTGAACTGTTCGAAGGGGTCGACCCAGCCCTTCGGCGCCGCGGCGCTCTTTCCGGCGGGCTTTTCCGCTTGTCTCTCCACGGGTTCCTCGGCCTGTTGCGGCGCCGGCGCAGGCGAGGAGGGCAGCGCGGAGCGCGGGATCGCGGACGCGTTGGCTGCCGAAACCGCGGCGGGGTTGATGGGCGTGCGCTGAACCACCTGCAGGCCCGGAACGGACGCCGACGCGGAAGGCAGCGGCGCGCTGGGTGCGGGCTTCGCCGCCGGCGCCTGGGCCTCGCTGCCTTCGCCCATCGCCGAGAGATCGACCGTGATGCCGTTCGCTCCGAACTTGGTCATCAGGTCGTCCTTGTTCACGGCCTTGATGTACGCCTCGCTGGCGTCGACCTGGCCGGTCTTCACGAGCTCGAGCAGCGAGTCGTTCAGGAGCCGCATGCCGAGCTTGCCGCCCATCTGCATCGCCGAGACGATGCCGTGCGTCTTGCCTTCGCGGATGTTCGCCGCGACCGCGGTGTTCACGATCAGCACTTCGAGCGCGGCCACGCGGCCCTTGGGCTTGCGCTTGCACAGCGTCTGCGCGACGACGCCCTTGAGCGAGCTCGAGAGCATCGTGCGGATCTGGTTCTGACGGTCGGCGGGGAACTGGTCGATGATGCGGTCGACGGTCGAGGGCGCGGTGTTGGTGTGCAACGTGCCGAACACCAGGTGTCCGGTCTCCGCGGTCTCGATCGCGATCTCGATCGTCTCGAGGTCGCGCATTTCGCCCACCAGCACGATGTCGGGGTCCTCGCGCAGCGCCGCGCGCAGCGCGCGCTTGAAGCTCGACGTGTGACGGTGCACTTCGCGCTGGTTGATCAGGCACTTCTTCTGCTGGTGCACGAACTCGATCGGGTCCTCGATCGTGATGATGTGGTCCGTGCGCGTGCGGTTGATGTGGTCGATCATCGCCGCGAGCGTCGTCGACTTGCCGCTGCCGGTCGGACCGGTGACGACGACCAGACCCTTCGAGAGCATGCACAGATCGAGCACCGGCTTGGGCAGGTTGAGCTTCTCCGCCGAGAGCACCTCGCTCGGGATCTGGCGGAACACGCCGCCCGGACCGTTGCGGTCGCGGAAGAGGTTGGCGCGGAAGCGCGCGAGCCCGACGATCTCGTACGCGAAGTCGCTGTCGTTGCACTCCTCGAACTCCAGGCGGTTGCGCTCGGGAGTGATCTCGTAGAGCACCTGCTGCATCTGCTCGGCGGAGAGTTCCGGGCACTCGGCGATCGGGAGGATGTCGCCGCTATTGCGGAAGCACGGGCGCGTGCCCGAAGTCATGTGCAGGTCGGACGCGCCGACCTCGACCATCTTCTTGAACAGTTCGTCGATCCAAGCCATGGAGCGTTGCTCGTGCGGGCGCGGGGCCCGGGGAGGTGCGTGGGTCGCGGGCGAACGAGCTGCCCGCGGAGACTCGAGGCCTTTCGGGCCGAGGCGGCGAGGTTCTTGAGCGCGCGGGCGCGCTCGCGGGGCGCGAAACGCGATCTCCACGCGGCGAACTCGGAAGAAAACTCGCCCGGCGCCCCGCGGTTCGAGTCTTGGCCGCTTCAGGTCCGTCTTCCTAGGGCCGTCCGAGCTTGGCGCGCGCGCGTGAGTGCGTCGGCTGGAACTCGAGGACTTGCTCGAAGCTCGCGCGCGCGTCCGCTGCACGGCCCTGGCGCTCGAGCGCGAGGCCGAGGCTGTAGAAACGCTCCGCGGTCGGGGCGAGCTCGCACGCGCGCCGCAACTCGCGCTCGGCGTCGGCGAAACGGCCGAGGTAGAGGTTCGCCGTGCCCGCCAGCGAGTAGCCGCGCGGGTCTTCCGGAGCGAGCGCTTGCAGTTGCTTCGCGGCCGCGAGCGCCGCCTCGTTCTGCTCCGCGTCGAGCAGCGTGGACGCCAGGAGCTGGTGCAACTCGAGCGATTGCGGGTCGATGGCGAGCGCGCTTCGCAGCCGCTCGACGGCGCGCTCGAGGCGCTTCTCGTCGCGATCGAGGTCCGTGAGCACGTTGAGCGCGCCGGCGTGCGCCGGTGCATCCGCGAGTGCGCGCTCGAGGTCCGAACGCGCCGCGTTCACGTCGCCGAGAAACAAGTGGCTGAGCGCGCGGTCGTAGCAGGCGTCTGCGTGGCCTTGCGTCGGGCGCGCGGCGAGCGCGCGGTCGTAGTGCTCGAGCGCGCGCCGCGGCTCGCCCGCTTGATGCGCGAGCACGCCGAGCTTGTGGCGCGCCCAGTACGCTCCGGGTTCGAGCTCGACGGCGCGCTCGAACAGCGTGGTCGTGTCTTTCCAATAAGCGGTCTGGCGCCAGGACGCGCCGGCGAGGAGCGCGGCGGCGATCGCGCTCGCGATCCACAGCGGCCGCGAAGCGAAGCGGTGCAGCGCGGCGGCCGCGAGCGCGGCGAGCGCGAACGACGGCAAATAGGTGTAGCGATCGGCGGCGATCTGTCGGCCGGCGT
>CALFYL010000007.1 GCA_937952135.1 uncultured Planctomycetia bacterium
CTCGAGCGCCGACTCGGATCTCGGCGCAGGCGCCCTTTCGCGCTCGCCCGTCGGCTCGCCCGCACCCGGCGCCTTCGCCGACTTCGCGCGCTTCTTGCTCTTGCTGCGCTCACCGCTCTTGCCGCGCGACCCCTTCGGCGCGCCGAAGCCGTCGAGAATGTGGGCCTCGATGCGCTCCAGCTTCGGATCGTCCGCGACCAGGCTGTACTCCGCGTACGAGACGCGCACGCCGACCTCGCCGCCCTTGCCCGGGACGAACTGCAGGTCGCCGACCACGCGGTTGTCGATCGGTCGCTCGCTGCGCTTGCGGTTCACGAGGAACTGCAAGATGTCGCGCTCCGCCGGCCCGGTCAGCGCCGCCCTCAACGCCTCGAGCGCGCGCGGCCGCCGCCCCGCACGCTCGAAGACGACGGCGTTCCACACCGCGAACGCGAGCGTGAGGATCTGCGCCTGCCCCTCGCGTTCCAGCGGCCCGCGCGACGCGTCGAGGAGCGGCTGCGCAAACTCGACAAACGCCTCCGAAGCTTTCCGACCCCCACCGCTCTCGCGCCCCTTCTTCATGGCCGGATTGTGCCGTCGCGCGAGCCGTTCGCGACACAATTGGCCTCGGCGGATCGCGCGAGCTCGCCCTCAGCCGTTAGTAGAAGTGAACCGCGCAGGGGAACCACGGGTCCTGCTCCCAGCCCGGCTCGCAACCACCCACGGGGAGGATGTCGAAGAGCCCCCAGTAGACGATCTGGCAGTCGTCGGTCGGCTCGATCGTCTCGACCCACGGAACGCCCGACTCCTCATCGATGGGCATGACGAAGTGCTCGTCGAAGTCGTCCACGAACCCGTCGCCATCGCAGTCGAGGAAGGTGATGAAGTACAGCACGCAGTCGGTCCAGTTGACGAGCTGGAGCCGCTCGGGACACTCGGTCTCGAAGAAGTAGATCGGTTCGGGGAGCACGATGTCGTCGTCGGACGACTGGCTCTGGATGCCCGCGAACGTCGAAGTGTCCAACGGAGACACGTAGTTGGGCGCCGTGGTCGGCATCTTGACGGTCGCCGCGACCAGCTTCGTAGACGGCTCAGAAACCGCCGGCTTCGCAGGCGCGTCCGTCTCGCGCGGTGCTTTCGTGGCGACCGAAGCAAAGGCAGCGAGCGCTGCCACCAGCACGACGGATCCGGTGAACGAGTGAAGGGTCTGCATGGTGAGAGTTCGAGTCGATGGGTTGAGGTGTCGCCGTGACGCGCCCGCTCGGCGCGAGCGCGCCGGAGCGTGCGAGTGCGTTGGCCCAACGGGGCGCGACGGAGTTGCAGGCAAATGCGAGCACGGAGAACGAGCGCGCGGGCCGCATGCGCGGAGCGAGCGGCGCGCTCGAGCCCTCGATGCTTCGCATTTCGCGGAAGGCTGGGGGGCGCGAGGCGTCGTTCGCGGGCGCGGATTCGCGGATTCCTGTCCGGGCCGCGTCGGTTCGCGCGAACAGGTTCATGTCCGACGCCGCTCGAACTCTTCGGCGAGCGCGGTCCGTTCCACACCCGACAGGCGGAGGTTCCCGTGACGACGTTTCGCACTTTGACGATGGCGGCGCTGCTCGCCCTTGCTGCTTCTCGAACTGCAACCGCGGGCGCTGCGCCGGCGCAAGTTCTGGGCGCACTGCAGTGGCCGAGCTCGCAGGGAGACCTCGACCTGCGCTTTCCGACGCCGGCGGCGCCGTTGCCGTGTCCAGCGGCGGAGAGCTCGCTCGCGGACCTGCTCGCGGCGCTGTCCGAGTCGACGGGCGTTCTGTACTCGGTCGCCGACGCGAAGGTGGCCGCGGCGCTGCAAGAGGCGCGCGCGCAGTCGGTCTCCACAAGCTCGATCGCGGCCGCGGACGCTTACGCCTTCGTCGAGTCGCAGCTCGTCGCCCACGACTTCTACCTGATGTGCAACTGCGACGTGACGCCGACGACCGTGAGCGTGCGTCACCGCCGGCTCTCGTCGCCCACCACGCAAGCGCTCCTGCAAGTCGCGCGCGACGAGCTCGGCTTCCTCCGCCGTCACCCAGCGCTGCTGGTCGCGACGACGATCCAAGTCGAGCACCTCGAGCTGCGGAGTGTCTCACCCAAGCTGCACTCGCTGATGGATCCGGACGGCTACTCGAGCGTCGGGATCGCGCCCCTCGGACTTTCTCGGACGGTGGCGCTGAGCGGTGAGGGCGGCCTGGTCGCGCGAGCGATCGACTTGCTGCGCAAGCTCGACGCCGAGTCGGGCGCGAGCAAGCGCTCCGCGGAGAGCGCGCCACCGCCTTCGGTGTTCGAGCTGGCCTTCCCGCCGCCGAGTGGCTCGCTGCACGTTCCCGCCGGCGCGAGTTCGCTGGCGGAGCTGCTCGCGTCGCTCTCGCGAGCAACGGGTGTGACCTACACGGTCGCCGCGAGCGAGAAGGAAGCCTTCGAAGCGGCGCAGTTGTCGCTGCGACAGTCGATCGCGCTGCAGCCCGCCGATGCGCACGCGTGGATCGAGTCGCAGTTGCTCGAGCACGGATTCGGCTTGACGTGCGACATGGAATCGCGCCCCGCGACCGTGCAGGTTCGCAGCGCGAAGTCCTCCGCCGCCTCCGACGCGGATTGCCTCTCGGTGGGCGCCGGCGACCTCGACTTCGTGCGCCGCCATCCGGCCCTGGGCTTCACGATGACGCTGAAGGTCGAGAGCCTCGACGCGCGCATCTTGCCGGGAACGCTTCGTGGACTGCTGCCCTCCGAGCCTCGCGAAGGCGCCCTGGAACAGGGCACTGAGGCGCGCTACATCGCCCTGCGCGGTCACGGCCGCTTCGTCTCGCAGACCGCCGGCCTGCTGCGGCGCTTCGACGCCGAGGCGGCGCGCTCGGTCGCGGGCCCGGGCTCCGAGGATCTCGTGCGCGAGATTCGAGCGGTCTCGAGGCGTTGATCGCGGCCCACGCACGCTCGGCGAGTCGCAGCTCGCCGAGCTCGCGGGCTGCGACTCGAACTCGTCGTAAAGCGCGCGCGGATCGTTCGGGCGCGCTCCACAGGCGCGACACGTTCCCTCCGCTCGACACCGTGGTTCTTGGTAATCGCGCGGCACACTCTGGTGCGCGAGTTTCGTCACATCGACACCGCTGCCGCGCGCATCGTTCTGCTCGAAGCGGGACCGCGGGTGCTGCCGGGGTTCGACGAGCGGCTCTCGGCCCAGGCGCTGCGCTCCTTGGCCGGCTTGGGAATCGAGGTGCTCACCTCCACCCCCGTCGTCTCCGTGGACAGCGCAGGCGTCGAAGTGCGGTGCGATGCGACCGTTCGGCGAATCCCGGCCGCGACGGTGCTGTGGAGCGCGGGGGTTCAGGGTGCGCCGCTGGGCGCGCAGGTGGCGAACGCCACCGGTGCGCGGCTCGATCGCAACGGACGCATCGAGGTCGCTCCGGACTGCACCCTCCCGGGGCATCCAGAGCTGTTTGTGATCGGCGACTTGGCTCCTTCCCTGGGCCAAACGGCCCTCTGCCGGGCGTGGCGCCCGTGGCGATGCAGCAAGGTGAGCACGTCGCGCGCACCATCCTGGCGCGCCTCGACGGCCGCCCGACGACGACGTTCGTCTATCGCGATCGCGGGACGATGGCGACCATCGGCCGTCGCCTGGCCGTCGCGCAGGTGGGCCGCTGGCGCTTCTCCGGCACCGCCGCCTGGCTCATGTGGTCGCTGATCCACTTGATGGCTCTGGTGCGGCTGGAGAACCGCTTTCTCGTGCTGAGCCAATGGTGCTGGCACCACCTCACCTGGAATCGCAATGCGCGGTTGATCACCGAGGAACCATCGGCGCCTCCGGAGGCGCCGCCGCCGTAGCCGCGCCCCTCCCGAGCCGTCGATTGCGTCCGTGTTTCCCGCACGGCAATACCCCAGATCTCGAATGTCCCACTCAGGCAAAGCACTTAACCCTGACAGCCGATACCCAACTTCACTAAGCGCGTCGTTTTCAGTTTTTGATCGCCATCGGTTGGCGATTTCCACTTCTACGTCCGTGGTTTAGAAGACGCATGCGGATGCAGTGCGTGCGTTAGGATCATTGCCTCTCGCAGTTGGTCGCAACGCGTCTATGAGTGTCAGGCACGAGCCTGTCGAGAGCTCTCGACGGGGAGTTTCCGCGAGAACTGGGTAGTTGCGACGCCGCAGGCATTGCACCCGAACCGGAAGCTACCGAGGACTCCGCCCCTGCACAGCTTTGCGGTGGCGCAGCTCACGTTTCGTTGCAAGACCTCGAAACGACATGGCCAAGATGCGCTCGAACACACTTTTCCGAAGCCTGGTGGCCGCCCCTCTGCTGTTCATGGCTTCCGCGTGCTCGTCGTCGAACGACGATGACGAACGATCCGCGCCGACGGTGACCTCCACCGTTCCGGTGAACAACGCTGTCGGCGTCCCCGTCAACGTCGGCGTCGTCGCGAATTTCAGCGAGGCCATGGACGAATCCTCGCTGGACGGGACGACCTTCACTTTGACGGCCAGCCCCGGCGCAGTTCCGGTCGCGGGCACCGTGATTTACGCCGACTCGAGCGCCGCGTTCTGGCCTGCGGATCACTTGTCCGACGACACCACGTACACGGCAACCGTCACGACCGGGGCCCAGTCAGCCTCTACGGGAATGGGCTTGGCCGCGAATCGAGTCTGGAGCTTCGAGACCGGCAATACCACGCAGCCTGGATTGCCCGTCAACCTGGGCACGGCGAGCAACTTCGCGATCCTGTCGAAGGCCGGGATCTCCACGGTTCCGGCGTCGTCGATTCTGGGCGACATCGGCGTCAGCCCGGCGGCCGCGACGGCGATCACGGATTTTTCGCTGGTGCTGGATGCTTCCGGCGTCTTCTCCACGTCGACGCAGGTCACGGGCAGCGTGTACGCGGCGGACTACTCCCCGCCTACCCCCCAGAACCTCACCACGGCCGTCAGCGATATGGAGAGGGCGTTCACGGACGCGGCTGGACGCGCGCCCGACGTCACGGAGGCGTTTGCCGGCAGCATCAACACGCCGCAGACGCTCACTCCGGGCGTCTACAAGTGGGGCACGGGGCTCGCCATCAATGCGGACGTCACCTTGTCGGGAACTGCGACGGACGTCTGGATCTTCCAGGTCGCCCAGGACCTGGTCGTGAGCAGCACGACGACGATCGGCCTCGCTGCCGATGCGCGACCTGAGAATGTTTTCTGGCAGGTGAGCGGCCTCGTGGATCTGGGCACGACCTCCACCCTCAACGGGGTCGTCCTGACCGCCACTTCGGTCACCGTCAGCACGGGTGCGACGGTCAACGGACGGCTGCTCGCGCAGACGGCGGTGACTCTCGATCAGGCCACGATCGTCGAGCCCCAGCCGTAATCGGTCCAGGCGCGAGGTACGCGCGGCGTGCCTCGGCCGGATGGACCGCAGGGTTCGTCCGGCCAAGCTCGTCGGCGCAACCATCCCATGCAACCGCGGAATCGAGATGCGCGCCCGTCGAATCCCATCAGCCCGGGCGGCTCGATGCGCAAACCGACGAGGCGCAAGCCTCGATCCGGACGAGCGCTGATGGTGCTCGGCGGAGTCTGCGTGGCGATCTGCTCGTGGCTTGTTGTCGCGGGCGTCGGACCTGTTCGAGGAACTCATCGCGCTGGCATCCAGGCAGTGCCTCGCGCCCGAGCGAGCTCCACGCTGACGCTCGGCGCCCAACCGCCCGCGACGGAGCCTTCGATTCGCGCGGCCGTTCGGGAACTCGTCCCTCTCGCCGCGCTCCCGCCCTTCGCGGCCGCCGTTCTCCAGCCGACCACTTCCGTCTGGGGATCGGTCCGCGACGTTGTCGGCGCGCCCATCGGAAGCGATGCGCGAGTCGCGTTCGTCGATCGCTCCGGACGGTTGCGGCCTTGCGACGTGGCCGACGACGGCGAGTTCGCGCTCCAGTCTCTCGCGCAGGGCACGCACTGGGTGACCGTCAACGCCGATGGGTACCGAGGCGAGGGGATGTCGATCGAGCTCAGCGCAGATCGACCTCGCCTGCGCCTGAACTTCACGCTTCAAAAGGCCGTGCAACTGCGCGTCCAGATCGCGACGCCCGAAGGTGGAAACCCGCTCGATCTGAAAGCAGCTCGACAGCTCGTGCCGGTCGCCACGCGCGAGCCGCTCGAGGCGCGCTACGGCGAGAGTCACGTCGCCACGATGCTCGTGGGCCGCTTCCAGGCGCGCGACTCGTGCTCGCAAGTGCTGCCGGCCGAGTGCATCGGCGTCCTGACCATGGACGACGACCAGCCCGCGTGGGTGAGCCTCCTGCACGAGTCGGCCGTGATCCAGACCCGCAGGGTCGAGACCGGACAAGACGCGGTCGCCTTCCTCATCCGGCCCGAGGAGTTGCTGTCGCGAAAGTCGGCGGTTCGAGTGCGCGTGCTCGACGCACTGACCGGGCGCCCTCTGCATCGTGCGCGCGTGACGATCTCGAGCGGGGGCGATCCCGAGCGAGACGCGATCACCGACGAGCATGGATTTGCGACCGCGGAGGGCCGCGCCGCCAGCAGCTACGAGCTCCTGATCCGAGCCCGGACCTACGCGGAACTCCGCCTCTCCGTCGACGTTCCGCAGACCGGTGGCGCCGACGTCGAAACGATCGCTCTCGAGCCGGAGGTCACGGTCGCGGGCCTCGTCCTCGATCTCGACGGTCGGCCGCGGGCTGCGACGTTCTCCCTGGGAACCGTCGATCCGACCGACAGATCGTTGCGCTGGTCGAGCGGCGCGTCGATGCAGAGCCGCCACGACGGCTCGTTCCTCATCCGCGGGCTGGGCCGCCGCGAGTACGTGATCCGCACGAGCGACGACGACCGCCTTCCCGGTGCGGATTGGAAGGGCATCGCGACCGTCTCGGGCAACGTCGTGCTCGACACGCGCGGGGGCTCGATCGCAGGCCTCGAAGTCCGCGTGCGCCCCGCCTCGCGACTGGTGCTGCACGCGTCGGGCAGCACGGGCACCGCCGCGTCGTTCCGCGTCCTGGACGAGCACGGGCTCGAGGTGGCCAAGGGCTTCTTGCACGGCTCCGAGCCGCGCGCGCTCGAGCTGCCCCCGGGCGTGTACCGCGTCGCTTCGCTCCCGGCAGGCGACGGGCTTCTCGCGGATCAGACCATCGAGCTCGGCTCCGACATCGTCACGCTCGACCTGACGCGCCGGTGACGCAGCCTGAATGCGAGCGCTGGTCGAGTACTCCGTGCGCGCGCAATTTGGCGCGCGCCGCGCCACCGAACTGCGCGGCCTAGCTGAGGGAGTACGCCCGGCGGGATTCGAACCCACGGCCTGCGGTTTAGGAAACCGCCGCTCTATCCAACTGAGCTACGGGCGCGCGTGTGAGGAGCGGCGAGGATAGCCCGCGAGGCGCGTTGGCGGCAGGGCGAAGGTCGCGCGTGCGTCAGGCGACGGAGCCGCGCTCGAAGCGGTGTTCGTTGTGCCAGCGCAGGGCGGCGCGGCTGGGTTCGTGGGCGGGGACGCGCGGGAGGACGGCGAGGCGGCGGCCGTCGTGCTCGTAGTAGCGGCCGCCGTTGGTCCAGCGCTCGCGGATGGCGGGCGAGACGCGCACGAGGAGGTCGGGCGTGACGGTGACGAGGCCCTTGTCGAAGAGGGCGTGGAATTCCTTGGTGAGGAGCAGGCCGTTTTGGATGTGGCTGCTGCGCGGGCCGAGGTAGGGCTGGATGTGGGCGGCGTCGAGGACGGGCTCGGTGCGCTCACCGGTGATGGCGCAACGGCGGTCGTAGGCGTCGAGCAGACGGGTACGAAAGGCGCCTTGACCTTCGCGGAGGTGGGTTCTGGCGAGGGCGAACTGGCGCTCGTCGCTGTCGAGCGACTCGAACTGGGGCGCGAGGTCTTCGTGCGGCCAGCGCCGATCCCCACGCCTGGAGCGGAACGAGCTTTCGTTGCTCCAATGAGGCCATCCGCGTGGGAGTCCGGCGCTCGTTCCGTTGACGATTCCGAGCGCGTCGGAGAGCATGGTCGGATTCGAGCGGGCGTTGGCAACGCCCGCATTTGGTTCCATCGGACCGTCGTCCAAGTTGGAGTGACTCCATGCGCTGTCCCGACACGGTTCGTCGTGTGCTGCCGTTTCTGATTCTCGCGCCACTCGCGAGGCCGCAGGGGTTGATCTCGCAGTACGAAGGCGGGATCGTCGACTCGAATCTGGGCATGGCCTTCTCCTCCGCGGGCGACATGGACGGCGACGGTCGAGAAGACTACGCGCTGGTCGCACTGGGGAGCGGCGGCCTGGGCCGCGTGTCGGTCTACTCAGGCGCCACTCGGCAACGGATCTACGTGTTCCAAGGACTCTCCACGAACGAGTCGCTGGGGCGCGCGCTCGCACCGATCGGAGACCTGAACGCCGATGGTCACGACGAGCTGCTCCTCGGGTCGCCGGATCAAGCCCGCGTGACGGTGGTGCAGGGCAGCAACGGCGACACGCTCTGGTCGAAGAGCAACCTTCCGGCGTCGGGAAGCGGGCTCGGTTGGAGCGTGGCGCGACTCGGAGATGTGAACGCGGATGGAGTCACGGACGTAGCGGTGTCGGCGCCCGCGTCGAGCCCTGGATACGTGCTCTACCTCTCCGGAGTCGATGGCGCAGTCCTGCGCACGATCACAGGCGCCCACGCCAACGAATACCTCGGCAAGTTGATTGTGGGCGGCGCCGACTTCGACGGCGACGGCGTGGGAGACGTGGCGGCCCTCGGCCACGCGTACGGGTCGCTGCCAGAGCATGTCCGACTCTTCTCAGGCGCGACCGGCGCCGTGATCCAGACGGTGCTCGCTCCCGCGCCGTCGATCGGGTTCGGAACCACGCTCGGCGTCGTTCCCGACCTCGACGGAGATCTGCGGCCCGACGTCGCCGTGGGCTCGTATCTGGACGGCGCCGGCGGCTCGAAGAGCGGTTCCGTGCGGATCTACTCGAGTCAGTCGGGCGCCGAGCTGCGCGCGTTCGTTGGCAATCCAGGCGAGAGTCTCGGCTCCGGATTCGACACGCTCGCCGACGTCGACGGGGACGGTCTGCGCGACCTGCTCGTGGCCGGCAGCGGCTCGTTGGCGGTTCCGGGTCACGTCCGCGTCCTCTCGAGCGCGTCCGGGGCGGAGCTCCTGCGGTTCCACGCCACGGGCAACGCTTGGCCGGGGCGCGTCGCGGGGCTGGGCGACATCGATCTCGACGGCCACCCTGACTTCCTCATGGCGAACCACCCGCAAAGCCGCGTGTACCTCGTCACGACCGGACTCGCCCCCGGCGGTGCGTACTGCGTCGCCAAGGTGTCTTCAAACGGTTGCCTTCCGTCGATCAGCGGATCGGGAACGCCGGCGGCCAGCGGCCCCGATGACTTCCACCTCACCTGTTCGCAAACGACCAATCTGCGGAGTGGATTCGCGTTTTGGGGCAGGGTGCAGAGCGGGGCGATCTTCCTCGGCGGAACGCTGTGCGTCGCGTCGCCGACCCTGCGAACTCCGGTGCAGTTTTCCGGCGGGTCTTCGGGCGGGCAGGACTGCACCGGGAGCTTCGACTTCCACTTCACCAACGCGTTCGCGCTGCAGAACGGCGTGCAACCCGGCGAACTCCTGAACGCGCAGTACTGGATGCGCGACCCTGGATACATCCCGCCCAACAACGTGGGACTGAGCAACGCCTGGTCGTGGATCTACGGGCTGTGATTCGGGAGCCGAAGATGAAATCGAAGTTGTCGCTTGCCGCCGCTCTTCTTGCGCTCGCTGGAAGCGCCGCCGCCCAGTGCGGTCAGTTCACGAGCGAGTTCGGACTCCCGAACGTGCTCCCTAACGGGCTGGCGCTGGCGGTGTTCGACGAAGGGGCCGGGGATCGTCTGTTTGTCGGCGGCGCATTCCAGGACTTCGGCGATCTCGCGATCGACGGAATCGGGCGCTGGGACGGAACGCAGTTCACTCCGCTCGGCGCAGGAGTCGACGGGACAGTTCGCGCGCTCCTCGTCTTCGACGACGGCTCGGGGCCGGCGTTGTACGCCACGGGCGCGTTCCAGCAAGCGGGAGGGGTCCCGGCCAGCAACATCGCGCGGTGGAACGGACTCGCGTGGAGCGCGGTCGGAAGCGGACTGGGCGGCACGGGTATGTGCCTGAACGTCTGGGACGACGGCGGCGGCGACGCGTTGTTCGTCGGCGGCACGTTCACCTCCGCCGGAGGACAGCCGGCGTACCGGCTCGCCAAGTGGGACGGCGCGGCGTGGTCGCCCTTCACGAGCGGCTTCATCAATGGTTCGGTGCGCGACATCGAGGTCTTCGACGACGGCGGCGGCCCCGCGCTGTACATCGCCGGCGGCTTCGACAGCATCAACGGAATCAGCGCGAGCCGGATCGCGCGCTGGGACGGAGTTCAGTTCACGGCGCTGACGAGCGCGGCGATCAACGGCGACATCAAGACGTTGCTGGTGCACGACGACGGCAGCGGTCCCGCGCTCTATGCCGGCGGCGATTTCACCTCCATCGGCAACTTCGGCATGGGCGGTGTGTCGCGTTGGCGGAACTCGAGCTGGACGGGCGTCGACGGCGGCTTTTGGATGACCGGCGGCGGGCCCATCCTGTCGGTGAACGACCTCCGCGTGTGGGACGACGGGACGGGACCGCAGCTCTACGCCAGCGGGGTTTTCGACGCATCCGCAGCCGGCGCGCCCATGAAGTGCGCCGCACGCTGGAACGGCTCGTCCTGGTCCGCGCTCGCCGGGGGTGTCACGACCCAGGCCCTGGCGGCGACGATTTTCGATGACGGCGCTGGAGAGTCGTTCATCGTTACGGGCCAGATCGCTTCGGTGGACGGCCTGTCCGCCACAGGCGCCGCGGCTTGGCGCAACGGTGCGTGGTCGGGATTCGGCGTGGGGCAAGGACTCAACGACAACGTGAATTCGTTCGCCGTGCATGACGACGGCTCGGGGCCCGCTCTGTTCGTCGGCGGCTACTTCTCAGGCGGCGCCGGAGTCGCTGGCGCGAACCTCATCGCGCGCTGGGACGGGAGCGCCTGGTCGACGTTGGGCTCGGGACTCAACGGGCTGGCCAACGCCATGCTGAGCCACGACGACGGCGCCGGACCGGCGCTGTGGGTAGGAGGCTCGTTCACGCAAGCGGGCGGTGTGAGCGCACAGCGCTTCGCGCGCTGGAACGGATCGTCGTGGTCGGAGCCGCGAGCCTTCAACTCCACCGTCTATGCGCTGGCCGCTTTCGACGCCGACGGCGCCGGACCCGCGCCGAGTGCGCTTATCGTCGGAGGCGGTTTTTCCTACTCGGGCACGAACCTGAGGGGCGTGGCCCAGTGGGATGGCGCGAACTGGCTCAGCCTGAACCAGGGAATCGTCGGCAATGTCACGAAATTGGTGACCGGCGACCTCGGCGCCGGCCCGAGACTGTTCGCAATGGGGACCTTCAACGTCGCGGGCGTGGTCCCCGCGGACAAAGTCGCGAGCTGGAATGGAACTCACTGGTCCGCTGTCGGTTCGGGCGTCCAATCGGGGACGGTGAACGCGGCGGCGATCTTCGACGACGGCAGCGGCCCGGCGCTGTACATCGCCGGCACGCTGTCCGTGGTCGGCGGTCTGCCGGTGAACCGCATCGCGAGATGGAACGGCTCGACCTGGTCCTCGGTCGGCGCAGGCCTGCCCGACACCATCCTGAGCTTGGAGGTGTTCGATGCGGGTGATGGCGAAGCGTTGTACGCCGGCGGGCACTTCACGTTGGCCCAGGGTGCGCCGGCGAGCTACTTGGCACGCTGGGACGGCAGCTCTTGGTCGGCGTCGCCCGGCGGGGCCATCGACGGTCGCGCCATGGCGCTCGCGCGCTACGCCGCCCCGGGACAGTTCGGCGAGTCGCTCATGGTCGGCGGGTCGTTTTCGAAGGCCGGCGGCACTCCGGCAAATCGGATCGCCCGCTTGGCGCCTTGCCCGTTCCGTGTCTATTGCGAGGCCAAGCTCAATTCGCTCGGGTGCCTGCCCGCCATCGCCGCGCTGGGATCGCCGAGCGCGTCGAGCACCAACGGGTTCGAGTTGTTCGCCTCCAACGTGATCAACGGCAAGCCGGGTCTGTTGGTCTACGGTGTCAGCGGACGCGCTGCGGTCCCGTTCCACGGAGGCCTGCTGTGCATGGCGCCTCCGCGTTTCCGTTCGCCGCTGGTCTACTCGGGAGGAGACTTGGGAGTGACCAACTGCTCCGGCGTCTACTCGCTGGACGTCAACGCGTTCGCCGCCGGAGCGCTGGGCGGCGCGCCGCAGCCCGCACTCTCGATCCCCGGCACGGTCGTCAATTGCCAATACTGGGGACGCGACCCGGGACTGGTCGCGCCGAACCAGCACTCGCTGTCGGACGGCCTCGAATATCTCGTCGGCCCCTGACCGGTCGCGGTCGTGCCACCGGCGGCAGACGCGTGGGCGAGCCCGGCGACACCCGCGCTGCCGCTACACAAACGAGGTGCGCCCGCCCGTGACTCCTGCGAGGCTCTGCGGATTCGTTTCGCACCTGCGACCGCATCGGGAGAGCGCCCTTACGGCGACCCGTGGTGTCGTCAAGCGCGGCTACGCACGGGAGTTCGTGTCTCGTCGTCTCGGGCGCCGCGTCAGCACGTCGGACCGCGGGACGGAACAGATGCGGAGCCGACACCGAGTTCGATACCCGAACCCGCAGCAGGGGTCGCGGCGAGTTGGGCACGGCGCGCGGTTCGCGGGGCGAACTCGCACTGACTCCGTACATCCGAGCTCGCGCGGCCGTGGGGAGCGTTGCGCGGAAACGCCGCGTAGGTGGCGGGAGCGGGGGCGAGGCCGCCGGGGGCACGGGGGTCGCAAGTTTTTTTGGGTTCGCGCGCTACTTTCGAGGGTTTGCGGCGGTCAGCGGAGCATGAATTTCGCCGCGCTCGCTGGCAGGCGCCGCCCGTAGGTTGCGCCACGTTCGAGGCCCGGACTTCGGCGTGTGTGTCGTGTGTCGGTCGTGTTCGTAGGTGCGTTCACGACTGCGCCCGACACCGCGTCCCCCGGCGCCTGCGACCGCGCTCATGCCTACCCTCACCCGAACTCGCCTCCGTCGCGCCAGTGGCGCTGTCGTTCCCAGTCACGTTCCCAGTCACGTTCGCAGTCAGGCCGACCGCGGTCAGGCCGCGTCGAGTACCCTGCCGCCGAGACCGGTGGCGCCGACGAACGACCTCACGCGACTGCTGAACCAGGCCGAGGGACGCGCGGATGCATGGCGCGCGGTGTTCGAGCTCGTGTACGACGAGTTGCGCGGCCTGGCGGCGGCGCAGATGGGGCGCGAGCGGGCCGGCCACACGCTGCAGTCGACGGCGCTGGTGAACGAGGCCTGGCTGCGGCTCGCGGGCGACGCGGCGCCGAAGTTCGAGACGCGGCGGCACTTCTTCGGCGCGGCGGCGCGGGCGATGCAGCGCGTGCTCACCGACCACGCGCGCAAAGTGCTGGCCGACAAACGCGGCGCGGGGCGCGAGCGCATGACGCTGACGGGGCTCGACCTCGCGGCAAGCGAGAACCCCGCTCGCGCGATCGAGGTGAGCGACGCGATCGAGGCCCTGGAACGGGAGGACGAGCGCGCCGCCGAGGTCGTGCGGCTGCGGCTGTTCGCGGGGTTGGAGGTCGCGCAGGCTGCGGACGCGTTGGGCGTGTCCGAGCGAACGGCCGCGCGCGAGTGGGCCTACGGCCGCGCGCGCCTGGTGCAGTTGCTCGGCGAGTGAACGGCGCGGGCAAGCGCGAGTGAGCGCGCCGCAGAGTCCACGTCCACGTAGGGCGCGACGTTTGTGGCGAAAGGTCGCCGCGAACTGGGGCGCGGGGCCTGGGGAAGAAGTCCGTGATTGTCCCTGACGTCCGGCGCTCCCCGACCCCCATCCGCGCCTTGCCCGGCACTCACACCCGGCGCCCCGCACCCAGCGCCCGAACCCGGGCCCGCACATCGCCCCGCGGTCGGATTTCTCGAAGGCGCGGTCGAAGCGTGGCAGTCGACGAACCGCGCGTGCGCCAAAGACCTTCGACCAAGTTCCAACATCGAGGCAAAGCCCCAGCATCAAGGCAAGCTTTCCAACCCGCCAAATTCTCACCGCCATGACTCCCACTCAATCCACTTCCTCGGGCGAGCAACTCGCGCAGCACGCCTCCACCGTCCGCCCCGCGCCCGCGAAACACCTGGCGTCGCCCCTGCCCACGCCGCGCGATCCGTACTTGGTCGCCTCGTGGCCGAGCCGCGTCGCGAGCCTCGTGTACGGCTCGCTCGCCTACGTGATCTTCCTCGGCACGTTCCTGTACGCGATCGGCTTCGTCAGCGGCCTCGTCGTGCCGAAGACGGTCGACGGCGGCGCACCGGCTCCGCTCCTCGAAGCGCTGCTCGTGAACGGCGGCTTCCTCGCACTGTTCGCCGTGCAGCACACGATCATGGCGCGCCGCGCGTTCAAGCGCTGGTGGACGCGCATCGTCCCGCCGCAGCTCGAGCGCGCGACCTTCGTGCTCGTCACCTGCGCGATCCTCTGCTCGATGTTCTGGCAATGGCGCGAGCTCCCGGGCGAGCTGTGGCGCGTCGGCGGCCCGGCCGCGTGGATCCTCCGCGGCATGTCGTTCCTCGGCTGGGGCCTCGTGCTGCTCTCGAGCTTCCTGATCGACCACTTCGAGCTCTTCGGGCTGCGCCAGGTCGTGCGCCACTTCCTCGGTCGCGCCCCCGAAGCGCCGCACTTCCGCGAGCGCTCGCTCTACCGAATGGTGCGCCACCCGCTGATGTTCGGCTTCCTGCTCGCCTTCTGGGCCACGCCGGTGATGAGCATGGGCCACCTGTTCTTCGCGGCAATGTGCACCGGCTACATCCTGGTCGGCATCCAGATCGAAGAGCGCACGCTGATCGCCGAACACGGCGAGGCTTACCGCGACTACCAGCGCCGCGTGCCGATGCTGCTGCCGACCGGCCGCCGGTAGCGCGACGTACGGAGCCAAAGCAAATTCGCCCCGCTCATCGCAGGAACGCAGGCGCCACCCCGCCCCGCGAGATCAGCGGGGCGAATTTGCTCTGGCTCCGTACGTCGCGGTCTCGCGCGCCAGTCGCGCCAGTTCCCACACCTGGATCGTGTTCGTGCTGCAGGCCGCCGCGAGGCGCGAGCCGTCGGGCGAGAACACCAGTTCCGCGATGGCGTCGCTCGTCGGCGAGGTCAGGTCGCCCCACACGCGCAGCGACGGCACTTCGACGAGCCGCACGTTCGAGCTCGTAAGTCCGAACGCGACGAGCCCGCCGTCGGGTCGGAACGCCACTGGCCCCGGTGTGACGCCGAAGGCGCGCTGACGCTCGATCGAGAGCAGCTTCTCGCCGCTCTCGGCGCGCACGAGCTCGAAGCGCTCGCCCGTCGACGTCGCGATCAGACTCCCGTCCGGCGAAAGCACCGCGGAGATGTGCGGCAGCTCCGCGAAGAACTGCCGCGGCGCCTGCGGCGCGGCCACGTCCCACACGTGCACGCCGAAGCCGCGCCAACTCCCCGCGGCGACGCGCGCGCCGTCGCGGCTCAGAGACAGATACTCGAGTTGCGGAGCTCCGGGCAGGCGCAGGAACGGCTTCCACGTCGCGCTGTCGAGCAGATGAACCATGTCGTGACCCTGCGCGGCGAGGATCGGAGCGTCGCTCGCCAGCACGACGTCCCACAATGAAACGTCGAGCACGAGCTCCGGCTCGTCGAAGGATCTCAAGTCGATGCGCCAAAGGCCTTCGGGCCCGCTCGCCGCGAGCACGCTGGCGCCCTCGACGAACGCCACCGAACGCAGCTCGCGCTCGAACACACTGCGCGGCGGACCGTTCGACGTGCAATCCCAGATCCACAAACCGTCCGGCCCCGCGGTGGCGATCGTCGCTCCGTCGCGCGCGAATGTGAGCGCGACCGGCGACTTGCCCGTGTGCGCCCGCGCCGCGCGAAGGAGCTCGCCGTGTTGGATGCGCCACACGGTCCACGAGCGCGCATCGACCGCCGCCAGGCGCTCGCCGCGCTCGTCGAAACCCATCGCGCGCGCCGAAAGGCTGCGCAGCTCGCGGCCGGTGAGCGCGTCCCACAGGCGCGTGGTCTCGTCCCACGAGTACGACATGAGCAGCGGCGCGGTCGGGCTCGCGATGAGGTCGACGACTTCCGCGGAGTGCCCGGCCAGCACGAGGTGCGGATTCGAGCTCACCTCGTCGTACACGCGGATCTTCGCGTCGGCGCAGGCGAGTGCGAAGCCCGCGCCGCTCGCGAGCCACGCGATCTGGAAGGGCCGCGCAACGCACGTCATCTGGCGCATCAGCGCGCCGTCGCTCGGGCTGCGAAACTGAACGTAGTTGTCGCTGCCGCCGAACAGCAGCGCGAACTCGACGGCGCCGGGGCTGAAGGTGAGCGCCTCGGGGCGTTCGCTCAGAGGGAAGCGCGCGCGCTCCATTCGCCCGGGCAAATCGACGAACACGAGCTCGGCCGACTCCGTCACGTACACGAGCTCGGCTGCGTCGGCGTTGAAGTCCGCGGCGCGCGCCGTGTAGGGCTCGTCGAGGTGCATGTGCTCGACGTACGCGCCCATGTCCCAGACCGCTGTGCTCCATCCGCGCCCCTCGGACGGCGCGAGCTTGAAGAGCATCCACTTTCCGTCGCTCGACCAACGCGCGTACTGGGCCTCGCTCGCGAGCTGGAACTTCGCGAGCAAGGCGCCGGAGTTCGCGTCGACGACGCGCGCTTCGCGTCCGTCGGCCAGCACGGTGCGCTCGAGCTTCGAATCGATCCACGCGCGCGCGTCGGCGCCTGCCTCGCGCGGAACGATGCGTTCGAGCACGACGTCGCTCAGCGCGAGGCTCGCGATGGTCTCGTTGCGAAGATCGTCGCCGCCGCGGATCGCGGCCGCGCTCTCGAGCAGTGCGAGCGCCTTCGCGCGCGCGCCGGGCACGCCCGATAGCCGCGTCGCGCGCGCTTCGCCGACGTAGGAATCGCGCAGCCGCGCGCCGAGCTCGAAGCTCGCCCACGTCGCGATGAACGCAAGCAGCACGACGAGCGCGGACACGACTCCGATCAGGGTCGCCGCGAGCGGCGAACGCTGCGCGAAGAGCTGCAGACGCTCCGCCGCGCTCGTGCGGCGCGCGGAGATCGGCTCGTGCTCGAGCCAGCGCTCCAAGTCGTCGGCCAGCTTGTTCGCGGAGGCGTAGCGGCGCTCGGCGTCCTTCCGCAAGCACACGAGCACGATGGTCTCGAGATCGCGCGGCGCGTCCGAGCGCAGCTGGCGCAGCGGAATCGGCTCCTCGTGCCGCACTTTTCGCAGCGTCTCGGTCAGCGACTCGCCTTCGAACGCGCGCTTCGATCCGAGCAGCTCGTAGAGCATGCAGCCGAGGGCCCAAACGTCGGTCGCAACCGTCAGCTCGCCGCCGTCGGCCTGCTCGGGCGCCATGTAGGCCGGCGTCCCGGCGAGCATGTTCGTCGTCGTCGCGCTCGATTCGCCGTCGAGGCGTTTGGCGATGCCGAAGTCCGCGACGTGCGGCGCTCCCTCGGAGTCGAGCAGCACGTTCGAAGGCTTGAGATCGCGGTGCAGGAGGCCGCGTTGGTGCGCGTGGTGAACGGCGCGCGCGACGTCGACCATCAGCAGCGCGGCGCGGCGCGCGGGCCACGGCGAACTGAGACGCTCGGCGAGCGCTCCGCCCTCGATCCACTTCATGCTGAAGAACGAGAGCCCCTCGACCTCGCCGACTTCGTAGATCGGCACGATGTGCGGGTGGTCGAGCCGTGCAACGGCCTCGGCTTCCGCGCGCAGGCGCGCGTGGTCGCGCGCGCCCGCGAGCCGGCCGGAGCGCAGCAGCTTGAGCGCGACGATGCGGTCGAGCGAGAGCTGGCGCGCGCGCCAAACCGAGCCGAACGCGCCCTCGCCGACCTCTTCGAGCAACTCGTAGTCGCCGATGCGTTGGCCCGGCGTGCGCAGGGCCGCTTTGAGCGTCGCGCCGAGCGCCGCGGGCGCGCGTTCGAGCCGCGCCGCCGAGTGGCCGTGGTGCGCGGCGAGCAGGCCGCGCACTTGCTCGGCGAGCTGCGGATCGCGCTCCGAGAGCGCGGCGAGGAAATCCGCGCGCGCCGCGGAGTCGAGGTCGAGCGCCTCGAGGAACGTCTCCTTGGCGCGCGAGTCACGAGTGGAGCTCACGCAGCGGAGTTTACGCAGCGGCGCGAGCTTCCGCGCTCCTTCTTCGATCACCCCTCGCTCGCCGAATAGCCTTCGTCGCGAAGCGCGTCGAGCAGCTTCGCAACCGGCGTCGCGCCGGGATCGTGGCGCACCGTGGCCGAGCGCTCGCGCAGATCGACGTTCACATCCGTCACCCCGGGGAGGTTCCGCAGCGCGGCCCCGACGTGGCGCACGCAACTGCCGCAGGTCATGCCCTCGACATCGAGGACGGTCAGCTTCTGAGTGTTCATGGCGTCCTTTCGCCGGCGCCCGATTGCGCCGTGCGGAGACGTAGACGCAGCGGCGCGGTCGGTCTTACGCAGTAAGGAACGCAATCCGGCTGCGTTGAGGCCTGCAACTCCCGCACAGGACCCACGCCCATGAACTCGACCGCCACGACGACTGCGAATCCGACCGCCACCGCCCCCAGCGCGACGCTGGAGCTCGAACTGCAGGGCATGACCTGCGCCGCGTGCGTGAGGCGCATCGGCAAGGCGCTCGAAGCGACGCCGGGGGTGGTCGCCGCCGACGTGAACCTCGTGACCGAGCGCGCGAGGGTGCAGATCGATCCGGAGCTGGTGACGGCGGACGGTCTGATCGCGGCCGTCGAGCGTGCGGGCTATGGAGCAAAACAGCGCGATGTACCGAGCCAGAGCAAAATCTCCCCGTTAATCGCAGGAAGCCCCCCCGCCAACCCGTCGCGCGCAGTTAGCGGGGAGATCTTGCTCTGGCTCGGTACATCGCTGTTGGTGGCCATGGCCATGTCGCACGGCGCCTGGCCCTGGACCGAAACCGACGCCGGCCGCTGGACGCAGTTCGGACTCGCCACGGCCATCGTGTTCGGCCCCGGCGCGCGCTTCCTGCGACTGGCTTGGAAAGCCGCGCGCAACCGCGCCGCCGACATGAACACGCTCGTCGCGCTCGGCGTACTCGCCGCGTGGGGCTATTCCGCCGTCGCGATGCTCGCGCCGCAGCTCTTCCCGCACGCCGAACACGGCGTGCGCCCGCACCTGTACTTCGAAGCGGCCGGGACGATCGTGGCCTTCGTCCGGCTCGGCAAGTTGCTCGAAGAGCGCGCGCGCCGAAAGCTGGGCGACGCGGTGCGCGGCTTGCACGCGCTCACCCCCGCGATCGCCCACCAGCTCGTGGCGGACGGCGAAGTCGACGTCGAGGTCGCGGCCCTGCGTCCCGGCGACCGCGTTCGCGTGCGGCCCGGTGAGCGCGTTCCGAGCGACGGCGTCGTGCTCGAAGGCGAGTCCGCGGTCGACGAATCGATGCTGAGCGGCGAGAGCCTGCCGGTCGACAAACGCGCGGGCGACGAAGTCATCGGCGGCACTCTGAACCACACGGGCTCCGTCGTCGTGCGCATCGCACGCACCGGCGCCGACACCGCCCTCGCACGCATCGCCGCCGCCGTCGAGGCCGCGCAGGGCTCGCGCGCGCCGATCGCGCGCCTCGCCGACCGCGTGAGCGCACACTTCGTGCCCGTTGTGCTCGCCCTCGCGGCGCTCACCTTCGCCGTCTGGTTCGCGGTCGATCCCTCCGCGGACGGAATCGCCGCCGCAGTCGAGCGCGCGGTCGCGGTGCTCGTCATCGCCTGCCCGTGCGCGCTCGGCCTCGCGACTCCGGCCGCCGTCGCCGTCGGAACCGGCCGCGCCGCCCAGCTCGGGGTGCTCTTCAAGGGCGGCGCGGTGCTCGAGTCCGCAGCGAAGATCGACACGATCTTCGTCGACAAGACCGGCACGCTCACCGAGGGCAAGGCGCAGCTCGTCGACGCCGTCGTCGCCGAGCGCTTCGAGCTCGAGCGCGTCCTCGCACTCGCGGCCAGCGTCGAGCGCGCGAGCGAGCACCCGATCGCGCGCGCGATCGTCGAAGGCGCAACCCAACGCGGCCTGAGAGCGCCCGCCAACGCCGAGTTTCGTTCTTCCGTCGGCGCCGGCGTCGAAGCTCGCAGCGATGGCGTCCTGGTGCGCGTCGGGAACGCGGCCTTTCTCGCGGCGGGCGGAGTTTCGACGCAAGCGCTCGAAGCGCGCGCCGACGAGCTCGCGCGCGGCGGGAGCACGCCGGTGTTCGTGGCGCTCGACGGCGAGCTCGCGGGTCTGCTCGCGGTCGCGGACCGCGCGGCGCCGGACGCCAAGGGCGCGATCGACGCGTTGCACGCGCAAGGTCAGCGCGTGGTGATGCTCACGGGCGATCGGCGCAGCACGGCGGAGGCCATCGCGGCGCAGCTCGGAGTCGACGAAGTGCACGCCGAGCTCCGCCCCGAGGACAAGGCGCGCTTCGTCGCCGCCGAGCAAGCGCGCGGTCGACGCGTCGCGATGGTCGGCGACGGTGTGAACGACGCGCCGGCGCTCGCGGCGGCCGACGTCGGCATCGCGATGGGCCACGGCGCCGACCTTGCGGCAGCGGCGGCGGATCTGGCGCTCCTGCGCGGCGGAATCGGGAGTCTTCCGGTCGCGCTCGGGCTCGCGCGCGCGACCCTGCGGACGATCCGCCGCAACCTCGGCTGGGCGTTCGTCTACAACGTCGTCGGTCTTCCGATCGCCGCCGGCGCGCTGCTGCCCTGGACGGGCTGGGCGCTCTCGCCCATGCTCGCGAGCGCCGCGATGTCGCTGTCGAGCGTTTCCGTGATCGCCAACTCGCTGGCGCTGCGCCGGTTCGGAAAGGCGGCGAAGTGAGTTAGAAAGACGCGCATGAACCACGAGCCCGAGCAGAATCCGACACACGCCAAGAAGCACGGCGCGAGTTGCGGCGCGGCGGCGAGCGCTTCTTCTGCGGGCGCTTCCTCCGCGAGCTCGTCGTCGACGGGCTCGGCCTCGAAGACCTCGCAGCCGCCGCCGGAGCTCGTCGCGGCGCTCGTGGCGAACCATCGCGAGTTCCTGGCGTTCGTCGAGCGGCGCGTCGGCGATCGCGCGCTGGCCGAGGACCTTCTGCAGGAGGCCTTCGTGCGCGGCATCGACAAGTTCGGCGAGCTGCGCGACGAGGATTCGGCGCGCGCCTGGTTCTACCGCACGCTTCGCAACGCGGTGATCGACCACCATCGGCGGCGCGCGGCGGCGGATCGACGGCTCGAGGTGCTCGCGGCGGAGCTCGATCCCGACGGCGCGGCGAGCGCGGAGCTCGAAAACGTCGTGTGCGCCTGCGTCGGCCGCATCGCGGAGAACCTGAAGCCCGAGTACGCGCAAGCGCTGCGGCGCATCGAGCTCGACGGCGTGCCCGTCAACGAGTTCGCGCGCGAGGCCGGCATCAGCGAAAGCAACGCCGGTGTGCGCGTTTTCCGCGCCCGCGAGGCGCTGCGCCGCGAGGTCTCGCGTTCGTGTGGAACGTGCGCGGAGCACGGCTGCTTCGACTGCAGTTGCTGAGTTCGGGCGAGTGAAGCTGCAAGGGGTGTAAGCGCGCGCGGAGCGCTGCGTCTGCGAGTCGGACGCGCCGGAACTGAAGGGCAGGCTGCCCTCGACGGCGCGGACGACTCCGAACGAAGCGAGCACCCGCCATGTTGCACCTGCTGATCGTCGCCGCCCTCTTTTCGCCCGTCCTCGCCCTCTCCGACGGCCCGCCCGCCGCCGCGAACTCGCAAACCGTCGAGACCGCGCGCGTCCCGGCGCACCCCAACTCGAGCTGCCCGATCATGGGCAAGCCGATCTCGCTCAAGCTCTACACCGACACGCCGCTCGGGCGCATCTGGGTTTGCTGCAAGAGCTGCATCGCCGACATCCACGCCGATGTCGGACTCGCCTACAAGACCGCGTACCCGGCCGAGCGCACCCTCGAAGCCACGACGTGCCCGGTCACCGGCAAACCGCTGACCGCGGATTCGCCGCAGGTCGCGCTGCAGGGACTGCGTTTTCGCGTGCTCGACGACGCCGCGGCGAAGCAAGCCGTCGCCGAGTCGCAGCTCGTCGTCGCGCGATTGCTCGAGCCCAAGCTCGTCGACGTCGCGAACAAGCTCTGCCCGATCGACGGCAAGCCGACGAGCGCGAATGCGCTGGTCGTGATCGACGGCCGCATCGTGCGTCTGTCGTCGCCCAAGCACGCGGAACAAGCGGCGAAGGCGCCGGCGCAGACGCTGCAGCGCGCGCTCGAGTCCGCGAAGCAGGCTCGCTGAGACGGCCGAAGGTCGCCCTCCATGAAGCTCTCGCACTTGCTTCCGATCGCGTTGGCCGCCCTCGCGGCGTGCACGAGCGTCGACACTCGGCGCGAGCTCGACCTGTCGCGCGTTTCGAGTGACTTGATGGCGCGCACGGGCTTCGACGTGGACGCAACCAGCGCGACAGCGGCGCGCGAACGGCTCGAATCGCCTCTTGGACCCGACGACGCCGTGCAAGTGGCGCTTTCGCTCGATCCACAGGTGCGAGCGCACCTAGCCGAGCTCGGCGGCGCCTCCGCGGCGCGCGTGCAAGCGGGTTTGCTGCGCAATCCGCTCCTGCAACTCAGCGCCACGTCGTTCTCGAACGGAACCGACCTCGACGTCGGCTTGTCGCAGCCGCTGCTCGATGTGTTCGCGCTCGACGCGCGGCGCGACGCAGCCGAGGCTCGCGTCGACGCGGCGCGCGCTCGAACGGCTCGCGAGCTCGTGCGCCTGGTGTTCGAGGTGCGGCGCGCGTGGTACGAGGCGCAGTTCGACGAACGCGAGCTGGAGGTCGTGCGCGAGCGCGCGGCGGCGGAGGAAGCGGCGAACCGGCTCGCCAACGAGCTGCACGAAGCCGGCAACGTGACGGACGTTTTCCTGGCCGCATCGGACAAGGGCGCTGCCGCGGCGCGCACCGAACTCGTGGAAGCCGAGCGGCGCGCGCAAGCGTCGCGTGAGTTGCTTGCTCAGAGGTTGGGGGTTCCGTCGAGCGCCGCGGAACTTCAGCTCTCGTTCGACGGATCGGCCGCTGAGCTGCCCGAGCTGCCGAAGGTCGACCTTGTCGAAGCCGGAGTGCAGACGAGCCTCGAGCTGCGCGAGCTTCGTGCGGAGACCGCCGCGCTCGCGCGCAAGGCGGGGATCGCGGACTGGGGCGCGTGGCTCGACCGCAGCTCCGCCGGCATCGCGATGCGGCGCGAAGGCGGCCGCGAGGGCGGCGGCGCGAGTCTGTCCATCCCGCTGCCGCTCTTCGACACCGGTGTGGCCGCGCGCGCGGCGGTTGAATTCGAGCTCGAGGCGAGCGCGGCGAGGCTCGAGCGACGCGAGCTCGACGTCGCGGCGACCGCGCGGCGCCTTCGAGCCGACTACGAGTCGCGCCGGGCGCGCGCGGGCCTCGAGCGCGACGAGCGCTTGCCCGTGGCGCGACGCGCGGTTCACGCGGCGCTCCAGCAATACAACGCCATGCAGATCGGCGTGTTCGACGTGCTCGATGCGCGCCGCGACGAGCTCGACACCGCGCTCGACGCGCTCCGGAGCGAGCGTGAAGGGCGGAGCGCGCTGCTGCAGATCGAAGAGTTTCTCGCGGGCAGCCTGCCCGCGGAGCGCACGGATTCGGAGTTCGCGACTCTTTCTTCATTCGCCGCCACGGAGCAACGCTGACATGAGCCTCTCACGACGCAACTTCCTCACTCGTTCGACCACGGCCGCGCTCGCCGGCGCAGCGCTCGGGAACAAGCTTGCCGCGCGCTCTTCGACGACGCTGCGGAGCGGCGAGCTCGCCGCGGGCCTCGCACCTGGGGTCCCCGGCGTCGACTACCGACCGGTGATCACGCCCGACGGCGTGGCGTTGCCGTTCCGCATCGTCGACGGCGTGAAGGTGTTCCATCTCGTCGCCGAGGAGGTCGAGCACGAGTTCGCGCCGGGCATGGCGGTCAAGGCATGGGGCTACAACGGCCGCGTGCACGGACCGACGATCGAAGCGCTCGAAGGCGACCGCGTTCGTATCTACGTGACGAATCGACTCGACGCGCCGACGACCGTGCACTGGCACGGGCTGCTCATCCCCGCGGGGATGGACGGCATCGGAGGTTTGACGCAGCGGCCGATCCTTCCCGGCGAGACGTTTCGCTACGAGTTCACGCTGCGCCAGCACGGCACGTTCATGTACCACTCGCACCACGACGAGATGACGCAGATGGCGCTCGGCATGATGGGCTTGTTCGTCATCCATCCGCGCCACCCGAGCGAGCCGCCGCCCGATCGCGACTACGCGTACCTGCTCAGCGAATGGCGTGTCGAGCCCGGTGCGCGGCGGCCCGATCCGAACGAGATGAGCGACTTCAACGTGCTCACGCTCAACGCGAAGATCGCGCCGGCGACATCGGCGATCGTGGCGCGCACCGGCGAGCGCGTGCGCATCCGCGTCGGCAACTTGAGCGCGATGGACCACCACCCGATCCATCTGCACGGGCACGCGTTCACGGTGGTCGAGACCGATGGCGGAGCGATTCCGGCGGCGGGGCGCTGGCCGGAGGTCAGCGTGCTCGTGCCGACGGGCAGCACGCGCACCTTCGAGTTCGTGGCCGACAATCCGGGCGACTGGGCGCTGCACTGCCACATGACGCACCACGTGATGACGCAGATGAGCCACGGGATTCCGAACCTGGTCGGCGTGGACGCGAGCCGCTTCGACGAGGAGCTCGAACGCATCGCGCCGAGCTACGCGGACATGGGCCAGCACGGCCACGGCGGCGGCAACACGTCCATTCCGCCGAACAGCCTGCCGATGGTCGGCACGCGCGGACCGTTCGGCTACATCACCATGAGCGGGATGTTCACGCTGCTGAAGGTGCGCGACGAGCTGCGCGAGGGCGTCGACCCGGGCTGGTACGAGCACCCGGCGGGTACGGTCGCATCGCCGGCGGACCCCGCAGACCTGGCCCGCGACGGAATAGCGATGTACCGAGCCAGAGCAAATTCTCCCCGCTAATCGCACCGCAAGCGGCGAGATCAACGGCGAGAATTTGCTCTGGCTCGGTACATCGCGTTGTTCAGGTCAGCCAACGCAAGGCCGGCAGGCCGTCGAGGCTCTCGCGGTTGTGTTGCGCCTGGTACTCGCGCACGGCGTCGGGACCCTTGCGCTCGGCCCAATCGGTGAGCTGCGTTCGATCCGCTTCGAAGCGCATCAGCGGCACGCCGTAGCCGCACGAGTCCGCGATGCGCGTGAGCTCGACGACGACGATCGAACGCGCGAGCGCCGGCGAGCCGAACTTCGCGCGCAAGCCGGCGAACTCGGCGTCCTGCGGTTCGACCACGCGGCCACGGCCGTAGAGCCGCACGATCTTCGGCGGCCCCTCGAAGGCGCAGAACAGGAACGTGATGCGGCCGTTTTCGCGCAAGTGCGCGATCGTTTCGGCGCCGCTGCCGGTCAGGTCGAGGTACGCGACCTCGCACGGGCCGAGGATCGTGAAGCTGTCGAGCCCCTTCGGCGACAGGTTGACCAGCCCCTCGCGCCCCGCCGGCGCCGTGGCCACGAAGAAGACGTGCTGCGCGCCGAGCCACTCGGTGAGCCGCGCGTCGAGACGATCGAAGACCTTGCCCATTCGCTCGAATCTAGCAGGCGAAGCGGCGCTATTCGTCCCACCAGAACTCGATCCAACGCGGCTCGAGCGCGAGCGCTTGCTCGATGCGCGGCGCGACCTCGCTCCAGGTCGTGTGCGCGGGAACGTGGTTCACGAGACGGAGATGACCCCCGAACGGGCGGCGCTGATCGACGAGTTCACGCGCCGCGGTCCAGGTCAAGTTCTTTGCCTCCACCGCTTGATCGTCTTGTGGCTCCTCGAACACGCTCCATGTGTTGGGCCCCGTGGATTGCAGAAACTGCACGCTGAGCACCGCGCGGCCCTCGTCTCGGAACAAGTAGCACGCGACGCCAGACTCCGAACTCAGCTTCACGGGCAAGTCCGAACGCGAACCATCGGACGTCGCGAGCGTCGCCTCGATCATTCCAACGCCGATGATGGAACCCCACGCCAGCACGGGCAGGAACTGATCGACGCGCGCCTGCGGGTCGATCGTGACCAGCGGTGCGATGTCGCTGAACAACAAACCCTTGTCGGTCTCCGAGCCGACCCGCCGCAGCCGACGCTTCGCGATCTCCGCCAGCCGTAGCCTCACCGTCATTTCGAACTCCTCCGGCGTCGTCGCATCCGGATGGACCGAAACGCCGTCCAAATCCAGCTCGCCGTCGGCGGCGACCCGAATGTGAGCGTCGAACGTGCGCTCGGTTGCGCTCTCTTCCGGCGCACAGGCCGCCGCGAGACACAAGACAGGTCCGAGCGCGACTCTCACGGCCGCTCGAACACGTACTCGTCGACGCCGAGCTCGTTCGCGGCCGCCACCAACGGGCTCACCTCGCGCCACGGCGTTCGCGGATCGACGTCGATGTCGATCGCGAGCCAGCCGCTCGCGCGTTTCGGCGCCGCGATCGCCGCGACCTCCTTCCAACTCGCCGCAGCTCGCGCACTCTCGCGCTCGTCCAGCGCGTGATGGCGAACTCGAAACGTCGGCGCGAGAGGCGCACTCGACGCCGTCACGCTCGCCCGGACTCGAAAGCGCACGACGACCTTGGCGAACGTCGGCGCGCCCATCGGGGGCTCCACGCCCCAGGAACGCGTGAGCGGCATGCGCAACCACGCCGCGTCCGCCGCGTCGCGCACCCTCACGTCCCACATTCCCGGACCGGCGGACTGAAAGGAACTGGCGAGCTCGTGCACGACGCCGAACTCGCAATCCGGTTCGAGCTCGAGCTCCACCCGTGTGTCGCAGAACACCCTGCCCCGATTGTCCGGATCGGGATAAACGAGCCCGCGTCGCGCCGCCTCGCCCAAAGCCGCGTGCCGCTGCGTCGGATAGGAATCCGCCGTCAACTCCTGGCCATCGATCGAAACGGCGCCGCTCGCCGAGAGCGCGATGCTCGTTCCGGCCGCCGCCGGCTCGTCGGGCTTCAACGCCTCGCGTGAGGCGCCGCACGAAGCGAAGAGTGGAAACAGCGTCGCGACGAGCAGCTTCAAGAAAGTAAGTCTACTCGGCGCCGCAAAACGCGTAACGATCGACACCGGCCGCGACGGCCCGAAGGTGCGGATCGAACTACGTCGACACGCTGCGCGCGACGAGCAAGCTCGCGCCGAGCGCGCCGGCCATGTCGCCGAGTTTCGACACCAGCACCGGCGGCAGCGCGTCGGGTCGGAAGAGGTGCTTGCGCATGCGGTGGGCGATCTCGTCGGCGCAGGGCTGGCCGAGGCGCGTGCCGAGGCCGCCGCCGATGACGAGGGCTTCGAGGTCGAGCAGGTTGACGCTCGAGGCGAGCGCCGCCGCGAGCGAATCGAGCGCGCGATCGACGAGCCGCGTCGCGAGCTTGTCGCCGCGCTCCAGCGCCTTCGCCCACACGCCGCTCGTCAGCCGCGTCACGCCTTTCTTCTCCATCAACTCGAACAACACCGTGCGCTGGCCCTTGTCGACGAGCTTGCGCGCGCGCGCCTCCATCGCCCGCCGGCCCGCGTAGGCCTCGAGGCAGCCGCGCCGTCCGCACGGACACCGCGCGCCCCCGAGCTTCACGATCGTGTGGCCGATCTCGCCCGCCGCGCCGCGTCCGTGCCAGCGACGGCCGTCGAGCACGACACCGCCGCCGACGCCGGTGCCCCACCAAACGCCGAGGAACGACGCGTGATCCACGCCGGCGCCGAGCACCGTCTCGGCGTCGAGCGCGACCCCGACGTCGTTGCCGATGCGCACGCGCAGGCCGAGCTCTTCGCCCAGCATTCGCGCGAGCTCGACCGCGCCGTCGAAGCCCGGCAAGTTGCGCGCGTTCGACACCACGCCGCGCTCCGAGTCGACGGCGCCCGGCGTGCCGATGCCGACCCCCGCGAGCTCTGTCGGCGCGACGTGCGCTTCGCGGCACGCCTCGAGCAGCGTGAGCGCGAGCGCGTCGACCACGTCTCCCGCTCCGCCGACGAGCGGTGTCGGCCGGCGCGCGGCGCCGACGATGCGATGGCGCGCATCGACGACGATCGCTTGGATCTTGGTGCCGCCGAGATCGAGCCCGCCGCGCAGCGCGGACGGAGCAGCAGGCGCCCCGTCGTGCTCCGATGCTGCGAACAGCGGCGCGCGCGGGGCGGTGCGCCCACTTGCGTGCCCGGTGGCGTCCTCGGTGGCGGGCGTGCTGGCTTGCATGACGTTCCTTATCGGAGGGGCGAAAAAGTTCCCGTAGGTCGGAGCGCGAATCGCTGCGGCGGGAGCGACAAGTCTTCGACCTCTCGCGAGCAAATGGCAGATTCACGCACGGGCTCGCACTCGACCTGCGTATTCTGCGAGCATGCCGAAATCACCTGCCTACGTCGCCTACGGAACGGGACGCCCGATCGTTCTCGTTCACGGATACCCGTTTCACAGCGGCATGTGGAGCGCGCAGATCGCGCCTCTGCGGAAACTCGGGCGCGTGATCCTCGTGGACCTGCTCGGCTTCGGCGCCAACGCGCTCGACGGCGCCACGCCGGCCACGCTCAGCATGGACGAGCAAGCGGACGCGGTCGCGGCGGCGCTCGACGGCCTCGGAGTGCGCGAGCCCGCGGTCTACGTCGGCTTCTCGATGGGCGGCTACGTCGGTTGGTCGATGCTGCGCCGTCACCGCGCGCGCGTCGGAGCGCTCGTGATGTGCAACACGCGCGCGCACGCCGATTCGCCGGAGGCCGCGCAAGGCCGGCGCGACATGGCCGCGGTCGTCGAATCGAGGGGCCACGGCTTCGTGATCGACGCGCTGCTGCCCAAGCTCGTGGCGCCGCGGACCCTGGACGAACGCCCGGACGTGTGCGAAGCGGTGACGGAGATGATCCAGGACGCGCAGCTCTCGGCCATCGCGGCGGCGCAACGCGGCATGGCGGATCGCCCGGACTCGACGCAGCTCGCGCGCGAGCTCGACCTGTCGACGCTGGTGCTGGCCGGCGAGCACGACGCGATCGCCAAGCGCGACGAGCTGGAGGCGCTCGCCGGCTCGATGCGCGATGCGACCTTCGTCGAGATCCCCGACGCCGGCCACATGACCGTGCTCGAGAACACCGCCGCCACGAACAAGGCGCTCACGGACTTCATCCGCGCGTTGAAGTAGCGCGACGCTTCGGCCGTTCGTTTGTCGGGGCGTCTGCCTCTGACTACCTTCGCAAGGCGGCCGGTCGCCGCGGGAGGTGAGAGATGTTCGGACTCGTGGCGCTCGACGTGTCGATCGGGCTGGTGCTCGTCTATCTGCTCTCGAGCCTCGTTTGCTCGACGATTCAGGAGGCTTTCGCCGCCTGGCTGAACTGGCGCGGACGCATGCTGCACCGCGCGATCCAGCGCTTGCTCGCCGACGATACGGCGTTGGCGGAGAAGCTCTACGCGCACCCGCTCGTCGACGCGCTGAAGAACGATGAGCGCAAGCCGTCGTACATCCCGAACCGCACCTTCGCGGAGGCCCTGGTCGGAATCCTGTCGGCCGTGGAGGGCGCCCCGCGCGTGAGGTCGGCCGAGGAGCGCCTGAACGCGCTCCAGAGCGCCCTCGAAGGCGGGCCGAACGCGAGCTCGAAGCTTCCTCCCGCGCTTCAGCGAGCGCTGACGAGCCTGTTCGAGATGGCGAAAGACAAGCTCGGCGCCGAGTCCGCGGACGCCGCGAAGGCGCTCGACGCGTTCAAGCAGGAGATCGACGCCTGGTTCGAGCGCACGATGAACCGCGCCTCGGGCTGGTACCGGCGCAAGTCGCAGTTCTGGCAGTTCGTTCTCGCGGCGCTCATGGTCGCGGCGACGAACGCGGACACGCTGATGATCAGCGAGCAGTTGGCGAACGATCCCCAGGCGCGCGCGGTGGCCGTGCAGGCCGCGGTCGAGCTCGTGAAGGCGCCGCCGCCGGGCGTTGACTTCGAGAGCGAGCCGGATGTCGCGGACTCGACGGCCCCCCAGGACGAAGCCGAGGCGAAGCGGCGCTACCTCGAAGCGCGCACGCGCGCCGAGGAGGCTGTGGGCCGTCTCGAGGACGTGACCTCGCGCGCGCAACTCCGCGTCGGCTGGCCCGACCCGCGCTGGCGCGACGAGAGCTCCGCCGAAGCGCAGCTTCCCCGCTGGCAGCGCTGGGCGCGCAAGCTCCTCGGCCTGCTGATCACGGTCTGCGCCGTGGCGCTCGGCGCGCCCTTCTGGTTCCAGATGCTCGAGAAGCTCGTCAAGATCCGCGGCTCCGGCGCGCGCGCCACGGGCGAGGATCCGGCCGCGCCCGACAAGCCCGGGGCGTGACGCGCTTCAGGCGAAGATCTCGCTCACCACGCGGCCGGCCACGTCGGTGAGGCGGAAGTCGCGGCCCGCGTAGCGGTAGGTGAGCTTCTCGTGGTCGAGGCCGAGCAGCGCGAGCAGCGTGGCGTGGAAGTCGTGGATGTGCACGCGGT
>CALFYL010000008.1 GCA_937952135.1 uncultured Planctomycetia bacterium
TCGCCGCTGCGCAGGTCGAACCAACGTGCGCCGAGCGGCGGGCGATGGAGGAGGCGTTCTTCGGCGACGAGAGCCAGCAGCGCTTCCCATGCGCGCGAGGTCGTGTCGCCGTCGCAGTAGACCCACGCGCCGAGCTCGACGACATCGCGGCCGGGGTTCAAGTTGGCCTCGGCCGATTCGCGGATGGCCTCGAGCTGCTTGCTCGAGAGTTTCGCGCGCAGAACATCGGCTCGTCGCCGAACTGCGAAGAAGTCGGCTCGCAGCGCTTTGCGAAGTTCGCGCGCCGCTCGCTCCATCTCGGGGCCGAGTTCCTCCGCACTCGCGGTCGTCGCGCCGCACCACGGGCCGGAGCGGAACGGGATCGGCTTCCACACGAGCACGCCGTCGATTCGCTCGAGCAGCGCCGCGGAGGCGCTGTTCGGCAAGCGGGCGATGGGCGCTTCGAGTTCGGCGAGCTGCTCGACCGTCGCGAAGACGAGCTCGACCAACGCGAGATCGCTGAGCACCTCCGCGCCGCCGGCGGCGAGCAGGTCCGCGAGCCAGCGGCTCTGGCAGCGGCGACCTTCGACCGTCGGCGCCACGGCGAACACGAGCACGGGCCGGCCGTGTTCGCGCGAGGCCGCGAGTGCGAGTTGAAGCGGCGTGCGAGCGGCCTGGGCGAGCGACGGCGGGCTCACGCCGACGGGGGCCTGCGTCGCGGCGAGAGGCTCGTGCGCGAGCGCGAACACGAGGGCGGCGAGAGCGGTCGGCAGCATGCTCGGCGAGTAGCAGCGGCACGCGCGGTGAGTCACACGTTCGGCGGGCCGGCACAGGTTGGGCGGCGCGGCACGGGCGCACGAACTCGCGAGCGAGCCAATGCAGCGAGGCCGGCCGTCCCGGTGAGGAACGGCCGGCCTCGCGTGCTGAGGCGCTCGGGATCGCGCCCGAGTTCCTGTCAACAGGCGCGCGCGTCGACTACGGACAGATCGAGAAGCGCACGGCGTTCGAGAGGATCGTCGATTTCGGGCTCGGCGGATCGCGCATCCACAGTTGGGCGTCGAAACTCGCGCCGGCTGTCAGCGGGTTGCCGAGCGCGCCGGAGTTCGAGGCCATGTAGGCGCGCCAATCTTGCGAGTAGCTGCCCGTGCACCCCGTCGTGCCGCCCGAGGCCATCGCGCCCATGCGCTGCGTCGGCGGTTTGACGCACAGGAAGCTCGTGCCGCCCGTGCCCCACGGCAGCGGAGTGAAGTTCACATCGCTCACCGCGTAGAAAAAGAGCCCGACGCGGTTGGCGTCGATGTTCGTGGCGGCGAGCGTGAAGCCCGAGGAAGCGCCCACGCTCGGGCTGCCGCTCGAAACGATCGCCGGCGTGCAGCCTTGGCTGGTCGTGCCGGCCGTGCAGAAGTTGACGGGCGGCGTGCAACCGCCGAACGCCAAACCGTTCCACGCGCCGCTGGAGGCGAACTCGAAGTTCGAGACCCCGGTAGCGACGTTGACCGTGAACACGCCGCCGCCCCCGATCATCAGCACCCACAGTTGCCCGGAAGCGTCGAACGCCAGGTCGTGGGCCGGCGGGCCGAAGCCCAGGTTGAGGTCGTAGAGGTGCGTCAACACACCGGTCGCCAGATCGAGCTGGAACAAGCTGGTTCCCACCACGTCGACCGCGTAGGCCGTGCCATTGGGGTGGATCGCGATCGCGGTCAACTGGTCGAAACCCATGTTGGCCGTCAGCGAGGCGATCAGATTCGCCGCGCCGGTCAGTTTGTCGATCGTGTAGAGGTTGGTGTCGTTCGCGGCGTACAGCACGCCCGTAAGCGGGTGGATCTCGACGCCGCGGAAGTTCCAGTTCTCACCCGTGTCGCCGACCGTCGCTCCGGCGCCCGTGCCCGAGTCGATGCGGAACGTGCGGTCGGACAGCGAGTCGTTCCAGCCGTCGATCGTCCACAGATCGGTTCCTTCGCGCGTCAGCGAGCCGAACAGCGCCTCTTCGTTCGTGATATCGAGCGACTGGACCACGTTTCCGGTGGCCGGGTC
Source organism: uncultured Planctomycetia bacterium (assembly GCA_937952135.1). GTDB lineage: Bacteria > Planctomycetota > UBA1135 > UBA1135 > WYBT01. The sequence goes on from CALFYL010000008.1 coordinate 2,014, forward strand.
GAGGCTCAAGAGTTGGGCGTTGGTCGCGCCTTGGATCGTGTAGACGACGTTCTGCGCCGCCGCGCTCGCACAGAGCACGCCGCTGCAAACCGCCACTGCCAGTCTTAGGGAGTTCGTCATGGTGAAGGTTCCTGAGTTCGGAGTCCTGCGCCGCACCCTGCGCGGCGCCAGCCGAGCACCTTAGCGGCGCTGCGCGCGCCGTTGCGCAACAAGTCCGCGAGGATCGAGGCGTCAGCAGCGCGTTGGCGGCGGACGCGCGCTGCTACCGCCCCTGTCCGGACTACGGTCGATCCGAGCGTGGCCCGGCACGCGATCGCGCGGCGTCCTCGATCCCGCTCTCGATCGCCTGCTGGATGTCCTTGCGGTGCAGGTTCCCGAGGTGGCCGCCCGCGGGGAAGATGCGAGCGCGGTCGCCGAGGCGATCGCGCAGCCACTGCAGGTCTTCGGGCCGCAACAGGAAGTCGTTCTCGTTGGTGAACACGCGCACGCGTTCGTTCTTTGCGAGCGCGTCCTCGACGGCGCGCAGGTCGCAGTCGTCGAAGAGCTGGCGCGCGCCGGCGTCGTCGAGGCTCAGGCGTGGATCGCGCTTGGAGTAGTAGGGCAGCACGAATGCATAGATGTAGTCGCGGTAGGAGTACTCGGATGCTTCGCGGAACGCGGGAGCGCGCCGCAGCCGGGTCCGTGGAGTTCGCAGCACGCCGGAGTCGTGGCGGTCCTGCGTCTGAAGGATCGTGTACTGAAGATCCAGTCGGAACGACAAGCCGATCAAGAACTCCGACTCGAGGCGCGTGAACGGGAGCTCCATCTCGGGCTGCAGGTCGCCGTTGCTCAGGTACAGCACCTTTCCGAAGATCTCCTCGATCCGCCGTTCGCGCTCCTCGGCCGCATAGCTGAGCGGCGCGTTGTAGAAGCGGTCGATCTGCGTCATCGCGTGCTCGAGATCGACCGGAGGATTCAGGGCCAGATAGACCTCGAAGTCGAGCCGGCCCTCCTGCTTCGAGCTCGCTTCGTCCGCGGCGATGAACAGCGCCTGAAACGCGCCCATCGAAACTCCCGCCAGACGCCTCGACGTGAATCGACCCGGCCACTCCGCTTCGAGTTGGCGATCGATGGCCGTGATCGCGCGGTGCAGGTCGCGCGAGTCGGTCGGCGCGTACCCGGGCAAGTCGACGCTCGAGCCGTGTGCGATGAACTCCCAGTTGGTCGGGTTGGAGAGCGCGACGACGGAGCTGCCGCTCTTGTAGACGATCTCCGCGAGTCCGAGGCTCATCTCCCCGAGTCGGTGGCCTCCTAGACCGGGAACCAAGTACACCAGCGGCGCGGGTTTTGGCTGCAGCCAGACCGAGTAGGGCAGCGGTTCCTCACGCGACAACTGCACACGGCGCGTCAGGCTGTCTTCGGGAAACTCGGGGTCTTCGGGTTTGAGGAAGATCGAGTCCAGCGTTTGGGTCGCGCCGCTCTCGTCGCGTTTCCACGAGAAATCGTCGATGTCGACTTCACGGTTGAGCGTGTAGAGGACGCGCGCGGGTTCGTACGAGTCGTAATTGGCCTCGATCAAGCGCAATGCCGGCTCGATTTCGTCGCTGCGGCGATTGGATTCGCGCGCGACGCTGATGCGCCAATCGAAAACTGCGACGTCGGTGTAGGTGTCGGGGATGAGGCCCAGGCTGTCGCGCACCGTGCTCGGACCGACGATCGGCAAGTACAGGTACGTGCTGTCCTTCCAGCCCCAGGAGGCGAAGGTCTGACCGAAGTCCTCGGGGTGCGGGCGCAGGCCCCACTTCGCGGCCGGATCGAAAAGCCCGAGCACGCCGACGGTGGTGTTGACGGCGAAGCGCTGGGTCTCGATGCGGGCGCCTTTCCATTTTCCCTGCAGCACGTTGTTGAGCGCGCGCGCCGGGTACTGGAGGTTCGTTGCGGCCTTGCCGAGGTGCGTGCGCACCGTCGCCGGGACGACGACGCGATAGAGCGCGAACGCGGGCCGGAGCAAGTACTTCATCCCCAGGA
>CALFYL010000009.1 GCA_937952135.1 uncultured Planctomycetia bacterium
TCCCGGCGGAGCGATCTACCGCATCACGCCGCGGTGAACGGGGGCGTGTGACTGTGACTCGAAGCAGTGATAGACGAGTTCGAGGGCTGGCGGCAGTCGTTTCCCACGCGCAGCACGGGCGTTGACTCTTCAGGCTTGTCGCACTTGACGCCCCGCGCAAGTCGGGTGAGGCTTTGATGGTCGGCGCTGTTCCCACGCCGGCCGTCCGCGAGCCCTAGCCTCGCAGGCCCTCCCGCTCGCGCTCGCTATAGGAGGGAACAGGAGATGACCGCAATGCACTGCACTTCGCACTCGCTCCGCGCTCCGCGCTCCGCGCAACTAGTCTAACTCTCGGCTTGACGCTGCTCGGGTCGGCGGGTTCCGCTTCCGCCGCGCCGCCCCAGTGGGCGGAGTTCACGTTCGGCTCGGGCGCCAGTTCCTCGCTCGGCACGTACCCGCAAGATTGCGCGGCGACTCACAACGGCAATCGAGCCGCGATTCGCTACGCCAATCCCAGCTCGAACGACACCGTGATCTCGATCTTCCAGTTGCACGCGCCCGGTTTGCCCACCGGAACCTTGGCGACGATCGGCGGCGTGCAGAACGGAGTCGCGATGAAGTCCGGGGTCGCGACGGACTTGTCGGATCCGGTCTGGGGCTACTGGCCCTCCGATCGCATCGAGCTCACGAACAACATCGGAGTTTCGATCGGTTCCGGGCTCATGGGCAGTTCGTTCGCTCCGGCCAATGCCCAGAGCGACGAGACCTACATCGAGGTGTTCGATGTCGGCTCGACGGCGCCGGCATTCCTCATCCAGTTCGTTCTCCCGCAGACGGCGCCGACCTCTCAGGCGCTCTACGGCGTCGAGCACGCGGGCAACGCCAACGACGTCGCGATCACGCGCGACGGGGCCTGGGCGGTGGTGAACAGCGACAACTGGATCCACGTCGTGAACCTCGCCAATCCCAAGGGGCCGAACGGCTTGACCGGATTCAACATCGGCAAGTTCGCGTACACGCAGGGCGAGGACCCGGTCCAGTGGGATTGGCCGTGCTCGCCCAACCAGGCCGTCGACTCGATCGCGTTGACCAATGACCGCGCTGTGGTGACGACCGCGCGTCCGCGGCGCGACGACGGAACGACTCCCCTGGGGCAGATCGGTGTCCCGACGACGTGGGTCTACATCCTCGACTTCAACGGAGCCAACGGCCCCGAGATCGTGCTCGAGCACGATCTCGCGCCTCCGACCTGGTGGACGGTGCAGGGCAACGACGACGACAAGCCGCACGATGTCGCGATCACTCCGCACACGGATCTCCAACTGGGGGCCGTTCCGCTGTCGATCGTCACGACCAGCCACACTGTCGCGGCGTACAACCTCAACACGAACGAGTACCTCAGCAGCGAGTTCGCCGGCGAGGAGTGGCGTCAGTACCAGCGTCAGGTCGACTCAGTGGAGATGACTGGCGAGCGGGCGGTTGTCATCTGCGACTACGAGGAGCTGAATTCGTCGGCTCCGCCGCCGAATCTGCCGCCTCGCTGGCGCGTCGAGGTGTTCGACCTGAGCCCGACGACCGGGATCAGGGACGCGCAAGGCAACGTCGTGTCGACTGAGTACACCGGACCCGCCACCGAGGACGGCGAGCGCACGCATGATTTGGCGATCGACAAGGACTTCGACAAGGCGTTGATCCGCACCAGCTTCGACAACATCGTGCTGACGAGCATCCTCAATCCGCCTCCGCCCAATCAGCTCGTGCCGCTGCCGTCGCCGAGCGGTTCGGATGCCTACGCGTACAAGTCGTTTACCCCCGGTGGCTACGACTCGTTCAGCTCGGACTCGGTCGCTATCAGCACTGACCAGGGTGGCGTGCTGATGGCGGCCACCATTGGAGGCGCTCGCAACTCGTCGGGTTTGATCTTCAATGGCTTCGTCGATCTGATCCGGTTGGCGCCAACTGTCAGCATCATGCAGGTCCCCATCGTCTCGGACCTCCTGTCGCCGATGGGTTGCGTACCTCTCGACTTGAGCGTGTCGTTCAACAAGACGGAGCTGGTCGTGCGCAACTCGGACCCGTACTTCCTCGCACCGAACGGTTCTGCGTCGGAGGTCGACGTCTTGATCATTGCGCTGTTCGATGATCCCGCGCCGGTTCCAATGTGGCAAGCGGGTGACATCCTCGCTCAGTATCCGGGCAATGGCTACCAGTTGGGTATGGACTCGCTCGCCACTCCAGGAAGTGGTTTCCTCAACACCAACAAGCGCATCCTCAGCATCACGCAAGATCCGTTCACTGGCCCGCCGGGGCTCGACTACAACCACGTCGTGCGTTGAGTCTGATGCGTCGCGCCGCCCGTCGCAAAACGCTGCGGGCGGTGACCGGCGCATTCGTATGCACCAGAAGAACCACATGACCATGATGATCGAACTGTCCAGTTGTCTCCGCGCCTCTTCGAGCGCACTGCTGCTGACCTCGATACTGGCTGCTGGTGTTCGCGCGCAGTCGGCGTGTCCGTCGAGTCACCATCTTGCTTGGTTCCCGGACGACGGACCGATCGGGAGTTGGGGCTTGGGCGCTTCGATCGGGATCAGTGACGACGGTCAGCGACTTGCGCTCGGCGCGCCCGGTGCAACGCAGCTCGGCTTTCAGGCTGGCGCTGTTTACGCGCTCGCGGTTGGGGCCGCTTCAACAAGACGCGAGCAACTACTACTGCCATCGATCGCGTCACCACAGCGTCTATTCGGAGCCTCGCTCGCCATGAGCTCTGCCGGCGATGTTCTGGTTGCAGGCGCGCCGGGATCCAGCTTCCAGGCGTCGGGCCGCGCCTTCGTGTTCCGGTTCGACGGGCGGACGTGGAGCGAGG
>CALFYL010000010.1 GCA_937952135.1 uncultured Planctomycetia bacterium
GCCGTTCTTCTATTCGAGTTCGGCCCCGACGTCCACCCCGTCGCTGCTCCGAAGTTCGATGATCGTGAACCCATCGTCATCGGTCTGGACAGCTACCATCGCCCGCATCCGATGGACCCTCGTTACTGTTCCGCGCCTGGTCATGATGCTCTTCCTCTTCTTGAAATGCTCTCGCGGCTATTCGCGCGAGCATTTGATCATCAGCGGGGTCGCCTTCGCGCCATCTGCGAGTCGACTGCCGTCATTCGCAGCCGGTACGTGAGCATGTCCCGGCTCACTCCGTAGTGCGCGGTGATCTGCGTGTCAGACCACTTTAGTTCACGTGATCGGAGCAGCGCGACGCGCGGGAGCAGCAGGCAGCCGGCAAGCCAGTCAGCGTCGTTCTCCTGCTCCTTGTCGTATCCGTGCAGCAGCATCGTCTGATCCGGAGTGATATCGACGCGGGTACCGTCATGTTCGAGGACTAAGTGCGCGAGTTCGTGCATCGTGCTGCTCGCAAGCCGCGCGTCGGAATGCGGAGAGTTCACGATGATCACCGAACCGGCGTCCGTTCGAAGGGTCACGGCGGACCAACTGTCCGGATCCTCGTCGACCAGCACCGCTAGAGCGTCGCTGGCGAGTCCAGGCACTTCGTCGACCCGCCACACGACGATGCCGAGATGCTGGGCCAGCTGAGCGGGCGGCAGGGGATCGTGCGGTAGCACCCCAACTTCACGGCGCAGTCCCGCCGCCGTGTTTTCGCACCACGTCTTGAACCCGCGCGCCGCCACGCGATGGCTACCGTTTCTCGCGGACTGCCATGGCTCGACTGGCCGCCAGGATCAGTTGCGCCAGCGCCTGCGCCGTCTTGGGCTGGAGCGCTTGATCCTTGCGGAAGTGAACCGCCGCCACCGGCGTTTCCGTTCCAGCCTCTGGTTCGCGTCCTTTGATCCGCAGGACCTCACCTGGATCAACGCCCAGCCACCGGCACACCTTGCTGAAGGTCTCGAGGTCGGGCATGAGTCCGCGCTCGATTCGCGAGAGCGTCGCGTGGCTGATGCCGATCTCGGCGGCGACCGCGCGTATCCCGCGCTCGCCGCGGGCTTCGAGGAGGCGTCGTCCTAGGGTCTGGAGGGTGGGAGGTGTAGTCATCGTGCAGGGAGATCTGGGGGGCTGTCTCACCAGTGATCCGGTGGTTGACAGGCGTTCCAGTGGGCCGCTAGGCTTGGCTCACCAAGCTACCAGCGTCACACCCCAAAGACGAGTCGTCGAGGGGCGCGGGGAGCGGATCCAACCGACGACGAGATCCAACGACATGGCCAAGAAACCGACGCACCACCGAGAGGAATGGACGCCGCCGCAAGTCGCCAAGCTCAAAAACCTGGCCGCGGGCAACACTCCGACAGGCCTGATCGCGCACCGACTCGGGCGAACGGAGGGCGCCGTCAACGCCAAGGCCCAAGAGCAACGCATCTCACTCCAGCCATGGAACCAGTCTCCGTACGGCCCCCGCCGGACGAAGTAGCGATGAATGGTCATGCGCACAAGCAAGTAGGCGGGCCGACGGGCGCGGTCGCCGCGTTCGCCCTGGCGCGAAAACAAACTCCGGCAGCACGAATCGTCGAGACATTTGGGGGCTACGTCGGCGGCGTCGTGGGAGCCAGATTGCCAGACATCATCGATCCGCCTACCTGTCCGCACCATCGGAGCATTGGACACGGAATCGTGCCGGTGGGACTCGCGAGCCGCGCGTGCTTGGACCGGATTCCTGCCTGGCAGGAGCAGTTGCGGCGCAGCGCTGAGGAGCACAGCGTCGCCGCGGCGCAGACCACGGACGTGTGGGAGCGGCTCCTCCACTCGCTACTCGAGCTCCTGTGCCGCGTTGGCGCCGGAATGTTGGCCGGCATCCCAGCTGGTTATCTGAGCCACCTGGCACTCGACGCTACGACGCCGGCTGGGTTGCCGCTGATCGCCGGGCGTGACGCGAGATTGGACATCTGAACTGAAGCAATCGAGCATGCACGCGACACTCGTCGCGCCAACCCGGCGGTTGGCGTGGCGCGCTACAACGCGAGGAACGCCGACAATCGAAGGCCCGAGAGGAGCGACTCCTGCACAGCGCGGGACGCCGATTCGGGAAGTCTCAGCACGAAACGAAGGGGTTCACCATGGCTCGAAACGAGCACACGTCGAAGAAGGTCGCAACGAAGGCGTCGAAGATTCTCTCCAACCCGAAGTCGAGCAAGTCCGCCAAGAGCGTTGCTGCGTCTGCGCTGACACAGGTGAGGGACACAAAGCGCCGCCGCTGATGCCGGCGATCAGCGGAGGGGCGCGTGGACTCGCGATCCGCATGGGAAACCACTCAGGTTCCGCGCGGTGAGCTTGCGGTCCGCGTGCCCCGGCACCCTCTGCGCCACGACCAGCGGCACGCTGCGGCGGGCCATGC
>CALFYL010000011.1 GCA_937952135.1 uncultured Planctomycetia bacterium
AAAAGGGAAGAGCCCCGCCCAGCGCGAACGCTGGACGGAGCTCTTTGCCTCGCCCTCCCTTGGCCCCTCAGCCGTCGGCCGAGGAAGAAGAAAGGCTGGCTGGGTCTCGTGGGAGGAGGACTGAGAGGCCCAACCGTTTCGTGGCCGCGCGGCTTTTAGCCGAGCAGCGACAGTGCGAGCTGCGGCTGCGTGTTGGCTTGCGCCAGCACGGAAACCGCGGCTTGCTGCAGGATCGAGTTGCGGGTCAGGTCCGCCGTCTCGATCGCCACGTCGACGTCGCGAATGCGGCTCTCGGCGGCCGAGAGGTTCTCGCGCGTGTTGAGGATCGACGAGATCGCGCTGGTCAAGCGGTTCTGGGCCGCGCCCAGGTTGCCGCGAGCCGTCGAGATGCTGTCGATGGCCGTGTCGATCGCCGTCAACGCCGAGCTCGCGTTCGCCGCGCTCGTGACGTCTTCGGTGTTGATGGCCAGCGTCGTGGCGGTGGTGTCCGAAAGGCTCACCGAGATCGTCTCGCCGCCGTTGATGCCCACTTGAACGTCCAGCGACGTCGTCGTGCCGTCGAGCAGACTCACGCCGTTGAACGTCGTCTGGGTCGCGACGCGGTCGATCTCCGTGATCAGAGCCTGGAATTCCGTGTCGAGCGTCGCGCGGTCCGCCGTGGTGAGCGTTCCGTTCGAGGCCTGCACGGCCAATTCACGCATGCGGTTGAGGTTGTTGCTCACCTCTTGGAGAGCGCCTTCCGCGGTCTGCGCGAGCGACACGCCGTCCTGGGCGTTGCGGCTCGCGACGGTGAACGAACGGATCTGACCGCGCATGCGCTCGGAGATGCCGAGGCCTGCCGCGTCGTCCGCCGCCGTCGCAATCCGCAAGCCCGAAGACAGGCGTGCGAAGTTGCCCTGCAGACGGCCGGTGACCGCCGACAGGTTGCGCTGACTCGTCAGCGCCGCAACGTTGGTATTGACTCGAAGTCCCATGTGTGGAGTTTCCTTGGTGTCGTGAAGAAGCTGTAGCGATGAAATCCGTGGCCTTCACGAAAGCTCCCCGCCGCAGCTTCGCTCCGACCGTTGCGGACAATCCGCACGTGATTCGGAACCGGCGAGAACAAAAGGCTCGGACGAACGGTGCGCGGTGCGGCGTGGACGCGCGACTTTCGAAGCGCGGTCCGCAGGCGCGGAGAGGGGGCCAGAGCGTTGGCCAGCGAGTCAGCCCGAGAGCCGGTCCGAGAGCCGGCCCGTGAGCAGTCGCTCGCGGCCGGCCGCACGCGGCGCCGCAGCTCGAGTTGCGCGCGCGGTAGGCGTGCAACTCCGTGCGGATTCGTGCGCCCGGGGCTCGAGTCGTGCGCGCACGCGGCGGCGCGCGACGCTCGAGCGCTCCGCGTCAGCCTTGCAGCAGCGTGAGCGCGAGCTGCGGCTGCGTGTTGGCCTGGGCCAGCACGGAAACCGCCGCTTGCTGCAGGATCGAGTTGCGGGTCAAGTCCGCCGTCTCGAGCGCGACGTCGACGTCGCGGATGCGGCTTTCGGCCGCGGACAGGTTCTCGCGCGTGTTCAGGATCGACGCGATCGAGCTGGTCAGGCGGTTCTGCGCAGCGCCGAGCTGTCCGCGAGCGGTGGTGACGCTCTCGATCGCCAGGTCGATCACCGCCAGAGCGCCGCTGGCGTTCGCCGCCGACGTGACGTCTTCGCCGTTGATGGCGAGCGAAGTCGCCGTCATGTCGTTGAGCGACACGGTGATCAGCTCGCCGGCGTTCACGCCGACCTGGATGTCGAGCGCGGTGATCGAACCGTCGAGCAGAGAGACGCCGTTGAACGTCGCCTGGCCCGAAACGCGGTCGATTTCGGTGATCAGCGCCTGGAACTCGGTGTCGAGCGTGGTGCGGTCGGCGGTGGTCAGCGTGCCGTTCGCGGCCTGGATGGCCAGCTCGCGCATGCGGTTGAGGTTGTTGTTGACCTCTTGGAGCGCGCCTTCGGCAGTCTGCGCGAGCGACACTCCGTCCTGCGCATTGCGGCTCGCGACGGCGAGCGAACGGATCTGACCGCGCATGCGTTCGGAAATGCCCAAACCCGCGGCGTCGTCGGCCGCGGTCGCGATGCGCAGACCGGAAGACAGCCGGGAGAAGTTCCCTTGCAGTCGTCCGGAAACGTTGGAGAGGTTCCGTTGCGCCGACAGAGCGGCGATATTGGTGTTGACACGAAGTCCCATAGCAATCGTCCTTGGTAGCTGAGGTGAGGTGATCGGTTCGCGGCGCAGCCCGTGGAGGCCTGCGTGCGGAACCGAGGACACCGCGCGCCTCCCAGCGCGCGGCCGCTCGAGCGGTGAAGCCCGAGTGGAGGTGATCCGCCTCGATCGCATTCGTCTTCGAGGACCGCGCAGCACGGCACGCGCGCGCTGGCCCTCGCGGAGCTCGCGCCGCTTCGCGATGGCACGCGCGAAGAGCGAGAGACTTCCAGCGATCGAAGAGATCGAGGCGGATGTCGCGCGCCGCGTGCGGAGCTCGAGGGAGCCCGCGGCGGCGCGCGAGTGAACCGATGCGAGATTGGCAAGGAGCAGTGGCTGCGTTGCGCGGGCCGCTGATTCGGGGGAGCGCCTCTCGGCGCCCCCCCTACAGCGACCGGCCTTCAGACCGGATTCCTTGAAGGTTCGTGCTCGCCCGCTGCGCGTTCCCGGCGCGCGGCGGGCGCGGCGACTAACCTTGGAGCAAGCTCAGAGCGAGCTGCGGCTGCACGTTCGCCTGGCTGAGCACGGCGACGGCGGCTTGTTGCATGATCGTGTTGCGCGTGAGGTCGGCCGTTTCGGTGGCCACGTCCACGTCGCGGATGCGGCTCTCGGCGGCAGCGAGGTTTTCCTGCGCGTTCGAGATGCTCGAGATCGCCGACTGCAGGCGGTTCTGAGCCGAGCCCAGCGCGCCGCGCGCCGTCGTGACCGAGTCCACCGCCGCGTCGAGCACCGACAGCGCCGAAGTAGCGTTCGCGGCCGTCGTGACGTCGAGCGCGTTGATCGAGAGCGCCGTCGCGGTCGCGTCCTGCAGCGAGACCGTGATGATCTCCTGCTGGTTGATGCCCGCTTGGATGTCGAGCGCCGTCGTCGAGCCGTCGAGCAGCTCCACCCCGTTGAACGTGGCGGTGCTCGCGATGCGGCTGATCTCGTTGATCAGTTCCTGGTACTCGGTGTCGAGCGTCGCGCGGTCGGCCGTCGAGAGCGTGCCGTTCGCGGCTTGGATCGACAGCTCGCGCATGCGGTTCAGGATGCTGTTGACCTCGTTGAGCGCGCCTTCCGCGGTCTGCACGAGGGAGATGCCGTCTTGCGCGTTGCGCGCCGCAGCGCCGTAGCTGCGGATCTGCGAGCGCATGCGCTCGGAGATGCCCAGACCCGCGGCGTCGTCGGCGGCGGTCGCGATGCGCAGGCCGCTCGAGAGTCGCTTGAAGTTGCCCATCAAGCGGTTGCTGACGGCGCTCAAACTGCGCTGTGCGTTCAGCGAGGCGAGGTTCGTGTTGACACGAAGTCCCATGATCGTTGTTCCTGTGAAGTGGGTTCTGAAGGGGTTGTCGCTGTTGCACCGTCCGGAGGGGGGCTTCCCGTCGGCACGTGACGGTTCTCGGAGGGTCCGGCGAGCGCTGAAGCGCGAGCTGTTCGAAAATCGCGACGAAGTGCGCGGCCCGCCGCCCCGGCGCGACAGTTCGCGGCCCGAGCGCCCGATGAAGCGCGACAGATGCCGGACCTGGAACTGCTGTCGTTGCGCGCGCCGCCCGCTTCGCGCGAAGCGGAGCGCCTGGCGCAAGCCGCGCGATCCGCGCAGCGCGTCGTCGTGGTGAACGCGGGCCTGGGGGCCGCGCTCGAGCCGCTCGCGCAGCAGTTGCACGCCGCTTCCGCACGCGCGAGGGAGAACCTCGCCGTCTTGCGCGGGGAAGAGCTCGACTGCGAAGAACCTTCGCTGGCCGCCTTCGAGCGCGCTCGCCGCGGCTCGCTCGCGCTCCTCGAGCCGCACCTCGCGAGCGAGAACGCGCAACGGCGCCTCGCGGGCCGCTTGCTCCGCTGGCGCCGCGATTCCGACGGCGCCCCTCGTATTTATGCGCTTTTCGAGCGCGACCCCGCGGACCTCGTCGCCGGCGGAAAACTCCAGCTCGAACTGGCCGAAGCGCTGGACGGACTTTCCCTGCGGCTCGCGACGCTCGGCGAGCGACGCGGCGAGCTCGCACCGCTCGCGCGCACTGTATTAATACGACTCGGCGCGGATGCGGCGCGGCTCACGCCGCCGGCCGCCGCGCTCCTCGAACAACTTTCGTGGCCCGGCGGCGAGGCCGAGCTCGAGCTGTGGCTCGCGCGCGCGCTGCTGCTCGCGGGCGACGGCCCGATCGACACCGAACACGTTGCGCCGCCCGCGTTGCTCTCGGCGGCGCGCACCGAACCGACTCGCGACCAGCTTCCGCTCCGCGACCGCAGCTTGAGCACGGTCGAAGGGGCGCTCATCGAACGCGTGCTCGAGGAACAGGGCGGCAACATCAGCCGCTGCGCCGCAGTGCTCGGCATCCACCGCTCGACCCTGCACGCGAAGTTGCGCGTGCTGCGCAAGGCTTGAGCGCGCGCCCGGCCTGAACGGCGCCGTCGGCGATCGGCCGGCCCTCGAGGCGCCGGTGAAAGCAGGGGCGCGCTCGTCTTGCGACCCGAGCGCCCGATCTCGCCCCGAATCGGCCCTGAATCCGTCAGGAACGGCGCGAAACGCGGGCCAAAGCGCGCAGGGAAGCTTTTCCCAATCGGGAAAAAGCTGCGGGTCGCGGGCGCGGGCCTTCAAGGAAAAAAGCTCCCGCGACGAAAGTCGGCTCAGGTTCGCGCCCCCTCGGTTTCCGGCGCGAGCACGAGAACACCATGTCGACTCCCCCGCCGAACACGTCCCCGCGTCGCGAAGCGAACCCGTCCGCGAGTTCGCCCGACCTGGGTCTCACCATGACCCAGATGCTGCGCAACCCGCTGTCGGCGTTGCGCGCCTCGATGGAAACCCTGGCCGGCGAGTTCCGCGCCGACGACCCGCGCTCGCAGAAGCTCAGCGGCGCGCTCGAGCAGGTGCTCGCGATGTCGCACGACGTCGAGGCGCTGCTCCAGTTCACCGCGCCGCGTCCGCTCGCGCCGCTGACCTGCTCGGTGGACGAAATCCTCCAGTCCGCGCTGCGCCGGCAAGGCTTCGAACACCGCGCGCGCGTCCGCATCGCTTGCTCGACGAGCCCCGAGACGCTGTGCGTCGACGGCCCGCTGCTCGCCGACTGCCTCGCGCGCATGCTCGAGTACGTGCTCGCGTGCAGCTCCGACACGGTCCTGCTCAGCGCGCGCCGCGACGGCGACACCGCGCGCTTCGGCGTGATCACGAGCGGCAACGACGTGTCGAACACTCCGCTCCAGGAGCGCGAGATCCCGCTGCGGCGCTGCGCGGCCCTCGAACTCGGCCTGGCCCTCGCCCGCCGCGATGCCGCGCGCATGGGCGCGACGCTCGAGTCGACCACCACATCGCTCGGCAACACGTCGCTCTCGGTCGTGCTCACCTCGTCCAACGAAACCTCTCCGGCCCGCTGAACGCCCCCGGCGCCCGGACACCATGAGCTTCGATCAGTTCGCATCCTCGAGCGGCGAGCCCGGCACGCCGCCCCCGAAGTCGGCCGCTCCGCCGCCCGCGGAGACCGACGAGGATCTGTTCAACTTCGACGAGCTGCTCGGCGCGACGAAGCAGAAGGAAGCGCTGAACAAGGAACTCGACGACGTGCTCGAAGCCGTCGAGAGCGCCCGCCTGGACGTCGCGCAAAGCGTTTCGAACGGCGCCGCGCCTGCGGCCCCCGCAGCGAGCGCCACTCCGGCGGCAGCGAACACGCCGCCGAGCCCCGCACAGCCCGCGCCGTTGCTCAAGCACGTCACGCCCGTTGGCGCGGCGAAGACCTCGGCCGCGGCGAGCGCGTCGACGAGTCCGTCGGCTGGCGCGCCGCTCTCGTCCGCGTCGAACGCGGCGACGGTGGTCCACCAGAAGCTGAGCATGTCGCCGCTCGCGGCGGTGCTGCTCGCCGCGATCGTGCTCGTCAACGTCACGCTGATGTTGTTCGCGTGGAACTCGGTTCAGTCGGTCAAGCAGCTCGTGCTCGACGTGAGCCACGACGTCGCCGACACGACGAACGAACTGCGCGCCGAATCGACGCGCCGCAACCGCTCGACGGCGCTCGAGAGCGAGCCGGTCTTCGGCGCGCTGCCCGAGGGCTACCGCACGCTCGAGATCGCCAAGCAACGCATGGAGCGCGGCGAGCACGCTCGCGCCCGGCGCATGCTCTACGGCCTGCTCTCGGTCGTCGACCGCATCGAACAACCCGCGCGCGCCGAGGTCGAGGCGCAGGCGAGCTTTCTGATCGCCGACAGCTACCGACTCGAAGCGGACGCCGGCGGTCCGCTCGAAGGGAGCGCCCGGTGAAGCTCGCCCTCACGTTCCTCGCCGCGTTCGCGATCTCGCCGACGCAGGAAGTCCCGGACGCCTCGGGGCTCTCCAGCCGCTGGCGCGTCGAGATCGAGCGCGAGGAAGGCGAACTGTTCTGCACGGTTCGCGCCGACCAGGACCCGCTGCTCGACGTGCTGCGCGAGCTCGCGGCGCAAGCCGACCTCTCGCTCGACGGGGTGCAGGGCAGTTGGCGTCGCACGCTGGTGAGCGCCGATCTGCGCCACCGACCGCTCCGCCAGGCGCTCAGCTTCCTGCTCGGAAGCGTCGGTCTGCACGGCGAAGTCCGCCAGGGCGCGATCTACGTGCGCGAAGGCGGCGAAGACACCTACACGACCGACGAGCTGTACGAATCGGCGCTCGCGAGCTACCTGCGCGCGCTGCGCAGCTTCCCCGAACACCCGCAGGCCGACGACGCCGTGCGCAGCCAGGCGCGGATCGAAGAGTCGCGCGACCGGCACGCCGCGGCGCGCGCGCACTACGAGTCGCTGATCGAGCGCTATCCCGACTCGGAGCTCGCGCCCGAGGCGATGTTCAAGAGCGGCGGCCTGCTGATGCGCGAAGGCGCGTGGCAGGAGGCTTCGCAGCGCCTCAGCGACTTGCTGAGGCTCGAGGTCGAGCACGCGTTCGAGCCGCGCGCGCGTCTCGAGCTCGCCTACTGCGTCGCCGAGCTCGGCGCCCACGAGCGCGCGCTCTACATGATTGACGCGCTCGAAGGCATCGCTCCGCCCAAGGACGCCGACGAAGAGCGACGCCGCGCGCAAGTTCGCATCCGCGCCATGGCCGGCCTCGGCCAAGGCCGACAGGCCCTCGCGCTGCTCGACGACGTCGACCGCCGCCTGGGTTTCGCGACCACCAAGCGCGAATCGCTCGCGCTGCGCGCCTCGGCGTGCGAGTCCGCCGGCTTGCTCGACGAAGCCGCGCGAGCGTGGCTGTCCTACGGACGCGTCGCCGACGGGCTCGAGCGCACCCGCGCCTACACCCGCGCCGCGCGCCTCGCGGTCGACAGCGGCGACGAGCTCGCGGCTCTGTTCATCGCGCAGCTCGCGAAGCGCGAAGGCATCGACCTCGGCGAAGTGGGCCGCGAAGCGCGCCAGCGACTCTCACTCGAGGAGTCCGAACTCGGTGCGAACACGCCCGTGCAGCGCCTCGCGCGCGCCGAGCGCTTGTTCAGCACGGGGCTGCACTCCGAAGCGCTCAAGTCGCTGCAAGCGATCGAGCCGCTCGTGCCGCAGCTCACCGTGGAAGAACGGCAGCGCTTCGCGCGCGTCTACACGCGGGCCATGGCCTCCGAAATGGGCCTCGACGCGGCGCTCGCCTACTTGCGGACCGCGCTGGTCGGCATTGAAGACGCCGAGGCGCGCCGCGAACTGTACGTGCTCGCCGCCGAGCTGCTCGAACAAGACGGCCGCTTGGCCGACGCCATCGAAGCCTACCGAGGACGAATCTGATGCTGCGCTTCAACTACGCGATCAACACCCTGCTCGGCGCGCTGCTCGTGACGCCCGCGCTCACGCTCGGCGTGCAGCACAACGAGTCGCTCGAGAGCGCTCTCAAGCGAACCGCGTCGTCGCTCGACGAACTCGCGCGGATCGAGAAGCGCCTCCGCGATGGGGATCCGGCGGCCATCGCCGACGTCCTGCGCACGACCGAGCGCCCGCTCGCGACGAGCAACGGCGATCCGGCCGCGCGCGACACGGCGCTGCAGGACCTGCGCGGCGTCGTGGGCAAGCTGCAACGCGAGCTCGACGAGCTCGAGAGCAAGGCCACGCCGCAGGAGCTGACGCAGATCGCGCGGCTGCCGGTGGCGGCGCCCGCGCCGGAGTCCGCCAGCGCCGCGCCGCTCGACTTCACCGTGGGGCTCGACGACGCGCTGCGCCGCCGCCTCGGCGAACGCGCGCGCCCCGTGGTCGCCGAAACGCCGCGCGTCGCGCCGAAGGCCGTCGAGAGCGTCGAGAACGGCGAGACGAAGACCTCGTTCGAAACCGGCGAGTACAGCGCCGACGCGCTGCGTCTCGGCCGCGCGCACTACCGCAAGGGCGAGTACGACAAGGCCTTCGACGCGCTCAAGGGCGCGCAGGACGCCGAGTCGCTGTACTGGACGGCGCGCTGCCTCGAGAAGCTCGAGCGCGACAGCGAAGCCATCGCCGCCTACAACAAGGTGCTCGCGCTGCCCGACGCCGGCTACTCCGGCCAGCGCGCGAAGGAAGACCTCGAGTTCCTCGAGTGGCGCCTGCAGTTCGAGCGCACGCGCGGACAGAACGCGCCCAAGAACGCCTCCACGAACGGCGCCGCGAACGCATCGGCGAACGGAGTCAAGAAGCCGTGAGCCGCGCCGCTGCCCAGCGCGCGCCCGCCGCGGCGCGCACCGCCTCCGAGCTCGAGACCGCCGTGCGCGACCTGACCGCGCTCGGTGCGAGCCTCGCGCGCAGCTACGACGCGCTCCAAGAACGCGCGCAGCGCGTCGAGGGCGAGCTCGCCCGCGCGAACCGCGAGCTGGCGCGCAAGGTCGGCGAGCTCGACGCCGTGACGGCCGAACTCGAAGCGGTGCTCGAAGCGCTGCCGACGGGGGTCGTCGTGCGCGACGCGAGGGGACACGTGGTGCGCGTGAACGACGCGGCGCTCAGCGTGCTCGGCAAGGCGCGCGAAGAGGTTCTCGGCTCGCGCGACGCGCTGCTCGGCGCGGACGACACGAGCGGAGCGTGGCGCGAGGAGTCGCTCGTGCGCGACGACGGTGCGCGCCGCGTGGTGGCGCACCGCAGCTCGGCGATCGCCGGCGCGGGCCGCGCGCGCTCGGTCGAGATCCTCGACGACCGCACCGCGCTGGTCGAACTCTCCGAGCGCATGCACGCGCTCGACAAGCTCGCCGCGCTCGGCGACATGGCCGGCGGCATCGCGCACGAGCTGCGCAACCCGATGATGGCGGTCAAGGGCTTCGCCGACCTGCTCGCGAGCCGCCTGCAGACGCAGGACGAGCCGCTGCGCTGGGCCCGGCTGATCGTCGAAGGCGTCGACGAAGCCAACGGGATCCTGAGCAGCATGATGTCGCTCGCGAGCCCGGACAAACTGGTGCTCGAGACCATCGACGCCGCCGAGCTCGCCCGCGAAGCGCTCGCGATGGCGCAGCGCGACGCCGGCGTGGCGCCGTACGCCGCCGACTGGCGCTTCGAGTGCGTGACGAACGAGCTCAGCTTCGGCGGCGACCGCATCAAGCTCCGCCAGGCGCTGCGCAACCTGATCGCCAACGCGCTGCAAGCCCAGGGCGCCCGCGGCGCCGTGCAAGTCGAGATCGCTCTCGACGGCGAAACGCTCGCGCTGCGCGTGAGCGACGCCGGCCCGGGCATCCCGCGCGAGTTCGCGCGCCGCGTGCTCGAACCCTTCTTCACCACGCGCGCCGAAGGCACGGGCCTTGGACTCGCGCTCGTGGAACGCATCGCCGCCCTCCACGGCGGCCGCGTGAACCTCGTCCCCAACCGTGGCCCGCTGGGCGGCGCCTCGATCGCCGTCTGCATCCCCTACCGCTCTCCCCTGTCCTGACCCTCCATCCAATGTCGATTCACAAAATCCTGGTCGTCGACGACGACAACCTGTCCCGTCAGTTCCTGGTCGAGGCGGTCAAGAGCCTGGGCTACCAAGTGTGCGTGGCGCGCGACGGCGCCGAAGGCTTCGAGCAAGCGCGCCGCGAAACGCCCGATCTGGTGCTGACCGACCTGCGCATGCCGGGCGCCGACGGCCAGCAGCTCGTCGAACGCCTCGGCGCGGAGATGCCCGGACTGCCGTGCATCGTCATCACCGCCCACGGAACGGTGGAGACCGCGGTGCGCGCGATGAAGAGCGGCGCGGCGGACTTCCTGATGAAGCCCTGCACCGCCGACACCTTGCAGCTCGTGTTCCAACGCGTGCAGCGCACGCGCCGGCTCGAGCGCGAGAACGCGTACCTGCGCACCGAGGTCCTCGGCGAGCCGAACAACCTGGTCGCCGACAGCGCGCAGATGCAGGAGACGCTGCGTTCGGCCAAGCGCATCGCCAAGTCGAAGGGCACGGTGCTGATCACCGGCGAGAGCGGCGTCGGCAAGGAGCGGGTCGCGCAAGTGATCCACGCCGAGTCGAACCGCGCCAGCGGCCCGTTCATCCGCGTCAACTGCGCGGCGCTGTCGGAGACGCTGCTCGAGAGCGAGCTCTTCGGCCACGAGCGCGGCGCCTTCACGGGCGCGCACAAGCAGCGCGAAGGCCGCTTCGAGCTCGCCGACGGCGGCACGCTGCTGCTCGACGAGATCGGCGAGATCAGCGCCAATTTGCAGGCCAAGTTGCTGCGCGTGCTCGAGGAAGAGGAGTTCGAGCGCGTCGGCGGCTCGCAGACCATGAAGGTCGACGTGCGCGTCGTCGCGACGACGAACCGCGACCTGCAGCAAGAAGTGAAGGCCGGCCGCTTCCGCGAGGACCTCTTCTACCGCCTCCACGTCCTGCCGATCCACGTCGCGCCGCTGCGCGAGCGTTCGAAGGACATCCTGC
>CALFYL010000012.1 GCA_937952135.1 uncultured Planctomycetia bacterium
ACGCGCGCTACGGCAGCGATCCCCACTGGAAGGACCTCGTGCTGTTCCACGAGTACTTCCACGCGGAGAGCGGCGCGGGGCTCGGCGCGAGCCATCAGACCGGCTGGACGGCGCTGGCGGCGCTGCTGATCGAGGACCAGGTTCGCAGGCGCGCGGAGGAGCCGAGCGCCGCGGACCTCGGCGACACGCGCTTCGCGCGCCGGCCGCCCCTGGCGCGGCGCGACGATTGAGCGCGACGATTGAAAGGCCGGCTCGGACGGCGCTCAGCGCGTCGAGGTTTCGCGCCACAGATTCGGCGTGCAGCCCACGAGCTCGCCGGTCTCGTGGAGCTGGTTCGCCAGGGCGATCGACTCGAGCCCCGGCGGAGTCGCCACGAGGAACATGTTCGCGTCGGCGACGACTTCCTCGGCGATCTTCAGCTTGCGCGCCGCGAGCCAGGTGTCGATGCGCGCGCGTTGCCAGCTCGGCGGGAAGGTGGCGACGACTCCGCCCGGCAGCGCGGCGATCGGCGACGAGCTCGACGCGCTGTCGTGCACGACGGGCGAGAAACGCAGCTCCGCGCGCGTCAACTGCTTCGCGGCGTCCTCGGCCCCTTGCGGAGCTCGCACGCGCCACACTCGAACGCCCTGTTGCCGCGTGGACCGCTCCTCGGCCTGCGCGTCGAGCTTGAAGACCTCCGCGCGTCCCGCGACGCTCGGCGCGAGCTCGGCGACGAGCTCGTTCGAGATCCACAGCGTGCGGCGCACATCGCCGTCGTAGTACTCCACCGAACGCGTGAGGTCGTTCACGGGGCGCTCGCTCTTGTCTCCCAAGGGGCGGCTCGGCGGCTGTTGGTTCGGCGCCGCACGCCCGACGCCGCCGGCGCCGGCCGGACTCGAGGCGTCCGCCGGGGGCGCGTCGGTCGCCGGCTCAGCCGTCGGCGCCGTGGCCGTCGTCGTCGCCGTCGAACTCTCGTCCGCCGCGCAGGCGCCGAGCAAGGCCAGCGAGAACACGATTGCGATTCGCTTCATGAGGTTGGACTCCGTGGGAGCTTCGAGGGCTTGGGCTCGGGATCAGGCGCGACCGCGGATCTTCAAGCGCCACGACTTGAAGGTCCCCGCATCGTCCGGGAGCGCGTCGCGCACGATCAGCGTCCAGGTCCCGTCCGCAGGCTCGTCCATGTAGACGTTGCTGCCGAAGACCCAGCCGTTGAAGGGCACGTTGGGGGCGTCCAGGCCGTGAGGTTCGTTGAGCAGGCTGATCGTGCCGCTCGGCGAAACGAGCAACACGATCAGATCGCCGGTGTACGGGTGGTCATCGGCGTCGAACGCGATCTCGACGTGCTCGATGAAGTCGATGCCCGAGCCCGCGATCACGATCTCGTCCTCGACGCCCGTGATCGGATCGGCGTCCGGGATCGGGAGGTTGGGCGTGCTCGCGGGCGGATGGACGACGAGCTGGGGCCCGACGTTCGTCCAGGTTTGCGCCAGCGCGACCGCCGCATCCGCGTCGACGACGCCGAAGCCGTAACGGTGGTTGAAGAAATGGCCGGCGCCGTTCGCGAGCCAGCCGACATCCGTCGGATCGTTCCTTCTCGCGCTCTGCGCGAGCACGAGCCGCGCGTCGCGCCACGTCAGGTTCGGATTCGCCTCGAGCATCAGCGCCACGACGCCCGCGGCGAGCGGAGTCGCCGACGACGTGCCGTTGAACGTGTTCGTGTAGTTCGGGTCGAGGTAGTCGCCGAACTGCGCGCCGTCGTTGTAGCCCGCCGCTCCGGTGCGATCGACGGTCGTGATCGCGTGCCCGCCGCGGCCCTCCGAGGGCGCGCAAACGAGCAGATTCGCGCCGTTTTCCGAGTAGCTCGCGCGCTCTCCGTCGTCGCCGACGGCGCCGACGGCGATCACGCCGTGGAAGTTCGCCTGCCCGTCGCAGTTCGAGTTGTCGCCCGGATCGCTCCCGGTCAACCCGCCGTTGCCCGCGGCCCACAGGTAGATCAGCCCGAGCCCGTTGCGACCGTTCGCGAGTCCGGTTCCGATCGCCGTGCGCCAAGTGAGGCTCGACGGCTGCAGCACGCCGAGGCCGTCAGCCGCGCCCCACGAGTTGCTCGACACCCAGTTCTTCGCCGCGGCGCGCGTCATCGCGTTCGCGACGTTGCTCGTCGTCGGATTCTGCAACACGTTGTAGCCGATGAGCCACGCTTCCGGCGCCGCGCCGACGACGCCGCGGTCGTTGCCGATCACCGCCGCCGCGACTCCGCCGCACGCGGTCCCGTGATCGCCGCCGGTCGGGTCCGTCGAGCCGTCGATGTAGTTGTGCGACTGGCCGGGCGGGCAGTTGCTGAACAGATCCTCGTGCCCGATCTCGAGACCGTCGTCGACGATCACGATGCGCACGCCCTCGCCGTCGAAGCCGGCCTGCCATGCGTCGACGACGCGCGCGTCTTCGCCGATCGTGCCGCTCTCCTGGCCGGTGTTCTCCAGGTGCCACTGCTCCGCGAACAACGGATCGTCGTTCAAGCTCGCGGGGATCGACGCGAGGACCTCGTTGGACAGCCCGCTCTCGCCGTCGGCGTTGACCGCCGTCACCGCGAAGTAGCCGCGGAACGAGGGCTGGGCGCCGACGTTTGCGCCGGCCGCGGGCGCGCCGACGGCGCCGAGAAACGCGAAGTTCGCGCGCGAGACGCCCGGTTCGAGGTCGTAGTAGACGCGGTAGCTCGTCGCGCCCGGCGACTCCGTCCAACTCAGCTGGATCACGCCGCCGACAACATTCGCGCTCAGAGCCTGCGGAATCGCGGGCGGATCCTCGTCGTCTCCGCCGCCTCCCCCGCCGCACGCACCCAGCCCGAGCACGAGCATCCAACCTGCCGCTGCCTGCCAAACTTGCATGAAGGTCTCCGTCCTTCTTCGCGAGTGTCGCGAGCACGTCACTGTAGCGACCGCGAAGGTGCTTGGCAGCCACCGCGTCGCGCCGAGCGCGCCGGCGCATAAGATCCACCGCGCAGCATGCGTTCACCTCACGGCAAACCGCCTTCACCAGGCCAGCGCAAGACGCTCGACCGTGCGCTTTCGCGCGCCGGCGCGATGTCGCGCTCCCAAGCGCAGCAAGCGATCGTGCAAGGCCGCGTGCGCGTGAACGGCTTGCGCGTGTTCGACGCGCAGGCGTGGGTCGATCCGGGCCGCGACCGCATCGAGGTGGACAACGCTCCGCTCGAAGCTCGCAAGCACCTGTACGTCATGCTCCACAAGCCCGCGGGCTACGTGACCACGCGCAGCGACGAGCGCGGCCGCGAGACCGTGTACGAGTTGCTGGGCGAGCTGGAGGACTGGCTCGCGCCCGTCGGGCGGCTCGACCGCGACACCAGCGGCCTGCTGCTCTTCACGAACGACTCGGATTGGGCCGAGCGCGTGACGAATCCCGCCTCGAAGCTCTTCAAGCGCTACGAGTGCGTCGCCCGAGGCGCGTTGAGCGACGAACAGCTCGAGCGACTGCGCGCGGGCGTGCAGCTCGACGACGGACCGACGGCGCCCGCGCGCGTGCGGAGGCTCGAGACGAGCGGCGAGAACACGCGCCTCGAGCTCGCGATCGGCGAAGGCCGCAACCGCCAGATCCGGCGCATGCTCGAGGCCGTCGGAAGCCGCGTGATCGCGCTGCACCGCGTCGCCATCGGCGCGCTCGAACTCGGCGCCCTCGCGCCGGGCGCGCAGCGAAAATTGAAGCCCTTCGAGATCCGCGCGCTGGGCGGCTCGCCCGTATGATCCCGGCCCCATGGCGGCCGCGACCTCGCTCAAGATCCTGTCCGACTTCGACGGCGTCTGGACCGACCAGGCCTTCGAGGCCGAGAACGTCAAGCTGTACTTGATCGCCGAAGCCGCGCGCACGGCGCAGGTCGGCGCCGATCGCGCGCGCGAGCACTTCGAGCACTACGAACGCACGGTGAAGGCGAGCCCCGCGCGTTACGGCTGGGCCCCCGACGGACGCATCACGGCCTACGTCGACGAGGATCCGTTCTGCGAGGCGAACGCGATCGCGATGCTGCTCGACGAGCTGCGCGGCGACGCGACGGCGACGCGCTACCGCGACGCGATCCTCGCGAGCGGCTTCGAGACGCTGACCAAGTTCGCCGACCACTGCTTCATGACCGCGACCGCGGCCTTTCGGCTGCAGCATCCGCCCGCGCTCGTGCCCGGCGCCAAGGAGATGCTCGAGGGCCTGCTCGCGCTCGGCGCGGAAGTCGTCGTCGTTTCGAATTCGAGTTCCGAGAAGATCGTCGGCTGGTTCCGGCAGATCGGCGTCGACGCGCGAACGGAACGCGGCGGAGCGCTGCGGGTGCGAGGTGCGGCGCAGAAGATGACCCTGGGCGCGAGCGATGCGTCGATCGAGCTGAGCGGGCGCAGGATCCACGTCGACCGGCCGCTCTACCGGCGCGTGATCGAGGAGGAGAACCCCGACTACGTCATCGGCGACGTGTTCTCGCTCGACCTCGCGCTGCCGCACGTGCTGCGCCGCGACGGCCACGCGTTCGCGCCGCGCGAGCTCGTGCTGCGCCGCCATCCGCACACGCCCGCATGGGTGCTCGACACCCGCGCCGGCGGATCGATCGACCACGTCGTCGACTCCGTCCAGGACCTCGCATCGATCGTGCGCCGCGCCTGACCCGCGCGCCGCGGTTCGCCCCCACCCGACCGGCCGGCACCACCAACCGAGCGCGCCCCCCAAATGAGCGATCTCCCGCCCTGGCTGCAGAAACTCGCGCCGATCCTGCTGCTGCTCGTCGCCGTGTCGATCGTCGTGCGCCGGCTGCCGAAGGTCGAGCTCGGCCACTCCGAAGCCTTCAAGAAGCGCCGCCTCGCGAACTGGATCCCGCTCGGGCTCGCCTACGCGTTCCTGTACTTCGGCCGCTACAACCTCTCGGCGATCGCGAGCGAACTCGACAAGTCGGGCGTGCTCGCGAAGTCGGCCTTCAACGAACTCGACGGCGTCGGGCAATGGGTGTACGGCTTCGCGTTCTTGATCAACGGGCCGCTGACCGACCGCTTCGGCGGGAGAGCGACGATGATCGCCGCGACGGCGGGCTCGGCCGTGATGAACATCGCGATGGCGATCGTTTTTCAGCGCTCGACCGCGGGCGAGCTCGACGCGGAAGGCCTGAAGAGCTCGTTGCTCCTGTTCAACGCGATCAACATGTACTTCCAGAGCTTCGGCGCCGTCAGCATCGTCAAGGTCAACGCGCCCTGGTTCCACGTGCGCGAGCGCGGCGTGCTCGGCGGGCTGTTCGGGATCCTGATCTCGCTGGGGCTCTACTTCTCCTACGACTGGAGCCTCGAGATCTATCGGAAGCTCGGCGCTTCGATGGCGTTCTGGATTCCGGCCGGCGTGATCGGCGCGTGCCTGGTGATGGCGCTGGTGCTCGTGCGCGACACGCCCGGCCACGCGGGCTTCCCCGACTTCAACACGGGCGACGCGAGCTCGGGCCAAGTCGGCCGCCTCAGCTTCGGCGAGGTGGCGCGGCGCATGTTCTCGCAGCGCGTGATCTGGATCATCGTCGGCATCGAGTTCTGCTCGGGCTTCCTGCGCCAGGCGGTGATGAAGCAGGGCCGGCTCTACCTGGGCGCGATCGAAGGCCGCGAATCGTTCTTCTACGCCAACTGGGGCATGCTCATGTGCGTCGCCGGCATCCTCGGCGGCGTGTTCGCGGGCTTCATCTCCGACCACGTGTTCTCCAGTCGCCGCGGACCGGTCTCGAGCGTGCTCTACGCCGGCATGCTGCTCGGCGCCGTCGCCGCGTACTTCCTGCTGGGCGAACCGTCGCTCGGCTGGAGCGTGGTGTTCATGTCGCTGTGCGTGATCGGCGTGCACGGCATGCTCTCGGGCACGGCGTCGATGGATTTCGGCGGCACGAAGAACGCCGGGCTCGTGACGGGCATCATCGACGGCTTCGTGTACCTCGGCGGCGGTGCGCAGGCCTTCCTGTACGGCATGAAGCTCCCGAAGGGCGACGCCGCCGCGGACCCGCAGAACTGGACGGTGTGGCCCGGCGCGATGCTCCCGGTGGCGGTGGTCGGCTTGATCTTGTGCGCCACGATCTGGAACGCGAAGCCGAAGTCGAGCGGCGCGCACTGACGCGGGACCGCGAGAAAAAGCAAAGTCCGCCGCGCGAGCCGGGGCTCGAGCGGCGGACCTTTTTCGTTCAGCTCTTCTGCGTGGGAGCTTCTCTCAGCGCGGTTCGACGCGCTTGCGCTGCTCGAGCTGACGGCGCAGGTCGCGCAGCGCCTCGCGCAGGCCTTCGACCTCGACGCGCATCTCGCTCACCGCGTCGCGCAAGCTGTCCGCGGGAATCGAGAGCGTCGGGAAGCTCGTCGCCGAGGTGAGCACCGGGTCGAAAGACGGAGACGAAGCGAAGAGGGCGCCGAGCACACCTTCCGTCGCCGGCTGCGTGTTGAGCTCGGACTCGGAGTTCGCGCGCCTCCCGAAGAGCGAGGTGAGCACGGCTTCCGTCGCCGGATGGACGTCCAGCACGCTCTCGGCGTTCTCGTCGAGCTCCTCCTCGAGCTCGTCGCAGGCCTCCTCGCACGCTTCGTCGCACGCTTCGTCGCACGCTTCGTCGCACGCTTCCTCGCAGTTCTCGAAGTCTTCGCACGCCTTCTCGCAGGCTTCGTCGCCTCCGCCGCCGAAGGCAGCGCCGAACGCGCCCCCGAAGGCAGCCCAGGCTTCGCCGTGCGTGTCGGCGAAGTCTTCCCAGTACTCCGCCTGGCGCTCGCCGAACTCCTCGGCCCACTCGGCCCAGTCTTCGGCGAAGTCGTCGGCCCACTCGACCGCGAAGCCTTCGGGCGGCGTCACGATGCGCACGTTGCCGACGCCGTGGCCCTCGATCGCGGTGGCGTTCTGACCGGGCTTCACGCGGTAGACGCGCACCCGGCTCGGGCTGCACTCGGGATCGCCCTGGATGCGCACCGCCTGGGCGCCGCTCGGCGACGTCCCGAACAAGTGCAGGCGCTGGCCGCCCGCGGCGCCGGCGCGTTCGCGCGAGAGCTGCTCGAGCCGCGCTTCCAACTCGCGGACTCGCTGTTCGAGCTCCCGTTCGCGCGCCGACGCGCCCGACGTTGTCCCTGAGGAGCTCTTCGACTTGCTCTTGGACGACGACTTCGCCGCGCCTTGGCCCTGCGCGCCCTTCGCATGGCGCTCGTACACGCGCTGTGCATCGCGCGCGCGCTCGGCCTGCGCCCGCGCCGCTTCGGCGTGGGCCCGGGCTTCCTCCGCCCGCGTGCGAGCACGCGTCTGCGCTTCGCGCGCATGGACCTGTGCAAGCTCCTGCGCACGCCGCGCCTCGGCGAGCACCTTCTGCTGGGAGCGCGTCGCCTCAGCGCGCGACTTCGTGTGCGCCCGCTCGAGATCGCGACGCTGCGTCTCCAGGGCTCGGCGTTGCGTCTCCAGGGCGCGCCGCACCTCCTCGTGCGCTTGTGTTTGCGCGCGCGCCGCCTCGCGATGCGCTTGCTCCAGCTCGTGGTGCGCATCGTGCTTCGGTGCAACGGTGACGGACCCCTTCACCTTCATGCGCGGGACCGCAGGAGTCGGCGCCGCGGGCGGGCACGGAGGACACGGCGGACACGCCGCCGTGGGCGCGAGGGCCTTCAATCCACGCGCGGGCGCGGCAGGCGCCGCCGGTGCAGCGGGAGCAGCGGGAGCAGCAGGCGCAGCGGGCGCAGCAGGCGCCGCACCGCGCGTGTGAAGCGAGTTCGGCGCGAGCGGCGTCAACTTGCCGCCCTCGTAGCGGTAGGCGCGCACTTGCGGATCCGACGGCGCCTTGGTGGCGACGCTCCCATCGTCTCCGTCTTCGCCGCCGGCCAGCGCTTCGAGCTCGGCCGCGCGTCTGGCGACTCGGTCTTTGTCGGCGTACTCGTGGATCTGGGTCGTCGAGTGCGGCGACGTGTCTTGCGTGCAGGCCTCGAGTCGCTCGAGCGGCGTCAGCGCCACTTCGACCGGCATCGCCTTCGTGCAAGCTGCGGCCGGCGCCGCCGCGAGCTGCGTGCCGTAGGTGTTGGCGGTCGTGCACGAACTCTGCGTGGCGACCGCGCTCGCGCCGCCGGCGACGAGCCCGAGCGCGGACAGGGACAAGAACAGTTTCATTGCGAGAAACTCCTGGAATTCCGGGTAGCAGACGGAGTGCTCGAAGGATGGGCTGGCATCGACTCGAGCGTTTCGAGCACTTGGATCAAGCGCTCGAGCGCGCCGCGGCGCCGCTCGAGCTGTTCGATGCGCTCGGCGAGGCCGTCGAGCGCGCGAGAGAGCTGGGAATCGTCCGCGAGCCACCCCGCGTCTTCGCGGATCGGTTCGAGCTCGTTGCGCAGCGCTGCGAGGCTCGCCGAGAGCGAGGCGAGGTCCGCCGCGAGCGCTTCGCGCTCTTGCGCGGTCGGGACGTTGAGCGCGACGCCGCCCGACGCGATGCGAGCGCGACTCGCGGCAGCGCTCGGGGGCGCGCCGGGAAGCCGCGCCGCTCGCGGCGTCGGCGGCGCAGGCGTCTCGCTTACCGCAGGCGCCTCGCTCACCGCGGGCGTCGGGAGCGCGGCGTCGGCGAGCTCGACCAGGGGCGAGTCGACGGATTCGCCGCCCGCTTCCTCGGCGGAGCTCGGGGCGGGGTTCTCGGCCAGCGCCTCGAGTTCCGGCGCAGGCGGCTCGGCGCGCCGCGCGCCTGGCGCGGAAACGCCGGGAACCACGAGCACCAGCGCGCCGAGGCCGACCGTCGCCGCGGGCGCGAGCCAGCGGCGAACCTGCTCGTCGCGCGATCCTTCGTCGTCGTCGAGGAGTCGTTCGATGCGTTGCGCGAGCCGGCAACGGCCGTGCATCTCCGCCATCGACGCGGCGGGCAGCGAACGCGGCGCACCGACGATCCACTCGGCGATGCGCGCGAGGCAGCTCGCGAGCGCGAGCCGATTTCCCGTGCGGCGCGCGGCCCAGTCGTCGCACGCGAGCTCCGCGAGGTCGTGGAGTTCGGCGCGCGCGACGCGGTGCAGCGGCTGGAAGAAGAACAGGCGCTCGACGAGCCAGGCCAGCGAGAGCCAGAGTGGATCGCGGCGCATCAAGTGAGCGAGTTCGTGCGCCAGCATGCTCTCCTGTTCGTCGGCGCTGAGCTCCGCGAGCGCGCGCGGCGGCACGCAGATCGCAAAGCGCGCGAAGCCGAAGCTCACCGGGGCGCGCAGTTCGGGCGCGACGTAGAGCCGCACGCGGCGGCCGGCCGGGAACGCTTGCGGCAGAAGCCGGTCGAGCGCGTCGCGCAGCGGACCGGCGTCCAGCTCCTTGCGACCGCGCATGCGCCGCGCGAGCCGCAGGCACATCGCAGCGAACAGCGCGAGCACGCAGGCGCCGAACGCGGCCCACGCGAGAAGACCGTGGGCGGTCCACTCGCGCCAGCGCGCGGTGAACGAAGGGGCCCCGGCGGCGGACGCCGCGAGCGGAGCCTCGACGGCGTTCGGCGCGTCGATTGCGCGAGCGCTTGGATCGCGCTCGACCGTCGTCGCTGCGGCGCTTCCGTCGCGGTTCGCCCGCGGTGCAGCGTCCGGGTTTCGCGCCGAGTCCGAGTCCATCGACTCGCCCGGCGCGCTCGCGACGCCCGATTCGTACGCCAGCGCCTCGTCGTCCGAAGTCTGCGGCCCGGAAGCCATCGGTTGCCCCGGCGACGCGGACGCGCCCGGCATCGGGTTCCGCGCGCGAACCTGGCGCGGCTCCGCCGGCGCGAGCTCGGACGCCGCGCGCCGTGCGCTGTCCACACTCGAGACGCCCGCAGTCGGGGCGCTCGCAGTCGGCGCGCTCGAACTCGGCAGTTCGACGCCTTCCGCAACGCCCGAGCGCGCGCCGAGTCGCTCGCTGGGGTCCGTCGCTGCCGCCAGACTCTCCTGCGCAGCGTCCTGCGGCCGCAGAGTCCAGTGGAACAGCGGCGTCTCCATGCTCGCGCCGACTTGCACGAGCGCGGTGAAGATCCCGCCGAACATCGCGGTCTTCCACACCCGCTCGCGCAGGGCGAGCGAGCGCGCGATCCGCGGCGCGATCACGCACGCGAGCCCGAGGAGCAGCGTGCTGTGGATGGCGTAAGTCAGAACGAACGCGAGCCCCTGCAGGGCGAGTTCACTTGCGTCCATGACCTTTCTCCCCCTTGCGACGCGCCTCGATCAATCGCTGCAGCCGCGCGAGTTCGTCGCGCTCGATCTCCTGCTCGGTGAGCAGGTGCGACACGAGCGCCGCCACGTCGCCGTCGAACAAGCGCTCGGTCAAGTCCTCGACCATCGAACGCTTCACGTCCTTCTCCTCCACGGCGGGCTCGTAGATGAACTGCCGCCCCTCGGAGCGGTGCGTCACCACGCCCTTGCGCTCCATCTTCGTGAGCATCGTCGCGATCGTCGTCAGCGCGCGGCGGTGCTCCGGCGGCAGGGCCTCGTACACGCGCGCGACGGTCGCTTCGCGCTCGGTCCAAAGCACGCGCATGATCGCGTGCTGCAACTCGCCCAAGTGGTGGACGCGGTCTTTGTCTTTCATCTCGTGACTCGGGGTTGGCGGGTCGTGAGCGGGGCTCGGCGTGGCGGTTCGTTTCGCGAGCTGGGCGCTGCGGGCCGCTCGACTACCTAGGTAGTACCAGCGCCGCGCCGCGGGCGCCAGATGGGTCCGCACGAAACTGAGTAGGGCTTTCGTACGCGGCGGCGGTGCTACGGATGCGGCTCGCAACGGTGACGGCGAACATCAGCGGACCTTCAAAAGCGGCGTGAAGTAGCGGTAGTAGACCTCCAGCGACAGCACGCACATCGCCGTCGAATAGACGCGGTCGCGGTCGTCGTCCCCGGCGTACTCGCCGTACACGTCGAGGGGCGGCCACGAACCGTCGCCTTCCTGCGCGGGAGGCAGCGCTTCCTTCAGCGCGACGTTCCAGCGCTCCCACGGCGCCCCGCCGCGCCGCAGCAACGCAAGGCTGCCGTAGTACCAGAAGTAGAGGTTGCCGCTCCCGCGTTCGACGAAGGCTCGTTCGCCGTCCCAACGGTAGGCCTCGGGCGCGCAGGCGCTCACGAAGCCAACCGCGTCGCTCCAGCGCGGCGAACCCAGGTCTTCGCCGAGCAGCGAGAGCGCGAAGAGCGCCGCGGGCGTCGAGCCCGGAAGCGTCGCGTAGCCCGAACGCAGGCGCTGCGGATCGTGGCTGTACCGGAAGCGGCCGAGTTCCTGGTCCCAAGCGCCGCGCAGGAAGTCCGCGGCGCGGTCGAAGGCCGCGTCGGGCACCTCGATGCCGCCCAGACGCGCCGATTCGAGCGCCATGACCTGCCACGCGGTGATCGAGGCGCGCGGCCAGCGATCGAAGACGGCGCCGTCGGGATAGAAGTAGCTCCAGCCGCCGACGCTGAGCGGATCGCCGCGCACGATCTGCTCTTCGAGGATGCGCTGCACGCCGCGC
>CALFYL010000013.1 GCA_937952135.1 uncultured Planctomycetia bacterium
GGCGAACTAGGTCCTAGCAGCCCGTTGAAGAAGTCATCCGGCGCGCTTCCGCGCCCGGACACGCCGGCTCTGCGTCGGCGGATCCTCGTTGAATCGCGATTCAACTGTGGTCCGACCTCCTTGATCCGACGCGCCCGGGTCGGAATCGCACACGGAGCACTTCTTCAACGGACTGCTAGGCGCGCGCGGCCGCGCGCACTGCCTCGCTCACGCGGTCGACGTCCGCGTCGGAGAGGAACGGGTGCACGGGGAGGCAGAGCACCTCGCGCGCGAGGCGTTCGGCGTTCGGGAAGTCGCCGGGGCCGTAGCCCCAGGGCTTCGCGGCCTCTTGGAGGTGCACGGGGTGCGGATAGTGCACACCGGCGAAGATCTGCTGCGCGGCGAGATCGGCCAGCACCTGGTCGCGCGTGCGTTCGCCGCGGATGCGCACGGTGTACTGGTGGTAGGTGTGCACGACGCCCGCTTCGACCTTCAGCGGCGCGACGGCGTCGAGGCCGGCGAAGTTGCGGTCGTAACGCGCGGCGAGTTCGCGGCGGCGCGCGTTCCAGCGCGCGAGGTGCGGCAGCTTGACGTTCAAGATCGCGGCTTGGAGCGCCTGCAGGCGCGAATTCGTGCCGATGCGCGCGTGCACGTACTTCGCGGGGCTCCCGTGGTCGCGCAGTTGGCGCAATGCGGTCGCGACGTCCGCGCGCTGGGTGAGAACGAGTCCGCCCTCGCCCGCGGCGCCGAGGTTCTTCGTGACGTAGAACGAGAACGTGCCGGCGTCGCCGAGCATTCCGCACGTCGTTCCATCGCGGCTCGAACCGTGCGCCTGCGCGCCGTCTTCGAGCAGCGCGAGCTTGTGCTTGTCCGCAAGCGCGCGGAAGGCGCGCATGTCGGCGAGCTGGCCGTACAAGTGCACGGGCAGGAGCGCGGTCGTGCGCTTGTCGATCGCGGCCTCGGATTTAGCGGGGTCGAGCAGCGCCGTGTCGTAGTCGACGTCCGCGAGGCGCACCGTCGCTCCGATCATCGCCACCGAGGCGGCCGAGGCGAAGAACGTGAAGGGGCTGGTCACGACGCTGTCGCCGGGCTTCACGCCCAGCGCGAGCAGGCCGAGCCACAGCGCGTCGGTGCCGGTGCCGAGCGCGACGCCGTGCGCGACGCCGTGGAACTTCGCGAAGTCGCGTTCGAAGGCTTCGACCTCCGGCCCCAGCACGTACTTGCCCGAGTCGAGCACGCGCTTCACCGCTTCGTACAGCGCGGGCCCCAGCTCGGCGCGCTCGGCGGCCAGGTCGACGGGGGCGATGGGGGCGGCGGATGCGGTGGGGCTCATGACGGAGGGCTCGGTTCGAAACGCGTCGACGATTCTCGGGCAGCGCGCGCGCAATCGTGCCGGCCGCGCGCGCGCAATCGTGCCAGCCGCGGGCGCGCGAGGCAACGCCGCGCGGCCGCGCTATCGTGCGCCGACCATGACGTTCGGAACCTTCGCCTCGATCGGAACTGCCGGCCTCGTTCTTTCCCTCGCACTCGCCGAGCCCGCGGCGCCGCAGGGGCAACCCTCCAGCGAACTGCAGGCGTTCTGGTCGCAGGCCGATCTCGAACGCGCGAGCCTCGAGATCCAAGGACAGATCGAAGGGCTGCGCGGCGAGCGCTTCAAGGCGCCGGTGGCGGTGCGCGTCTCCTCGCGCGAGGACTTGATCGAGTACATCCGCGTGCGAACCGAGAAGTCGACCGAGAAGTCG
Source organism: uncultured Planctomycetia bacterium (assembly GCA_937952135.1). Lineage (GTDB taxonomy): Bacteria > Planctomycetota > UBA1135 > UBA1135 > WYBT01. Next base: position 1,722 of record CALFYL010000013.1, read on the forward strand.
CGCCTCGATGCCGACGAGCAGGTCGCCAAGCTGCTCGGCGTGCTCCCGCCCGAGCTCGACCTCGCCGCGGTGCAGATCGAGTTCCTGGCCGCGCAAGTCGCGGGCTTCTACGACCCCGACACGGATTCCTTCGCGCTGATGGATTCGTGCCCGCGCGATCTGGCGCGCATCGTGATGGCGCACGAGCTCGCGCACGCGCTCGACGACCAGCTCTACGACATCGACGGCACGCTCGAGAAGCTCGGCTCGGATACCGACCGCGTGCAAGCGTTTCAGGCGGTGGTCGAAGGCTCGGGCACCAGCGTGATGAACCGCTGGATGGTGCAGAACGCCAAGTTGCTCGACCCGCAGGCGCTACTCGAATCGCAGTCGCTGCAGCTCGAGTCGCTCGCCACCGCGCCGGCCTGGCTTTGGAGGCCGACCTTCGCCGCGTACATGCAGGGAAACGCGTTCTTGAACCGCACGGAGAACTGGATGTCGGCGCAGCTCGAGATCGTCGACAACGCCGACATCGCCGCGGCGTTCGAGAAGCCGCCGCGCTCGACGGAGCAAGTGCTGCACCCCGAGCGCTATTGGAATGCCGCGAAGCTCGATGAGCCGGTGCGTGTAGCGTACGTCGTCGGCGAGTTGCCGACCGGCTGGAAGGTCGGGTGCGAGGACACGCTCGGCGAACTCGCGCTCTCGATCGTCGCGAGCCCCGACGAGGATCGCGGCGGGCTGTCGATGGAAGGCGGACAGACGGCGATCCTCGGCATGAAGTTCACGCACGACGTCGCGCGCGGCTGGGGCGGCGACCGCGCGATCCTGCTCCGAGGCGAAGGCGCCGCGAGCGTCTTGCGGTGGGTGACGAGCTGGGACAGCGAGCGCGATGCCGCGGAGTTCTACGGCGCCATGTCCATGCGCGTGCCGGCGCTGATCGCGAGCGCGCGCGAGCTTTCGGGCGGCGATGCGGCGCTGGGCCACGCCGCCGTCGAGTACGGCGACGACGCGCTGCAGGTTGAGATCGTCGTGCGCGCCGGTGTGAAGGCCGCGGAGGCCCGCAGGGTGCTGCGCGCGGTCGGCTTGGCGAAGTGAGCAAAGGAATTCGGCTCGACGGCTCGGTCCGGCGCAGTCGACCGAGTCGCTAGCCGAAGCTCGCGCCCGCGCGCTCGGCGGCAGGCTTCAGGCCGCCCGCGATGCGCCCGGTGAGCAGGAAGACGCCGCGGATCCAAGCGCCGGGTCGCGGCGGGTCGAGCTGGTCGACTTCGAGTTGCCACGGGCTCGCGAACAGCGTCAGCGGCCGGTGCGGCGTGCGCGCTTCGAGCAGCGTGACGCGCGCGCCGGTGAGCGGGTTCGTGCGCTCCTCGAGGCGTTCGACGCACAGCGCGAGTTCGACGCATCCGCCCGGGTCGTCGGGGCCGCCGAGCGGCTGCACCCAGCCGCCGTCTTCGAAGCGCCGCGCCGGTCCGCGCCGCGCGGTGCACAGTTCGCGCGGGCCGATGCGTTCGACGTCGAGCGCGAACCCGGCGAGAGAGACCGCCAGTACGTGCCCGCGCGAGAGCGAGCGCGGCAGGCGGCGCGCGTCGGTCACGACGGCGCTGAGCGCGAAGGCCTCGGGGTGCGTCGCGGGGTGGCCCTGGAGCGGCGGGTTGGCCCAGCCGACGACGAGCGCGTCGTAGTGCGAATCCGCCGCGCGCCGCACGGTTTCCACGGCCAGTCGCAGGCGCTGCTCCGACTGAAAGTACGGATGCACGCTCCAGGGCTGGGCCTCGCTCTCGCGATCGGCGCGCACCTCGAGACCGCCGCCGAGCGCGAGGCGCAGGTGATCGCCGTTCGGTCCGCGCCACGGCGCGCGTTCACCGCGCTCGCGAGCCAGCGAAACCAAACCGTCGAGGTCGACCTCGGGCGGAAACCCGATGCACTCCAGCAGAAATTCCACGCGCCGCGCATTGTGCCTCTGGGCGAGGGCGTGCGGTAGCTCGCGGGCCGCGGCGTGTGGGCGCGCTCGCGCGGCGCCGTAGACTCGGCCGTCTCCATGCGCGCCCCGCTCTTCTTCGGACTGCTTCTCACATGCCTCGGCGCCGCGTGCGCCCACACCCCGCGGATCGTCTTCGACGCGCCCGAGCCGGTCGTGCACGAGCCGCGCCGCAGCGACTTCGACGTCGATCACTACGCGCTCGATCTCGAGCTCCTGCCGCAGACGCGCAGCCTCCTTGGGCGCTGCACGGTGCGCCTGTTCGCGCGCGACAAGGCGCTCACCTCGATCGAACTCGATCTCCGCGAGCTCGAGGCCGTCTCGGTGCGCGACGAGCGCGGGCGCGAGCTGCTGTTCGAGCAGGAAGGCTCGACGCTGCGCTTCTTCACGGCCGAGGCGATCGCGCCGCGCGCGCTGGCGAGTTTCGAAGTGCGCTACCGCGGCGCGCCGCGCACCGGGATGTGGTTCGTGCGCGAGCGCGACGGCGTTCCGACGCAGATCTACACGCAGGGCGAGTGCGAGGACTCGTCGGGCTGGTTCCCGTGCTTCGACGCGCCGTCCGAGCGCGCCACCAGCGAGATCCGAGTGGTCCTGCCGCGCGCCTGGCGTTCGCTGGCGGCGGGCGAGTTTGTCGATCGCGTCGAACTCGACGGCGAACGCGCCGCCGAGCGCTGGCGCATGACCACCGCGCACCCCGCGTACCTCACGACGCTCGTCGCGGGCGAGTTGCTCGTCGAGCGCGAGGAGTGGGACGGCGTCGCGCTCGAGTACTGGGCCGCGCCGGAGTTCGCCGACGTGCTCCAGCCGAGCCTCGCTTCGACTCCGCAGGTGCTCGAGCACTTCAGCCAGCTCACCGGCCTGCGCTACCCGTGGCCGAAGTACGCGCAGTCGTGCGTCGACAACTTCCGCTTCGGCGGGATGGAGAACGTCACCGCGACGACGCTTACCGACGCCGTGCTGACCGATGAGCTCGGCCGGCGCGACTCCGACCCCGTCGACCTGATCGCGCACGAAGCGGCGCACCAGTGGTTCGGCGACTTGCTCACGTGCCACGACTGGTCGGAGATCTGGCTCAACGAGGGCTTCGCGACGTACTTCAGCGAGCTCCACCGCGAGGCGATCGACGGAGTCGACGCGTTCCGCGCGTCGATGCGCGACGTGCAGGAGAGCTACCTGTCGCAGGACGTCGGCAAGGGTCGGCGACCGACGGTGTGGAGCACCTACCGCGACCCGATGGACCTGTTCACGAGCGGCCACGCCTATCCGGGCGGCGCCGCGCGGCTGCACCTCTTGCGTTTCGTCGTCGGCGACCCGGCCTTCTTCCGCGGCTTGAAGCGCTATGTCGCCGACAACGTCGGGCGCAGCGTGAAGAGCGACGACCTGCGCGCGGCCTTCGAGCGGGAGAGCGGCCTCGACCTGCGGCTGTTCTTCGAGCAGTGGGTGAGCGCCGCGGGCTTTCCCGAGATCGCGGTCGACTGGACGTGGGACGCGCCGCGCCAACGCGTATACGTCGACGTCGAGCAGGTGCAGAAGTCGGCGGACGGCACGCCGCACGTGTTCGTGGTCCCCGTCGACATCGAAGTGCGCGACGAGACCGGGGCGCGGACGACGCGGGTGACGCTGGACCAGCGCCGCCAGCGCTTCGAGCTCGCGGCGAGCACGCGGCCGACGTGGGTCGTGTTCGACAAGCACGGCTGGATCCCCAAGCGCGTCGCGCTGGCGCGTTCGACCGAGGAGTGGATCGCACTCGCGGCGCACGACGACGACGTCAACGGCCGGCGCGACGCGCTGGTCGAACTCGGCGAGCGTCTCGCGGACTCGCGCGACGACAAACTGCGCTGGCGCATCGTCGAAGTCGTTCTCGAGCGGCTCGTCGATGCGACCCCCGAGGTGCGCGCCGCGGCGGCGCGGGCCTTCGCGCGCGTGCACACCAAGCCCGACCATCCGATCGCGCGTGCGCTGATGCGCGCCGCGAGCTCGGACGCGAGCGCGGCGGTGCGTGTCGCGGCGCTCGAATCGCTGGCGCGCTGGGAAACGCGCGAGAAGTTCGCCAGCTTCGCGCTGCAGCAGTACGAGGCGCGCTTCAGCTACGCGACGATGGGCGCGGCGGCGCGCTTGCTCGCGGGCGCGGATCCGGACCGCGCCGAGCGCTGGATCGCCGAGCAACTGGCGGGGGCCGACTCGCCGCACGATGCGCTGCGCGCCCACCTGCTTCGAGCGCTGGCGACGATCCCGGGCCGCGACGTGGACGAGCGTCTCTTGCGCGCCGCCCTCGATCGCAAGCTCCGCTCCAGTCCGCGCGAGATGGCCGTTCGCGAGCTTGCGCGGCGCGCGCCGAAGTGGCCGCGCGCGCGGCAGGCGTTCGTCGAGATTCTCGCCGAAACCCCGTGGTACCGCCTGCAGAACGCGGCCATCGACGCGCTGGGGGAAGTGGGCGATCCCGCGGCGCGCGCGGTGCTCCAACGCCGCTACGCGGAGACGGTCGAGCCGCGCCAGCGGCGCGCGATCGAGAGCGCTCTGGTGAAGAGCCAGCCTTGAAGCCGGCGCGCGAGCCGGCGCTCGAACGCGAACTCGAGCTCGCCCTGAAGGCGGAGTTCGGCGCGCGGGCGCTCTACGCGCGGCTCGCGCGCGACCGGCGCGACCCTGAGCTCGCGGGAGTGCTCGCGGAGTTCGCCGAGGAACAGCGCGAACAGATCGCCGACGTGCAGCGCGTGCTCGAGCTCGCCGGAGCGACTCCGGCGACGGACAGCCGGCGTCGGCGCTGGCTCGCGGCGCTGCTCGCCGGCGCCCGCGGCGCGATCGGACGGCGCGTCGTCCTGCGCATCTGCGCCGACGCCGAGCACACGCGAGCGGTGTGGTACGCGCGCTTCGCCGAGCACTACGCGTTCACGGCGCGCCTCGAACTCGCGGAGCTTTGCCAGCGTTGCGCGACGCGCGCGGCGCGGCACGGCGACGCGCTCGGCGCGTGGGTGGCGAATGCCGGGTTTCGCTAGACTCGGCCGCAACTCATGACTCGAACTGGCCCCGGTTTTTTCGAGCGGATCCACTCGCTCACGCCTTTCGGACTCGGCGAGACGAAGCCGCACCACTTCCGCGAGATGCTGCGCATCGCGTGGCGCAACCGCGACAACCTCACCTACGCCTGGCGCGTGCTCTCGCGCGGCGTTTGCGACGGCTGCGCGCTCGGCACGACCGGGCTCGAGGACTGGACGCTCGACGGGACGCATTTGTGCCTGGTGCGGCTCAATCTGCTGCGTCTGAACACGATGGGAGCTCTCGACGCGCAACATCTCGACGACGTCGAAGCCTTGCGCGCGAGGACCTCGAAGGAGCTGCGCGACCTCGGCCGCATCGCGCATCCGCTGCGGCGGCGGCGCGGCGAGCGCGGCTTCACGCGCGTGACCTTCGACGAGGTCTGGCGCGATGTCGGCGCGCGCTGGCGCCGGATCGATCCGCGGCGCACGGGCATGTTCGTCACCAGCCGCGGCGTCACGAACGAGGTCTATTACGTCGCTCAGAAGGTGATGCGCTACCTCGGATCGAACTCGGTGGACAACTCCGCGCGGCTGTGCCACAGCCCCAGTTCCGCCGGCCTCAAGAGCACGATCGGCGTCGCCGCGACGACCTGCTCGTACACCGATTGGTACAAGGCGGACCTGATCGTCTTCATCGGCTCGAACCCGGCGAACGATCAGCCGGTGGCGACGAAGTTCCTGCACGAAGCACGCAAGCGCGGCGCGCGCGTGTTGATGCTGAACACGTACCGCGAACCGGGGATGGAGCGTTATTGGGTGCCGTCGAACGTCGATTCGGCGCTCTTCGGCTCGAAGCTCACCGACCGCTTCTTCCTGCTGCAGGTCGGCGGCGACCTCGCGTTCTTGAGCGCGGTCTCGAAGCTCCTGATCGAGCGCGGCGCGATCGCGAACGAGTTCATCGCCCAGGCGACGACGGGCTTCGACGCGCTGCGCCAGGAGCTCGAGCGCCACTCCGTCGACCAGCTCGCCGCCGCGGCCGGAACGACGCGCGCCGAGGTCGAAGCCTTCGCCGACGAGTGCGCGCGCGCCGAGCGCGGAGTGCTGGTGTGGTCGATGGGCGTGACGCAGCACGCGCACGGCGCCGACACGGTGCGCGCGATCGCGAACCTCGGCCTGCTGCGCGAGTGGGTGGGCCGGCCGGGCACGGGCCTCATGCCGATCCGCGGCCACTCCGGCGTGCAGGGCGGCGCGGAGATGGGCGCCTACTCGACGGCGTTTCCCGGCGGCGTGCCGATCGACGAGCGCAGCGCGGCGCGCTTCTCGGAGCTGTGGGGCTTCGAGGTCCCTCGCACGAACGGTTTGACGACGGTCGAGTACCTCGAAGCCGCGCACCGCGGAGAGCTCGACGGCCTGTACTGCATCGGCGGGAATTTCCTCGAGACGCTGCCCGAGCCTGAGCGCATCGCGCACGCGCTCTCGCGCATCGGAGTGCGCGTGCACACCGACATCGTGCTGACCAAGCAGATGTTCGTCGATTCCGCGAGCGACGAGGGCGTCGTCTACGTGCTTCCGTCGCGCACGCGCTACGAGCAGGAAGGCGGCGGCACCGAGACGAGCACCGAGCGGCGCGTCATCTTCTCGCCCTACATCGCGGGCCACCAAGTGGGCGAAGCTCAATCGGAGTGGCGCATGCTGCTCGACTTCGCGAAGGCCGTGCGGCCCGAGCGCTACGAGCGCGTGCACTTCGCCGACGCGGCCGCGATCCGCGCGGAGATCCCGCGCGCGGCGCCGAGCTACGCCGGCATCGAGAAGCTCACGCGGCAAGGCGATCAGTTCCAGTGGGGCGGACCCATGCTGTGCGCCGGCCGCAAGTTCGACACGAGCGACGGCAAGGCGCACTTCGCCGACGTGAAGCCGGACGCGCGCCCGCGCCTCGACCGCGAACGCTTCGTGCTCGCGACGCGCCGCGGCAAGCAGTTCAACTCGATGATCCAGGAGGAGCGCGACCCGCTCACCGGCGCCGACCGCGACCACGTGTTCATCAACGAGGCGGACGCGCGGCGCCTCGGGCTCGCCCCCGATCAACCGATCCGCCTGCAGAACGAGCTCGGCGAGTTCCGCGGCCGCGTGTTCCTCGCGCCGGTCGCTTCGGGCACGTTGCAGGCCCATTGGCCCGAAGTGAACGGCCTGATTCCGCACGGCATCGTCGACCCGGGCGGCGGCGTGCCCGACTACAACTGCGAAGTCCGCGTCGAGGCGCTCGCGCGATGAGTTGGATCGAGATCGTGCGGCCGGCGCACGCCGCGGGAAAGCTGCGCGAGCTGTACGACGCGGCGGTGAAGCGCGCCGGCCGCGTGTACCAGATCCTGCAAGTGCAAAGCGCCAACCCGCGCGTGCTCGACGCGTCGCTCGAGCTCTACAAGCAACTCATGCACGGCTCGTCCCCGCTCTCGCGCCGCCAGCGCGAGATGCTCGCCGTCGTCACGAGCCGCGCGAACGACTGCCACTACTGACTGCACGCGCACCTGTGGGATCTCCGTGCCGAGATCTCCGACCTCGACGACGCCGTGCGCGAGACGCTGCTCGCGGCGCTGGCCGTCGATTGGCGCGGCGCGCAGCTTTCGAGCGTCGACGCCGCGCTCTGCGCCTTCGCCGAGAAGCTCACTCGCGCGCCCGGCTGCATGCTCGAGAGCGATGTCGCCCGGTTGCGCCAGACGGGGCTCGACGACCGCGCGATCCACGATGCGGCGGCCGTCGTCGCGTACTTCAACTACATCAACCGCATCGCGGACGCGCTCGACGTCGACCTCGAGCCCGAAATGCCGCCCGATCCGCGCCGCGCACCTGGCGCGCAACGGAACTAGACGCCGCGGAGCCGCGGAATGCGAAGGTTTTGGCGGCGCTCAGAAGCGCAGGTCGCGCAACTGATCGAGGCGGAAGTCGACCGACAGCTCCTGATCGATATTGATCACACGCCCCGCGCCCTTGAGCGGGTTGAAGATCAGCGCGCCGTGGAGCACGCGGCCGTCCTTGAAGTAGAGCGTGACCTTGTCGGCGGTGCGCGCGGAGAGGAGCAGGTCGTACAGGCGCTGCGAATCGGACGAGGTGCGGGTCTTCATGGTGTCCGTTCGATGGGCCGGAGCGTGGCAGTCGCTCGGCGGCGTGGGAGTGCGGTCGGACTTGGGGGTGCGCTTGGGTCGGACGGCGCGCGCGCAGGCATCGGCGCGCCGTTCGCTTCAACGCGTCGCCGGCGAAGCCAGCGGCGTGAGCGTGGCGCCGGCCGGTGCGTTCGAAACGCTCGGCAGCCACGCGGACAGGTGTTCGACGAGCTTGGCGGACCAAGTCTCGAAGTTCGCGCCGTCGAGGCGGCGCTGCGTGAGCTCTTCGGGCCGCACGAAGCGGCCCTCGAGCACGTCCTTCTCGCGGATCTCGACGCGGCCGCGCACGCGGACGCGCTGGACGACTCCGAGGTGGACCGCGCCCACCGGATTGGAGTCGTCGTTCATCAAGCCGATCGGCTCGACGTCCCATTCACCGTCGATCGCGAGCTCCTCCTCGAGTTCGCGCCGCGTGCCGAGAGCCAGGGGATTGCGCCCCGTCGCACGCTCGTCGAGGTCGATCGGATTGAGATGTCCGCCGACGCCGATGGTGAGCTTGTCGTGCAAGCGCGCTTCACCGCCGCGCGCCGTGCGACGCAGCAGCAAGACTTCGCCGCCCACGAGCACGACGTTGTAGGGAATGATCTGCTTCCACTCGGGGCAGATCTCGGCGCGCGCGCGCTCGACGAAGAAACCGTGGCGCTCCACGGCGTCGACGAGCCGCGCGAGCGGAAACGCGTCACCGAAGGGCTGGAAACCCTGCGGGTAGTGGTCGGGGAACAACTCCCGGCGCGGCACGACGAAGACGAATTCCACGGCAGTGGCTCGAGGCTGGGGCAGGAGACGGGACGTCACGGAACGGGGTCGGCGGCGAGCCGCGAGGCGCGCGGGGCCGGCGCCGGAAGCCTGCGCAGGGGGGGCGGCGCGGAGGCGGCGGGTCGGCTCGGAACTCGCGCGGGCGGCGGGGCCGCAAGGGCGCGGGGTGGGACCCGGCAGGGAGGGATCGGGCCGAGCGGAATCGGGCCAAACGAAATCAGGCAGGCGGAATCACAAGCGCCGGGGGGCGCGGCGCGTTCGGGGCGCGCTGGACCGATTCTCCATGGACCCCCGGATCTGTCAAGATGCTGGGCTCGCAGGAATCGCACCCCCCAACATCTTGTGGGTGCGGCAGCGGCGCAAATCGGACGGCGCCGGCGAGAGCGCGGAGAAGCGGCATGAGTCGCCCTGTAAGCCGGGTCCTGTCCGCGGCGCTCGCGCGCCACGGGGCGACCATTTCTCTAAGCACGGCGCTCGCGCGCCGCGTCAAACGACCTACCCGAGGGGCTGTGCTTGCGCGCGCCGCGGGTCAGCGGCATCGCCTCTCCTATTTGGTCTTTCTCCGGGTGGGGCTTGCCGTGCCGGACTTGTCACCAAGCCCGCGGTGCGCTCTTACCGCACCGTTTCACCCTTACCGTCCGTCGCCGAAGCGCCGTGCGGCGGTTTGTTTTCTGTGGCGCTTTCCCTGGTCTCGCGACCGGTTGCCGTTAGCAACCACCCTGACCCGTGGAGCCCGGACTTTCCTCCCGCTCGAGCCCGTGAAGGCTTCTGCGAGCGGCCGCCTGGGCGACTCATGCCGCGCGCATCGTAGGCCGGGGCGCCGCTGCTCGCTACTGCGGGGCGCGCGCGTCGCACCGCCCTGCCAAGCGCTGTAGCCTGTGCGGTTTGCCGTCCCGTCTCCCATCGTCTCCCACCGCATGATCGCCGCCCTGGCTCTCTTCCTGGCGCTGCTCGGCGCCCCGCTGAACGCGTCGAGCGCAACGTCGCCGCGCGCCTCCCTCCAGGACAAGTTCCCCGCCGCGCAGAGCGAGTTCGTGCGCGCCTCGGCGGCTGGAACGGCCGAGCAACGACGCGCGGCGCTCGAGAGCCTCGTCGCGCTCGCCGACGCGCGTGCGATGGGCTCGCTGATCGCGGAGTTCTCGCGCGTGAGCACCGAGCTCGAGGAGGCGCGCAGCACGGCGCGCGACCTCGCCTACGCCGTGGAGCGGCGCCAGATCGTCGTGGCGAACCTGCGCGAACTCGCCGAGCGCGAACCGTCGGCGAAGAACCGCATCGAGCGCGAGGAGCAACGCGTCGCGGAGCTGCGCAAGGAACTCGACGCCGCCACGCGCAAGCGCGACGAGTTCGATCCATGGAGCGAACAGCTTTCCAAGGGCATGGCGCGGCTGATGGAATCGCTGCAGCCGAGCCCGCGCAAGAAGGCCGAGGACCAGGCCTGGCAGGACGCGGTCGAGCATCCCGAATGGGGCGTGCGCGCGGCGGCGGTCGATCTCGTGGGACGCCTGGGATTGCCGGGCACGGCGCTGCGCATCGTCGAGCTGATCGACAAGGCCCACGCCGAGCGCGCGAAGCTGCAGTCGCGCTATTCGAAGACCGTCGAGGACGTGCGCAAGATGGAGCGCCGCATGCAGGCCGAGGCGGCGGCGAACGAGGGGCGCACGGCTGCCGCGACGCAGGATCAGTACGAGCGCATCAAGCGCGAAGCGTCGGAGGTGTTGCGCACGCAGACGCGGCTCGACGCCTTCGTCGCCTTCGCCGCGCGCGCCGGCGGACGCGCGCTCTCGAAGGAGAGCGGCAAGGAGCTCGAGAAGTCGCTCTCGAAGGTGCTCAGCCTCGTCGCCAAGCCCAAGAACGGCGCGCGGCTGAGCTTGCTCACGTTGCTCGCCAGCACCACCGGCGACGAGATCCGCGCGCGCGTGCGCGCGTTGTTCGAGGCCGAGAAGGATCCGGCGGCGATCGCCGTGCTGCACGAGGGTCTCGCGGCGCTCGGCGACGCGTCCGCGGAGGGCGTGCTGCTCGAGAAGCACTTGAACCACTCCGACTGGCTCGTGCGCTCGAGCGCGGCGACGACGCTCGCGAAGTTGCGTTCGAAGGCGGCGATCGAGCCGCTGATCGAGCGCCTCGACAAGGAAGAGGGCCGCTTGCGCTCCGACATCGGGCGCGCGCTGACGTCGCTCACCGCGCAGGATTTCCGCGGCAACGTCGAGCTCTGGCGGCGCTGGTGGAAGGAGAACGGCGCGGCCTTCGTCGTGGCGGCCGAGGCGCCGGTCAAGACCGCGCTCGAAGCGGCGGACGAGCAGCGCGGCGTGACCTTCTTCGGCATCAGCACCGAGAGCCAGCGCGTGCTGTTCGTGCTCGACCTCTCGGGCTCGATGAAGTTCTCGATGACGCCGAAGAACAACCCGACCGACGATCCGTCGCGGCCCTACGACACCCCGGGCGCCAGCGAGAGCTCGCGCCTCGACGTCGCCAAGCGCGACTTGTTGAAAGCGGTCGGCGGCCTGCGCGACGGCGCGCGGTTCAACCTGGTGCTGTTCGCGAGCGACGTGTGGGCCTGGGCCGACGAGCTGGTCGAGATGGCGCCCGACAAGCGCCTCGCGCTCTCGAAGTTCATCGAGTCCAGCGACGCCGTGGGCGGAACGAACATCTACGGCGCCCTCGAGCGCGCCTTCGAGGTCGCGGGCGCGAGCGGCGGCGACGCGTTCACGAACCCTTCGATCGACACGATCTACCTGCTCACCGACGGCAAGGCGACGGTGGGCGTGACGACGGACCGCGACGAGATCCTGGCCTTCATCCGCAGCCGCAACCAGAGCGCGCGCATCACGATCCACACCATCGGTTTGTCGGATGCGCACGACGCCGTGCTCATGCGCCGCATCGCCGAGGAAAACGGCGGCCAATACGTCGGCCGCTAGCGCGAGTTCGATCCACATGACGCTGCCCGAACCGCTGACGACCTACCTCGAGCTGCGCGAGTCCACCGCCGACGGCGACGAAGGCGCGGGGCTTTCGCACAAGGCCGGCGGGCTGTTCCTGCTGCACGTGCTCGAGATCGCGGCGCACGGCGAGCCGCGCGGCGGCGTGACGATCGTGCACGACGCGGGCGACCACGGCGCGCGCTACCTCGAGTGCGCGCACGTGTTCGCAGCCGAGCGTTGGGCGGTCGCGCTGCCCGACTTGCGCGGCCACGGCCGATCCGAGGGCGCACGCGGCCACAGCGCCGGGATCAAGGAGGTCGTGCGCGACCTCGCGAGCGTGCAGGAGCACCTCGCGTACCGTTTGCCCGTCGCGCCGAAGGCGCTCATCGGGCAGGGACTCGGCGCGCTCTACGCGCTGCGCTTTGCACTCGAACGCCCGGGCGAAGTCGCCGCGCTCGTGTTGCTCGCTCCGCGTTGGCGGCCGAAGTTCGAGCCGCCGAAGGCCGCGGGCGGGTTGATGAAGCTCTTCAAGAAGCCCGACTCGACGGCGGCGGGACGCATCGGCCTCGAGCTCGATGGGCTGACGAGCGACGCGGAGCAACGCGCGCGCTGGAGCGCCGATCCGCTGGTGCACGACGCGATCACGCTGCGCGCGGCGCAGCAGGCCGCCGAACTCGCGGCGGATCTGGAACGCCGTGTGGCCGAGGTCGCGTGCCCGACGCTCTTGCTGCACGGCGCCGACGACCGCGTCAGCGACCCGCAGATCTCGCGCGGCTTGGTCGGCCCCGGACTCGAAGTGCGCGTCAAGGCCGGGGCGCGCCACGACCTGCTCCACGAGCTCGACTGGCGCTCTACGGCGACCGAAATCGCGAGCTGGCTCGCCGCGCGCGAGAATTAGCCAGGCTCACCCTGCCGGGCGGAGGCGGGGGGCGCGCGCGAACGGGCAATCGGGATGGCCGCGCTCGGTGCGCTGGCGAAGCGCCGTCGAAGGGTCCCCGAGCGCTCGGGGTCGCGCGGAGTCGCGCGGGGCGACCCGGTCTCGGGCGCGGGACGTGCGCGGTGTTTCAGGGCTGGGGCCCCCGATCTCGCTCAAGAGTTTGCTCGGGCGACTCGACGAGCTCGGACGTTCCCAATCCGCCCATCCCCCAAGGCTCGCCCGATGCCCACCCGAACCGACCCTTCGCAAGCTCCCGCACTTCCGAGCGCGTCGCACGACGAGGCCAAGCTGGCGGACGTGCAGGCCCAACTCGACGCGCTGAGACGCTCCCAGGCCGTGATCGAGTTCGAACTCGACGGCACGATCCTGGACGCGAACGCCAACTTCCTTGCGGCCCTCGGCTATTCGCGCGAGGAGATCGTGGGCAAGCACCACTCGATGTTCGTCGACGCGGAGCAGCGCGCGAGCGCCGAATACCGTCGCTTCTGGACCGAACTTGCCGCGGGGAAGTTTTTCGCGGGCGAGTTCCGGCGCATGGCCAAGGGCGGCCGCGAGGTGTGGATCCAGGCCAGTTACAACCCGGTGCTCGACGCGGCGGGGCGGGCTTACAAGGTCGTGAAGCTCGCCTCTGACATCACGGCTGCGAAGCAGAGAGCGGCGGACTGGCACGGACAGATCGAAGCCATCGGTCGGCTGCAGGCGGTGATCGAGTTCGAGCTCGACGGCACGATCCGCACCGCGAACGCCAACTTCCTCGGAGCGCTGGGCTACACGCTGGACGAGATCGTGGGCAAGCACCACTCGATGTTCCTCGACGCGGAGTACCGTGCGAGCTCCGAGTACCGCCGCTTCTGGCCCGACCTTGCCACTGGCAAGTTCAACCGCGGCGAGTTCAAGCGCCTGGCCAAGGGCGGCCGCGAGATCTGGATCCAGGCCACCTACAACCCGATCCTCGATCCGTCGGGCCGGCCGTGCAAGGTCGTGAAGTTCGCGACGGAAATCACTCAACAGGTCGCTGCGCGGCGCGAAATACGCGCCACCTCGGCACGCCTCGCGGAATCCTCGCACCAGTTGACGGACGTCACGACGCAGATCGCGACCGATGCGTCCGAATCGAGCAACCAGGCGCGCGGCGTCGCGGCGGCGGCGGAGCAGGTCGCGCGCAACAACCAGACGGTCGCGGCGGCCATCGAGGAGATGACCTCGAGCATCAAGTCCATCTCGGGCAGCACCGCCGACGCGGCGAAGGTCGCCGGCCAGGCGGTGGGCATGTCGCGCCAGACCAACGAAACGATCGGCAAGCTCGGCGAGTCGAGCCGCGAGATCGGCAAGGTGATCAAGACCATCACCGAGATCGCGCAGCAGACCAACCTGCTCGCCCTCAACGCGACCATCGAATCGGCGCGCGCCGGCGAATCGGGCCGCGGGTTCGCGGTGGTCGCGAACGAGGTCAAGCAACTCGCGAAGCAGAGCGCTCAAGCGAGCGAAGACATCGCGCGGCGCATCGAATCGATCCAGGCGGACACCCGTCAGGCGGTCGAGGCGATCGGCGAGATCGCGCGCATCATCGAGCAGATCAATGGGCTGCAGACCTCGATCGCGGGCGCGGTCGAAGAGCAGACCGCGGTGACCGGCGAGATCGGCCGCAACCTCTCCGAGGCGGTCCGCGCAGGCGAAGAGATCGCGAGCAGCATCAACGCCGTCGCGCGCGCCGCGGACAGCACCACGACCGGCGTGCAATCGGCGCGCAAGTCCGTCGAAGGCCTGAACCAGATGGCGGTCGAGCTCGACGTGCTCGTCAAGTGAACCCACAGCCGGCCTGCGGGCCGGCGACGTCCGCACGCGAGCCGCCGCCCGGCTCGCGTGGCGCCCCGCGCGTTCCACGCACCGCTCCTCCCTGCGGGCGTGGAACGCCTTTTTTTGCTCGGCGCGCCGCTCCTCGAAGCGCTCAGAACTCGGAGCCGCTGGGCTCGACGGGCTCTCCCGAGGCGAGCCAGTCGCGCAGCAGCACGAGCGCGCTGAAACTGTCGCGCAATTCACGCCGCCGAGCCGGCGGGACCTGGGCGTCGCGGAGCAGCTCCTCGGCGGCCTTCGTCGTGAGGCGCTCGTCGTAGCGGATCACGCGCTGCGCCGGAAAGCGCGCGCGCAACTCGTCGACGAACTTCCGCACGTCGGCCGCGCGTCCGCTCGAGGTGCCGTCCATGTTGAACGGCCAGCCGACGAGGAAGGTGTCGATGTCGCGCTCGCGCAGCAGGCCGGCGATGAAGGCGAGCAACTCGGGCGAATGGCCCGGCCCGCGGAACGGCGCGAGGGGCAGCGAGGTGATGCGCAGCGCGTCCGCGACGGCGAAACCGCAGCGTTTCGTGCCGTGGTCGATGGCCAGCACCGCCTTGCGCGCGGCGGCGCTCACAGGTGTTCCGAACGCTCGGCCGCGAGGCGCTCGACGAGCTTCTTCACGTCCTGCGCGCGGTCGCGGCGGCACACGAGCGTGACCGCGCCCGAGCGCACGACGATCAGGTCCTCGACGCCGATCAGCGCGACGAGTCCGCCCGCTTCTCCGTAGGCGATGCAGCCGCGCGAGTCGAGCGCAGCGAGTTGAGTGCCGCCTGCGGCGACGTGCCCCTGCGCGTCCGCGCGGTTGACGCCCGCGAGCGCGTCCCAGGCGCCGACATCGCTCCAGAAGTAGTCGATGGGGAGCATGCACACGTTCTTCGCGCGCTCGAACACCGCGACGTCGATGGAGACCGACGGCAGCGCCGCGTAGGCCCGCTCGAAAGCCGAGCCGCTCGCGCCCGCGCCCGCGTGCAGGTGCTCAACCAAGGCCGCGCGGAGCTGCGGCGCGTGCTGCTCGAGCGCCTTCGAGATGGCCTGCGTGGACCACAGGAACATCCCCGAATTCCAGTAGTACCCGCCGCTCTCGAGGAACTCCTTGGCGCGGGCGAGGTCGGGCTTCTCGACGAAGCGCTCGACCTTGTGCACGGCGGTGAAATCGACGATGCGCTCGACGCCGGCGGTCTTGATCCAGCCGAACTCGGTCGCCGGGTAGCTCGGATGGATGCCGAACACGAACAGCGAGTCGCTCGACTTGCGCGCCGCGACGCACGCCGCGCGCAGCGTCGCTTGGAAGGCTGAACGCGGCCGGATGACGTGGTCGGCGGGCAGCACGACCTGCAGCGCGTCCTTCTCGACGCTCTCGATGTGCAGCGCGGCCATCGCGATCGCCGCGGCGGTGTTGCGCGCGCAGGGCTCGATCAAGACCTGCGACGCCGGAAGTTCGGGCAGCGCGTCGGCGACTTCGCCGGCGTGCTCGCGGGTCGTGACGACCCACGTGCGTTCGGGGCCGACGAGCCCGTCGAGGCGCAGGTACGTTTCCGCGAGCATCGGCCGGTCGCCGACGATGCGAAGGAACTGCTTGGGGCGCGCGCGGCGGCTCGCCGGCCAGAAGCGCGAGCCCG
Source organism: uncultured Planctomycetia bacterium (assembly GCA_937952135.1). Lineage (GTDB taxonomy): Bacteria > Planctomycetota > UBA1135 > UBA1135 > WYBT01. The sequence continues at coordinate 17,878 of CALFYL010000013.1, forward strand.
AACCGCCCGCCAGCAAGATCGCGTGCAGCTTGTCCATCGCGCGAGCGTACTTGGTTCAGAATCGCGCCGGCAAGGGCGAGAGTCCGGGCAAGGGCAGCGCACGGGTGCGCCCCTTCGACTCGCCGAAGAGTCCGCCGATCACGCCGTAGGTCTCGACGCGCGGCCGCGCCATGTCGCCGCGCACCGCGATGGTGTAGAGGATGCTCTTGAAGGGTCCGAGCAGGTTCACGACGCTGTTCCGCACCTCGAAGTCGTGGTGCAGCGAGCCGTCGAAGTCGAGCGTGCCCTCGCCGCTGACGCCGAAGTACGCGCTCGAGATGTCGAGCTCGCTCATGCGCACGACGCCGCCCTCGATGGTGAAGCGCGACTGGATCGAGTCGAACAACGCGTTGCGGCTGTCGAGGCCGAATTGCGAGACCATGCCGCGCACGACGGGCACGGACCACAGATTCGAGTCGCGCAGGTCGACGCGCCCCTGGCCGCGGATCGCGCTCATGCGGTCGAGGTCGCCGTCGAGTTCGAGCCGCATGCTGACGCGCCCGCGCGTCGCGAACTCCGATTCGAAGAGGCCCGCGAGCAGTCGGCCGACGTCGGCGCGCTCGAGCGCGAGCCCGAGTCGGAAGGCGAAGGGAGCGCGCAGGCCGATCTGGAACGCGGGCCGTTCGCCGCGCGGGTCCAGGCGCGACAGCAGGCCGGACTCGAGCTCGCCGCGCACGTCGCGCAGCGTGAGCGTGGGGTCGTCGTACTCGAGCTCGAGCAAGGCATTCGAGAGCCGCCGGTCTGCGATGCGCCCGTTCACCTTCCGCAGGGTCGCGCGCGCGCGCACGATCTCGGAGTCGTAGCGGAGCTCGTTCACTTCGATCTGCGCGTCGTCGATGGCGAGCGGCAGACCGAGGTCGAGCGAGAGCCGCCGCGGGACGATCGTTCCGGAGAACTCCACCGCGCCGGCGGCGTCGGCGGCGCTCTCGAGCTTCAAGCGCGCGTCGCGGATGTCGACCGCGCCCTGCAGCGCGCGGGCGCCGAGCAGCACGTCGACCGTTCGCGGCTCGAGGAACATCGACAGGTGCTCGCGGTCGAGCGCGAAGTTCGACGCGGAGAAATCCGATTCGAGCGCGGCGCCTCCCTGGCGCTCGACGAAGCGCGCGTTGCGCAGCTCGATCGGCGCGCCGGCGAGCTCGGCGTTGAGCTTCTCTCCGCGCAGCTCGTCGCCGCGGCTCTCCAGCACGCCCGTCAGCCTGTCGAGCTCGAAGCGCCCCGACTTGAGCTGCGTTTGCACGTCGTTCTTGCGAAGCCTCACGCGGAAATTCGTCACCGGGCGCGCCGGCGTGAGCGGCGAGGTGACGATGGTTCCCGAAAGGTCCACGCGGCCGTCGACCGCGAGCGCGCTTAGGCTGAGCCCGGTCTGTCCGCCGCGCGCCGTGCCCTCGAAGGCGTGCTTGAACGCACCGACGATGCCCGGGTTGGAGGGCGAGATGCCGGCGGCGAGCACTTCGATGCGCGAAGGGCCCTCGGCGTCGATGCGCGCGTTGCAAGCGACGCTGGCGCCGCCCAGCGTGTCGCCGAGCAGCGGTGCGATGCGCACGCGCGCCGCGGCGCCCTCCGTGCGTTCGCTCCCGCCGAGAGGGTCGGCGCCGGTCACGATCACACGCCCGCGCACGTTGCGCACGTCGACGCGAAATTCCTCCGGCGAGAGCGTCGCAGTGAGCGGCGTGACCTCGACGCGCCAGGCGAGCGGACCGCCGGTGCGCTCGGTGGCGCTGCGGTATTCGACGGCGGCGAGTCCGTTGGCTTCGCGGCGCTCGATCTCGCGCGTGATCGACGGCCACACGCGGCTGAGCGCGCGCCGGTCGGCGCCCGCGAGTCCGATCGGACCCGCGCGGACTTGGAGCTCCTGCACACGGCGCGCCTGCCAGTTCTCGCGCTCCACCGTCTGCTCCGCGTCGTCCTGGACGCGTCCGCGAACCGAGACCTCCGCGCGCTGGGCCGCGGTCCCCTTCAGGTCGAAGCGCACGCCGACGGCGAGGCGCGGGTCGGTGAGGATCTCGACGCGGCCGCTGACGCCGCGCACGGGGAGTTCCGGCGGCGGCGAGCCGTCCGCGGGCGCGGACTGCGGGCGGAACGCGGCGTCGACGTCGAACAGATCGATCTGGATGCTGCCCGCGGGCACCTGCGCGCCCGGGGGGCGGAAGAGCCGCACCACGGCCGAAAGGTGGCCGCCGTTCGGGCCGAACTGGCGCCAGATCATGTCCTCGGGGAGCAACTCGAGCAGCGCCGTGCGCAGGCGCGCGTCGATCGGGAAGCCGTGCGTGCCGATCTCGAGATCGAAGGCCGGGTGGCGCCGAGGCGCGCCCGGCGGCGGCGGGCGCTCGAAGCGCAACAGGCCTTCGATGAACGCCGGTTGCTCGGTGCGCGCGCCGCCGCTGTGCGCGCCGATCACTTCCAGCAGCGCGAGCAGCGCCGCGTGGTCCGCGTCGGGGACGTGGATCGCGAGTGCGCGGCCGACGACCTGTTCGACCGGCGCGGGGAAGCCTTCGAGTCTTCCGTCGGTCGCGCGCGGCCAGCCGAAGTAGGTGACGCCGGTCTCGCCGTCCAAGCGCAGGTCGAGCGCGATCTCGGGCCTGCTCGCGGCATCGGCGTCCGCGAACGAACGCGTGTCCGCCCAGCGCGCGCCCACGAGCACGTCCGCGTGTCCGCGCGGCGACAGCGCCCGCCAGTTGCGCTCGATGAGCTCGAACAAGCCCACCTCGCGCAGGAACGCTTCGTCGAGCGGCAAGCGCGGCGCGTGCACCCAGGCGCGCGCGGAGAGTCCTTCGCCCGCGTTCGCGCCGGCGAGCGCCCAGGCCTCGAGTTCGGCCGCGCCCCACAGCGCGTTCGCGTGCGCGGTCGTGCGCCACGCGGCCGGATCGAGCAACCCCGCCGCGCTCTTCGCCTGACAGCGCGCGTCGACGTCGGCGTGGATCTCGGTGACCGCTCGCGGCGCGCCCGGCGGCTCGAGCACGCCCTCGTCGATGCGCGCGCGCAAGGCGCCCTCGGCGGGCGCGCTCGCGTCGAGTTGGAAGCGCGCGGACAGTTCGAACTCGAGCCGCGCGCGAGGCTGGAAGCTCGCGAGCTGCGCGCCGAGGGCCGCGGCGGGCAGCGCGCTCGAATCGAGGGGAATCCCGGCGCAGGAAGCGACCACCTCGAACACTCCGTCCGCGCTGCGGCCGCCGGCGAGGAAGATCTGCGGAGCGCGCGGGCCGCGCGCGGCGGAGAAGCTCGGCGTCACGCGGCCCTCGATGCGCAGCGCGCCGCTCGCGTCCTCGCGGGAGAGCGCGTCGACGCGGCCGATCTCGAGCGCGCCGTGCACGGGGTGCAGGAACACGAGCCCGAGCGCATCGACGACCACCGTGGGGCTCGGGCCGCCCGAGATGGAGCGCGCGTCGGCGTCCGGCTCGCGCGCGCCGAGCGTCCGTTCGAGGCGCTCGAGGAACTCGTCGGAGAGCCGCAGCTCGCCGCCGCGCACATCGAGCCGTTCGAGCTCGAAGCGGCCGCTCACGAGACGGACTTGCGCGCGCAGGAAGCCGAGCTCGAGGCCGCCGCGTTCGTCGCCGAACTCGAAGCCGTCGACCTCGACCGCGGGCGCGAACCAGTCGAGGCGCGCGGACTCGATCGACACGTCCTCGCCGAGCGCGGCTCGCAGCTCCGCTCGCACACGCCGCGTGACCCACCCCGAACCCTCGAGCGCCAGCAGCACGAGCGCGAGTGCGCCCAGTCCGAGCGCGGCGACGAGCGCGATCAGCCGCAGGAGCTTCACGGCCGCGGCGACGCCGTCGAGGGCGCCGGATGGGCCTCGAGTGCGTGCGCGCCGGGGACCTCGAACGCGTCGGAGCGATCGCCAGCGTTCGGCGGCCCGCAGTCGGCGTGCGCGCTCGGCGGCGCCGCCCGAGCCGACGCGCGCGCGCTCGCTCCCGCCGCCGCGTGCGGCGCGGCTGGACGAGTCGCGGCCCCGCGCGCGACGGGCTGGAGCAGCTCTTCGCGTCCGAGCAGGTTGTCGCCGCCGACGTACACGCGCTCGACGCGCTTTCCGATCGAGCAGGAAACCTCGTAGGGGATCGTGCCGGCCTTCGCGGCGACTTCCTCGAGCGTGATGCGCTCGCCGTCCTGCGAACCCACGAGGGTCACGCGGTCGCCGACGCTCACGCCGGGAATGTCGCCGACGTCGAGGCAGGTGTAGTCCATCGACACGCGGCCGACGATGCGCGCGCGCGCGCCGCGCACGAGCACTTCGCCCTCATTCGACAGCCGCCACGCGACCCCGTCGTTGTACCCGCACGGAATCGTCGCGATCCGCGTCGCGCGCGCCGCCGTCCACGTTCCTCCGTAGCCGACCGTGGCGCCCTTCGGCAGGTCCTTGAGGAACACGATCTGGCTGTGGAGGCTCATCACAGGCTCGAGCTCGCCCGCGCCCGGAAGCTCGCCGGGGAGCACGCCGTAGGCGCTGATTCCCGGCCGCACGCAGTCGTACAGCGGCGCGCCGGTGAACAGCGAGGCCGAATTCGCCGCGTGCACCCAGCCGCGCAACAGGTTGCGTTCGCGCGCTTGCGAGAGCACGCCCTCGAAGACCTCGAGTTGCTCCTGGGTGCGCGGGTCGAGCGCGCCGTTCGGCGCCGCGATGTGCGTCATCACGCCCGCGAGTTCGAGGTGCGACGATGCGCGCACCTCCTCGAGCAATTCGAGCGCCTTGTGCGGCAGCACGCCGAGCCGGCCGAGGCCGGTGTCGATCTTGAGGTGCACGCGCGCGACGAGGCCGAGGCGGCTGGCGAGCTCCTGCAGGAAGCGCCGGCGGTCGCTCGAGTGCAGAGCGATCTCGATGCGGTGACGGAGCGCGGCCGAGGCTTCCTCGTCGACGATCGTCCCCAGCACCAGGATGCGCGAGCGAATGCCGCTCTGGCGCAGCTCGAGCGCTTCCGAGGACGCGCCGACGCCGAGCGCGCGCACGCCGCACATCTGCGCGTGGTGCGCGATCGCCACCGCGCCGTGGCCGTAGGCGTCGGCCTTCACGACGAGCATCGTTCGCACCCGCTCGCCCGCGCGCCGCGCGATGCACGCGAGGTTGTGCTCGAGCGCATCGAGATCGATCTCCGCCCAAGCGCGATACGCGTCCACGGGTCCGATGATGCGCGCGCGCGAGCCGCGATTCAACGCTCGCGGCGCGGTGTCAAGCTTTGCGGCGCGTCGCTGCGAAGGCGCGCAGGTACAGCGGCTCGATCGCGCTCGGCTCGTGCGGGCCGTGGCGCGCGAGTTCCTCGAGTCCGAGCTCGAGGGTGAGCGAGGCCGAGGGCGTCGGAGCGACGCAGCGCTCGAAGGCGGTGGGGTCGAGGCCCGCCGCGCGGACCACGTCGTCGTCGGCGATCAGCACGCGGGCCGGCGCGAGGTGGCTCGCGAGTTCCGCGGCCCGCGCCACGCGCGGCGCGGCGCGCACGATCAGACCTTCGGCCGAGCGCTCGTACAGCGCGACGTAGAACTCCTGCGCGCGCGCGTCGAGCAGCACGCCGCCGCACTCGCCCGGGCGCAGGTGCGCCCGCGCAAGCGCCTCGACCGAGGCGACCCCGCGCAGCACCGCGCCGGCGCCGCGCGCCAGCCCCAGCGCCGCCGCCGCGGCCACGCGCAGACCCGTGAAACTGCCCGGGCCGAGGCCCACGACGATCGCTTCGAGGTCCTGCGGCCGGGCGGCGAGCTCGCGCAGGGCGTCCGCGATCTGCGCCACGAGGTCGGCGGCGTGAGCGCGCTGCGAAGCGAGTGCGCGCACGACGAGCTTGTCGCCGCGACGCCCGGCCACGCTTCCGGCGCCCGCCGAGAGCTCGAGGCCGAGCGCGACGCCCGGACCCGGCGACCAGCCGCTCATGCGCCGATCTCGGCCGCGATGGCGCGCGCGAGGCGCTGGGCTTGCTCTGCGATGCCCGCCGAATCGGGGCCCTCGACCATTACGCGGGCCAGCGCTTCGGTGCCCGAATAGCGCACCAGCACGCGTCCGTCCTCGCCGAGCTCGCCCTCGACGGCGCGCACCTCGTCCATCACCGGCGGCATGCTCGTCAGCGACGGCTTGCGCGTCACGGGAACGTTGATCAGCACCTGCGGGAACTCCCGGTACGCGCTGCACAGCGCCGACAGCGGCTGCTGCGTTTCCTTCATCACGCGCAGCACGCGCAGCGCGGTGTAGATCCCGTCGCCGATGAAGTAGTTGTCCGCGCCGAACACGACGTGCCCCGACTGCTCGCCGCCGAGGCGGATCGACTCGCGCTCGAGCGCCTCGACCACGTTGCGGTCGCCGACGTCGACGGTCAGCACGCCGACCCCGACCTCGCGCAGCGCGCGGTGCAGGCCCTTGTTCGACATCACGGTCGCCACGACGCGCGGGTCCTTCCAGGCGTTCGCGCGCGCGGCCTGGCGGGCGCACACCGTGAGGATCCCGTCGCCGTGGACGAGCTGGCCGCGTTCGTCGACGAGGATGCAGCGGTCGCCGTCGCCGTCGAGCGCGATGCCGAGGTGCGCGTCGAGTCGGCGCACTTGCGCCTGGAGGCTCTCGGGATGGGTCGAGCCGCAGCCGCGGTTGATGTTCTCGCCGTCGGGCTCGGCGTGGATCGGCGTGACGTGGGCGCCGAGGCGCCCGAGCACGCGCGGCGCCACGCGGCTCGCTCCGCCGTTGGCGCAATCGATCACGATGCTCAGGCCGGCGAGCGAGAGGTTCGCGCCGGCCTTGTCGACCAGGTAGGTGAGGTAGGCGAGCTCGAGCGACGGATCGTGGTCCGGGGCGGCGCCGGCCGCGACCGGCTTGGGGTCGGCGCGCAGCCGCTCTTCGATCTCGAGCTCGAGCGCGTCGGAGAGCTTGCGCCCCTCGCGATTGAAGAGCTTGATGCCGTTGTCGGAGGCCGGATTGTGCGAGGCGGAGATCATCGCGCCGACCTCGTACTCGCGCAGTCGAGCGAGCAGCGCGAGGCCCGGCGTGCTGATCAATCCGGCGCTGTGGATTTCGAACCCGCTCGCCGCGAAGCCGCGGGCCAAGGCGCGTTCGAGCTCGGGCCCGGAGCGCCGGCCGTCGTGGCCGAGCAGCACGTGCGGCCGGCCCGCCTTCTTGCCGCGCGCGAGCACCGCGCCGACCGTGCGGCCGATGGCCGACACCGAGTCCGCGCTCAACCAACCCTCACCCGCGCGGCCGCGGATGCCGTCCGTTCCGAAGATGCGAGCTGCTGTCACGGGAGACGCCGTCGAAGGGGGAGTTGCACGCGCGGATTGTGACGCTCCGCGCGAGGCCGCGGAAGGAGGGAGAGCGGAGCGCTCGTGGGGCGAGCCGATCGACGCGCCCGTTGACG
>CALFYL010000014.1 GCA_937952135.1 uncultured Planctomycetia bacterium
CGACTCGCCGGGACCGACATCGTCGGTCGCAGCAGCCAGGAGCTTCGTCGCGTGATTGCTCACGCGAGGAAACGTAGCGCGCCGCGGCCCTGGATTCACGGTGTTGCGTGCGTCAATGCCGTCATGCGTGCATCGCGACGGTCGGCGATCAGCGTTGAGACGCGGCGCCACACCGACACGGCGCCGACTTGAAAGCTGGGCGATGGCGTCGACCAGGCTGCGCGGACGCGACGTGAACGCTGCGCCTTCGGCAGCAACTCGGCGCGAGCGGCGTGAGCGTCACGCCCCACGCGCCTCCACTTCTGACTCCGACGTGAGGACCCATCATGTTCCACCGCATCGACGATCGACCGCCGACAACCTCGCCCCAGCTCTTCCACTGCTTCGCCTTCATCGCCCTCGCCGGGGTGTGCAGCGCCCAAGCGCAACCGACGCCTCCGGCGCTTCAGGCGCCGCCGCCGATCCCAGCTCCCACGGCGATCCTCGTCGTGGACCCGAGCGGGCTCAGTGGCAGCTACACCTCGATCAAGTCCGCTGTGCTCGCCGCACCGGATGGCGCGTACATCCAGGTGAAGTCCGGCGTGTACCAGGAGTACGACATCGACTTCGGCTACAAGAACCTGGTGATCGAGAGCGTCGACGGCCAATACGCGGCGGTCGTCGACGGCTCGCTGAGCGCCGGGGCCGCGCCGATCTTCGTTCTCGAGCACGGACAGACGAGCGCGTCGATGATCAGCGGCTTCGCGATCATCAATGGGTCCGCGGCCAGGGGCGCTGGTGTCTACTGCGACCTGACGAGCCCGACGATCATCAACAACTGGTTCCAGGACAACGCCGCGGCCTACGGAAGCGCCATCTACGCGGACGGCGGCTCACCTCTGATCGCGGGCAATCTGTTCCAGGCCAATGGCAATCTGATGCTCCCGTACCCGAGCTCGGAGGGCGGAGCCGTTTGCCTGGATGGCAGCGGATCGATCGTGCGCGCGAACACGTTCTTCCAGAACTTCGCCGTGACCAGCGGCGGGGCGTTGGCCGCCCGATACGGATCCTCGCTCACGCTCGACGAGAACAACTTCGAGTTCAACGGCAACGACGTGCTCACCGGGCTGCACCCGGGCGACGGGGGCGCGCTCGCGGTGAACTCCGCCGCGACCGTGTTCGCCATCGACAACGTCTTCAGGGGCAACCAAGCCAACAACGGCGGAGCCGTTTGGATCAGCGGCCAGGCGACCGTCGCGCCCGAGTTCCGGAGCAACAACTTCGTCGACAACACCGCTTGGCAACTGAACGGGGGCGCGGTGGCGACCGAGGGCGCCACTGCGACGTTCTACTTCAACTCGTTCACCCGCAACCAAGCGGACTACGAAGGCGGCGCGATCTCTCTGAGCGGGGCGAGCAGCCCGGTGCTGGTCTCCAACGAGATCCACTCGAACCTCGCGTTCAACAACGGCGGCGGCATCGCGTGCACGCACGACGCCAACGCGGTGATCGCACGCTGCTCCGTCAAGGGCAACGACATCTGCTACACCGACGCGCCCGGCTCGGGATGGGGCACGGGAGCGGGCATCTACGTGCGTGATGCAGCGGTGACGATCCGCAGGACTCTGATTGCGAGCAATGGCGCGGGAGGACTCGATCTGGGCCGGCTACTCGTCGGTCAGACGTGCCTGCGCGGCGCTGGGATCGACTACGTGGGCGCAGACACGGGCAGCCAGGGAGTCATCGAAGGCAATCAGGTTCTGCGGAACGAGGTCGCCGTGAACTTCGACCCCACGTTCGGCTCGGGCGCCGGTGTCGCGCTGTCGAACATGGGCCTGGGTTCGCGCTTCACCAGCAACGTGGTCGCGGACAACTTCGCGGCGCTCGGCGGCTGCCAGGGCGCCGGCGTCTTCGTCGAGCAGACGCTTTCCAACGCGTTCATCGGGCCCTTCCGATTCGCCAACAACACGATCGCCTACAACCTGAACGGCGGCGTCGGACCCGGCGGGCAGCCGCTGTTCGGGCCCGGCGGAGGCGTGCTCATCCAGGGCTTCAACACTCCCGGCCAACAGTTCAATCTCGACAATTGCATCCTGTGGGGGAACGTCGCGCTCAATGACTTCAGCAATGACTCGATCGTGCACTCGCGGAACATGGCGGCGCCGCCGGTCGTGGGCAGCGCGTGCGCTCCGGTGACCGCATCGCTCGCTGGCATGTGGATCGCGGCGACAACGCCCATCACCACGGCGCCGGTGTTCGTGCACCAACCGGGATCCGACTACCACCTTCAGGCCGGGTCGAACCCGCCGCTCGTCGACGTCGGCAACAACGCCGCGGTCGCTCCGGGCGAGATCGACATGGACGGCCAGGCGCGCATCCGGAATGGGACCGTCGACATCGGCGCGGATGAACTCTGATCGCGCTTCGATCCGCTGAGCGGATCGCCACGACGGCTTTCGAACGAGCCAGAACACGCTCTCGCACGTGCGACCGGCGCGCCACGCGGCGCCCGACGAACACTCCGAGAGTCTGTGTTCTGGCTCGCTGCTTCAGCGCGGCTCGAAGTCGTCGACGAGGTACGTCACGACGAGCACGGGCGGCTGGCCCGAGACGAAGTTGCGCACACAGCGCCAGGCATCCGCAGTGGTGGGCGCGCCGTCGAGCACCAGTCCGATCACGCCGCCGCTCTGCCAGTCGGCGCGCGAGACGATCTCCTGAACGATGGACGTCAGGTCGGGAGAGCTGAACACCGCTCCCGCCGAGAGCAGCGGCGGCGACCAGGTGACCATCGCGCTCGTGAGCGGCGCGTGCGCGGTGAGCGCGACACTCGAGCCGAACTGGAACGCGGGCGCGCTGGCCACGTCGTAGCCGCGGATGGCGACGTCCACGGGGCCGAACTGATCCACGCCGGCCCAGGCGTCGAAGCGCGCCGAGACGATCGTTGCGCCGGCCGGAATCGGCGCAGCGAACTCGAAGCCGCCCTGCACGGGCTGCGTGTCGCGCCCGAAGCAAATCGCGAAGCCGTCGTAGAAGTTCGCCGGCTGCTGGCCGTTCACCCAGTGCTCGGCGTTGCGATTCGCGGCGGGCACGGCCAGGGTCACGCTCGATTGGTTGCGCGGCGCGTACAGCGCGAGCAGCGAGGCGCCGCTCACCGGAACGCGAAGGTAGTGCGCGATGGGACGCTGATCGGACCAGCCGAGGAAGTCGACCGTGGCGTCGGGCAGCGCGAAGGTCGGCTGCGCGACGACGAAGTGGCGGTGGTTGACGAGCGAGCGGAAGCTCGTGGGGAGCACGACCGCCTCTCCGTCGAGGAACACCGGGACGCCGGCCACCGAACTCCAGATCGTCATCGGGGCGAGCTCGGGCGCGAGCGCGACGACGCTCGTGCTCGACAATCCGTGCGAGTCGGTCGCGGTGAGGTGGATCTCGAAGTGCGTGTTGGCGGGCGAGTGGCCCGTCAGCGGCACGCTGAACTGGCCCTGGCTCACACCTGCGAGCGGCCCCAGGAACGGGTGCACGTGCGCGCCGTGCACGAGCACGACCTGCCACGACAGCGCGCTCGGCGGCAACGCGCCGTCCTCGGGATCCGTCGCGAGACCTGAGAACGAGATCGTGTCGCCCGCGCGGTACGAAGCGGCCTGCGCCGGCGCGGTGATCTGCGGCGTCGGGCGTTGACCGACCGTGATCTCGATCGACGGCGAGAGCGTCTGCGAGGCTCCGTCGCTGAGCGTCAGCCGCGCCTGGAACGCGCCGAAGCTGGCGTAGGTGTGCTGCGGATTCGCAGCGCTCGAGCTCGAGCCATCGCCGAAGTCCCAGGCGTAGCTGAGCGCGCCCGGTCCTACGTCGGGATCGAGCGAGCCGGCGCTCGAGAACTGCACCGCGAGCGGCGCCGAGGCGCCTTGCTGCGGGGTCGCGCTCACGACGGCGACCGGCGGCTGATTGCCGCTGCCGGTGTAGCTGATGCGATGCAGCGCAGCCGCGTCGGGCGCCCCGGTCCACGCGACTCCGATCGTCACGTAGTACAGCGCGCCGTCGGGCCCGACTTCGAGGTCGACGACCGTGCCCGCTTCCGGCGAGGCGAGGAAGGTTTGGACCGACTGCACGACGCCGTTCGCGTCGACGACGGCGCGCCGGATCCAGCGGTTGGCGTAGTCGCCGAAGAACACGTTGCCGTGGTAGCTCGCAGGGAACGAGCTCCCGCGGTACACGGCGCCGGCGCTGATGGAGCCCTGCGGCTGGTTCCAGTAGTGCGCGGGATCGTCGTGCGCGTAGCTGTGCGCCGGAAACGCGTACGCCGCGCAGCTCGAAACGAAGCAGGCCGCGCCTTCCTGATTGGGCCAGCCGTAGTTGGCGCCCGCGACGACGAGATTGAGCTCCTCCTGCGAGTTCGTGGAGTTGCCGCCGACGTCGCCGAGCCACACGCGCCCGCTCACGGGATCGATGGCGAAGCGGAACGGGTTGCGAAAGCCCGAGGCGAAGATGCGCGGGTTCACGCCGGGCGCGCCGACGAACGGGTTGTCCGCGGGGAGCGCGCCATCGGGTTCGAGGCGCAGCAGCTTGCCGAACTCGCTCGAGAGGTCCTGCGAGTTGGCGAGCACGCGCTGGTCGCCGACGGCGATGTAGAGCTTGCCGTCGGCGCCGAATCCGATCTGACCGCCGTGGTGGAAATCGGAGGCGAGACCCGGCGCGCTCCACACGGGGAACGCGGTCGCGAGCGCGGCCGTGGCGCCGCTCATCGTGAAGCGCGTGACGACGTCGCGCGGCTCCGGGCTCGTGTGGAAGGCGTAGATGCGGCCGTTCGCAGCGAAGTTCGGATCGACCGCGAGCCCCACGAGCCCGCGCTCGCCGCCGGTCGAATCGCAGGGAATGTCGATCACCGGCTGCGCGAGCAGGCGCCCGTTCGCGAACAGGCGCACGCGGCCTTCGCGCTCGCCGATCAGGAGCCGCCCGTCGGGAAGGAACGCGAGGCAGTTGGGCTCGAACAGCGCCGTGCTGAGCGTCGCGCGCACGAAGCCCGCGGGCAGCGAGCCCTCGACGACCGGCGCGGTGTTCGACGGATGCGCGGCGTAGCTGGTCCACTCGCCGTTGCCCGCGACACCCGCGATCAGCTCGCCTGCGGGCGAAGCGGCGGCGCTGCTGTCCGCCACGTTCGTTCCCGATCCTTCTTCGAAGCGGTAGTAGCCGACCAGTCCCGCGCTGTCGGCGGCGATGACGCGGTCGAAGCTCGCCGCCAACTGCGTCGGCGTGCGCGCCGTGCTCCACACGCGCAACTCGTCGAACCAACCGCGGAACGAGGGATAGGCCGCGCCCGCGTCGTGCTTCTCCGCGCCGAGCACGAGGTACGGCCCCCACGGCGTCGCCTGTCCCGGAACACCGGCGTTCGGGTAACTGAGGTTGGCGGTGGACACGCCCAGAGAGCTCTCGAAGTCGAGCTGCGCGTCGACGTAGATCGACTTGCGTCCGCTCACCGCGTCGCGCACGCAGGCCACGTGATGCCACGCGCCGTCGAGCACGTTCTCGTCGCCCTCGATCGTGTTCTCGCCGTTGACGCCGCTGTCGCCCGCGCCCGTGCCGAAGCGCACGAAACCGCCCGCGATCGAGATGCCCCAGTCGCGCGCGGAGCCGCCGAAGATGTCGCGGTCGACGAGCGTGTTGCCTTCGATCCAGTTGAAGTTCGCCGCCTCGACGTCGCCGCCGGCGTTGGCGCTCGCGTTGTCGACCAGCGTTCCGCGCAGCCAGAACTCGACCGTGAACGAGCCCGCGCCGACGTCGCACGGCGCGCTCGCGTCGGGGCCGGGGCCGTTGTCGTCGATCGCGATGCGCACGCGGTCCTGCTGCGCACCGCCCGTTCCGAAGAAGCGCAGCGCGAACTCAGAGCCCTGCGCGCCCGCCGGCGCGACTAGAACCGTCAACAGCCAAGCTCGACTCGCCGCACACCGCATGGAATCCACTCCCCCGGCCGAAGCTGCGCCCAGACTTCAGCCGCGGGAGCCATTCCAACCTCTCTCGGCTCTTATGACCACCCGTGAAGATCAGCGCCCGCGCCTTCGCCCTCGCAGTCCCGACGTTCGGCGCTCTGAGCACGGCGCGGGCGGTCTCGAATTCCTCGGGCGCCTGCTCGGCCTCGCCAGCGCGAGCAGGTGGCGATCGGACGACGGCGCAACTGTTCGGCGTCGCGAGCGTGGCGCTGACGGCGCTCGGCCTGATGCACGTCACGGATTGACGAGGAACCGCACCGCGTTGCTCAGGCTCGTCGAGAAGCTCGC
>CALFYL010000015.1 GCA_937952135.1 uncultured Planctomycetia bacterium
CTGATGCTCGAGGCGCCGGCCGCCCCCCTGAGGCGGACCGGCGCCTTTTTTTGTCACCGGCGGCGGGTCGACACGCGGCGGATCGAGGCGCGCCGAAAACGGCCGTGGCAGCGCCCGCCCGTCAAGGCAAGACGAACGGCTCGAGCGGCAGGCCGCTCGCCGCGTCGACGAAGGTCGGCATCGTGGCCCAGTCGAGCGTGTACCCCGACCCGGCGACGTGCCGAACCGAGAAGTTGGTCGCGGTCACCCCGCCCGCCGGCACGCGCACCGTCAAACCCGCGGCGCCGGCGGCGACCTCGAAGTCGGATGGCGAGAGCGTGAGGCCGCGCACGCGCACCTCGAAGAACTTGTTGCTCGCCTGGCCGAAGGCCGCGGTCGCGAGCGCGCCCGCCGTCGAGATCGAAATGTCCGTTCCCCCGCTCACCGAAGTCGCACCGCTCACCCGCGCGAGCGAAGCCGGCGCGGCGATGCCCGCGGCGATGCGCCCGGCGAGTTCCACGTAGCCGCAGTGACTGAGGTGCGGCGCGTCCGAGTGCTCGAGATCGTAGTGGTGCGCCACCGTGTGGATCGTCGGCTGAAAGCTTCCGAACACGATCACGTTCGAGGGCATGTGGAAGTAAGCGTCGCGGAGCCGGTCGAGGCTCGGGCCAGGCCAGACGCTCGAATACAGCGCGCCGGGGGTCACGAGGTGGACGACGTAGCTGGACTTGCCCGCCGCGAAGGCAAGCTGCGCGAACACGACCTGCGCCCAGAACGAGTACTGGTCCTCGCTCGTGTTCATGCCCGCGAGGAAGTCCGACTCACCTTGGCTCCACACGATGTGCAGCTCGTCCGCGGCGCCGAGTCCGCGCGAGGCCAGCACGGGCGCGAGCACGTTGGCCCACGCGAACGGTTGGAAGATGTTCGTCTCGTCGACCCAGGCGAGGTTGAGCGTCGGGTACGTGCTCACGAACCCCAGGTAGTTGCTCGCGAGCAGCGCGGATCCGCTCTGCGCAATCTGCACGATCTCGACCGGACGCCCCGCGTGGTGCGCGCCGAGCGCTTCCCCGAGCGTGCGCACCGCCACGTGGGGCGCGGGCGTGAACGCAACCGCCGTCAGGCCGGCGGGCGACGCGCCGGGCTGGAAGTAGGTCACCAGCGGATTCAGCGCGCCGGTGTGGCCGCAGGTCGGTGTCGGCGGAATCGATCCGGTGGTGAGGAACTCGATGTTCGACTGTCCGGCGAGCACGTACACGACGCGACCCGCCTGAGCGGGCGAGGTCGCGGCGAGCGAGAGGAACGCAACGGCGACAAAGGCGAGACGCGCGAGTGTGCGGAGCATCGTCGGAACCTGACGGGACCGCGGCGCCGCACCGGAAAGCGCCCGTCGCCCACCGCGCGCGGAGAACCGCTGGCGGTGTTGGCGCGCCCAGACGGCGGCGAGTTGCAGCGAAACCGAATTTCCGCGCGAGATCCGCGCGTGCGGGGCGCCTCAGCCCGCGATGTCGCACCAGTCGCCGACCGGTGTCGAGCTGTCGGCGGCGGTCGTGGCGCGCAGGGCGCTGCGCGCGAGCTTCAAGCGGCCCGCGGTGGATTCGAGCTCGCGGCGCGCGGACCCGAGGGCCGCGGCGAGCAGTGCGCGCACTCGCTGGAGCTGCGCGCCATCGAGCTCGCCGCCCGCCGCCAAGGCTTCGAAGGCCTCGGCGCAACTGTCGCTGCGCGCCTGGAGCGTCTCGGCGCTGCCGAGCGGGCTCTCGACCTCGCTCAGCAGGGCCGCCAGTCGACGCTCGAAGCACGCCGCGGCGCCGTTCGGCGCAGGCTCTCGATTCGTGCGCTCCATCGTCGATCCCGATCCGCTCGCGGCGCTCAGCGCGAGCCCACTTCGACGCGCTGCCACGCGTCGAGCAGGTTCGTGAGCACCTTGCGCGCTTCGGCGATCGGCGCCTTGGTCTTGCTGCTCGCGGCGAAGCGCAGCCGCTCTTCGACGAACAGGTAGAGCTGCTCGAGGTTCTCGACGAGCTGCGGCGCGTGCGTCGCGACGAGCGACACGCGCAACTCGGTCACGATCGCCTCGGCGCGCGCGAGCAGGTACGGGTACTGCGTGTCGTGGGGATTCACGGCGTCCGCTTCGGCGCGGTCGAGGAAGCGCAGCGCGCCCTGGTAGAGCATGCGCACGATCTTGATCGGCGGGGCGTTCTCGATCGCGGACTCGCGGTAGGCCGAAGCAGCGTGGTTGGGGTTCATGGAGTCGTGAGGGAGGGGCGGTCCTAGGGAGGCTCAGCGGCTGTTGAGGAACGAACTCTGGCTCTGGAGGCGCGCCATCGTCGACTCGAGCGCCGCGAAGCGCGCGACGAGCATCGCTTCCATTCGTTCGAGGCGTTGCTCGCGCTGCTCGATGCGCGAGTTGTAGGTCTTGATGTTGGCGTTGAGCGAGTCGACCTTCGCGTCGAACACGCCCTTGTAGTACTGGCCGTTCTGGTCGCCGTAGTTGTTCACCACCGCGTCGAGCGCGCGCGCGAGGTCGTCGCCGAAGCCCGTATCAGCCGACGTGTCGACGTAGTAGCCCGGCGTGCCGATCGCGGCGCCGCCGTTGTCGAAGCCGTCGGTGTCGGCGAAGAAGTCCGTGAACGCCGTCAGGTTCGCGTCCATCTTCGCGGTCATCGCCGTGTCGTTGATCTTGAGCGTTCCATCGCTCGTCGACTCGATGCCGAGCAGGCGCAAGCTGCCGTAGCCTTCCGTGTCGGCGGCGACCGCGGCCGCGCTCTGGCCGAACAACGTCGTGCGCAGCGTGCGCTGGATCGTCGAGAGCGCGTTGTCGCCGAAGAGCGGTCCGCCCGCGCCCTTGTCTTCGCTGTACTTGTTCTGCGTGTTGATGAACTTGACGACTTCGTTGTAGGAGTCGACGAACTCCTTGAGCTTGGCCTTCACGGCCGACTTGTCGGCCTCGACCGTGAACTGCACGCTCGTGCCGGGCTGCGCGTCGATCAGCGAGATCGACACGCCTTCGATCACGTCGCTGAAGTCGTTGCTCGTGCGCTCGACGAGCAAGCCGTCGATGAGCGCCGACGCGTTCGTGGCCACCGAGATGTTGTTCGTGCTCTGAGCGACGCCGTTCGCGTCCGGACCGGTCCCGTCGATCGACAGGCCCGCGATCGTGCTCGAGATGCCGCTGATGCGATAGTCCTCGCCCGTGTCCTGCGCCGTCATCACGAGCTGCCAGCTCGGCGCGTTCACCGTGCCGGCGTTCACGACCGTCGCGCGCACGCCTTCCGGCGCCGCGGAGTTGATGGCGGAGGCGATGTCGTTGAGCGACGAGGTCGCCGCAGTCATGCTGACGTTGTAGGCCTGGCCGTCGTAGGTGAAGTTGACCGCTTGGCCGTCAGCGTTCGCGAGCGCAACCGTCGGGTCGGCGACTCCGTCGAAGGCCCAGCGATCCGTGGCGGCGAGCGACTGCACGTCGAGCGTGTGCGTCCCGGCCAGCGCCGAACCGCTCGCGCTGAAGTTGGCGATGCCCTCCTGGCTCGCCGCGACCTTGAACGACAGCAGCGTCGAGAGGTTGCCGAGGTTGTTCGCCTTCGTGCGCAGCGTGCTCACCAGCCCGCGGAAGGTCCCGATGAGGTCGATCTTCTTCTGGTCGGCGGACTTGCGATCCTCGAGCTGGTCGATCGGAACGCGTTCGACGGCGATCAGCGCGTTGATGATCGCGGCGGTGTCGATGCCGCTGCCCAGTCCGGAAAAGCTGATCGGTGATGCCATGGTGCTGCTCGCGTCGCGCGCGGAAGGGCGCGGGGTGGTTATCGGCGGCGGGCCGGGGCGGGGTTAGCTCGCATTCGCAACTCGGCGGAGCTCCTGCTCGCGATCCCCGGCTTCGCGCCGCGGCTCGCGCCGCCCGGAACTTCTTTCCAGCGCGAAAAAGAAGCAGGAGCCCCGCGCGGGCGGAGCTCCTGCTTGTCTTCGGGCCGGCCCGCGCTTTCACGCGGCGGCCCGCCCCTCTTCCGACCGACCCCAGGGGGGCCGCCGTTCTTCGATCAACCCAGCAAGCTGAGCGCGAGCTGCGGTTGGACGTTCGCCTGGGCGAGGACCGACGTCGCGGCCTGCTGCAGGATCGAGTTGCGCGTCAAGTCGCTGGTCTCGGTGGCGATGTCCACGTCGCGGATGCGGCTCTCGGCGGCCGACAGGTTGTCGCGCGTGTTCAGGATCGACGAGATCGCGCTCGTCAGGCGGTTCTGGGCCGCGCCCAGGTTGCCGCGCGCGGTCGTGACCGTGTCGATGGCCGTGTCGATCGCCGTGAGCGCCGAGCTGGCGTTCGCCGCGCTCGTGACGTCCTCGGAGGTCAGCGCCAGCGTCGTGGCGGTCGTGTCCGACAGCCCGATCGAGATCGTCTCGCTGGCGTTGATGCCGACCTGGATGTCGAGCGACGTTGCGGCGCCGTCGAGCAGGTTGACGCCGTTGAAGCTGGTCTGCGTCGCGACGCGGTCGATTTCCGTGATCAGCGCCTGGAATTCGGTGTCCAAGGTCGCGCGGTCGGTCGTGGTCAGAGTGCCGTTGGAGGCCTGCACCGCCAGCTCGCGCATGCGCGAGAGGTTGTTGCTGACTTCCTGCAGCGCGCCTTCCGCGGTCTGCGCGAGCGAAACGCCGTCTTGCGCGTTGCGGCTGGCGACCGTGAACGAGCGGATCTGTCCGCGCATGCGCTCCGAGATGCCGAGACCGGCAGCATCGTCAGCGGCCGTCGCGATACGCAGACCGGACGACAAGCGGGCGAAGTTGCCCTGCAGTCGGCTGGTCACGTTGCCCAGGTTGCGCTGACTTGTCAGCGCAGCCACGTTGGTGTTGACACGCAATCCCATTCGAGTTTCCTTGGTTGGTTCCTACGGGGCCAGGGAACCAGGCGGACGCAGCTCGCAGTCCGCCGCCGGCTGCGTGGAGCGGCGACGACACGCGACGCTCGGGGCAGGGACGACAGACCGCGGCGGCAGCACACGGGGATCCGCCGGGTTCGCACCGGATCACGCGCTTGCCCTCACGGCGAGGACTCGGGCGGTGGAACCGGCGCCAAAAAGTTGCACACAGAACAGCGAGGTCACCTGCGCCCGGGCATCGCTTAGACCCCTGCGCCGTGCTCCTCGCACCTTGCGGCGGGCAGTTCTTCGAGCGCCCCCGACGGACCTCTTGACGAAATCCGATTTCCTGAATCGGGCTGTGGCTGTCGACGCCGTCGGCGCTGGCATAGGAACGCCCAAACCCCCGCGCCGGGCCCGCCGGAGGGCTTTCGCGCTCCGGAGGTCGAAGGAAGTTCCAATTTGGGCGTGGAGCGAGTTCGGGCGCTCGCACCGCGGGCAGGGCCGGCGCCGCCTTCGTTCAGTTCGCGCCCCAGGGCACGAACAAGAGGTGCCCGCCCGTCTTGCCGTTCTCGCGCTTGTAGCGCAGGACCCGCCACAGGAACGAGACCTCGGTCGAGCGCGGGGAGCTGTCCCACGTCACGAACGGAAAGATGTCGCGGCGCGTCGTGTCGCCGGTCGTGGCGCTGCGGTACGCGTAGTAGAGGAAGCTGAACTTCGAGCCGCGCGCGTCGCGCCGCGAGTGGACCAGCCCGAGCGGTCCGCTCCACTCGCGCGAGTCCCAATCGCGCTCGTAGTCCCACACGAGCGGCAGGTTCACGCTGCGGCGCGCGACCGTGTGCGAGCGCTGCGCCACGAACTCGGCGAGCTCGTCGTCGAACGCGCGCGGGTCGTCGGTGCGCGGCTCGTCGGTGCTGGGGGCGCGTCCGTGGCGAGCCAGGATCTCGCGCGCCGCGGCCTCGTCGCGTTGAAGCGTGTCGAGCCTGGCGTAGCGCGAGGAGAAGCGCTCGAGCACGCGCGCGTCCTCCGCGGGGAGCGCGTTCGGCTTCCAGGCGACGAAGCGCTCGAGGCGGTTCGTGTAGAGCCCGAACAACACGGAGTGCTCGCGGCGCGAGCGCAAGCTCTCGGCTGTGGCGCCGTTTGCGGTCGGGACCACGAGCCCGAGACGCTCTTCGCTCGCGAGCCGGAAGGCAGTGAGCACATGCGTCGTGCTCGCGCGGCGCGTGGACGTCTCCACGCGCTCCGAGAGGTACGCGAGCGGCGTGAGCACGTGCGAAGTGCGGCTGTCGGAGCGCTCGTGCCGGCCGAACAACGTCGTCCAGTGCAGCCAGTCGCGGCGCGTGTCGAACTTCGAGCTCGACGCGAGGGGCCAGACGCGCCAACTCGTCTCGTCGCCGCGCTCGGCATGCGCGCCGAGGCCGAGCAGGTAGCGCCGCTCGAGTTGCTCCGACGTGCGCTCCCCCGCGTAGAGCGGGAAGAGCCACCTTTCGCTGCCCGCTGCGTGCTCTCGCTCGCCGTACAGCGTCGCGTCGTACATCCAGCCCGGCGCGCGCGCCTGGTCCGTCGCCGAAAACAGCGGCCAGAAGCGCTGCGACGACTCCTTCGGCGACCCGCGGAAGTGACCGAGCCCCAGCGCGTACCAGCCTTCGCTCGTCTCGCCGCGCGTCGTGCTCGAGAAGAACGGCACGGAACGCGTCGTCTGCTCGTCGCCGTCTCTCGCGCGCTCGTAGAACGGCCACAGCACCGCCGTGCGCTCTCGGCGGCCGTCGTCGCTCGCGCTGTGGTGGTACAGCGGCCCGAGCACGTTGAGGTAGCGCGTGGCGCCCGACGCGCTCCATCCGCGGCCGCCGAGCAGCGTGAGCACCGCGCGTTCATCGCCGTCCTCCTCGTAGTAGAAGAGCGGCAGCAGCATCTTCATCGAGCTGTCGGCGGTGTGGCTCGACCACCACAGCGGATAGAGGTTGAGCGAGCCGCCGTCGTCGCGAACGCTGCGATGGCCGAGCAGCGTGAAGACCTGGGTTTCGTCCGCGCGCTTGCGCAAGTAATAGAAGGGCGCGAACACCTGGTCGCGTTTCTCGCCGGCGTCGCGCAGCGAGTCGTAGTAGAGCGGCGCGAGCCAATTGCGATGGCCGTCCTCGCGCGCGTCCGTGCGTGCGAGCCCGAACAAGTACGTGCGCGTGCGGCGCGCCTCGCCGAGCGAGTGCAGGTAGAGCGGCAGCAGCGCGAACTCGCGCGCGTCCGCGCTCGACCACAGCAGCGGGAACACGCCCCACGCTCGCCGCGCGGTCGGCGCGCGCCGCCACCACACCGGTCCCACGTGCCGCACCGAGCCCGTGCCGAACAACGGGAACACCCCGTAGCCGCGGTCGCCCGGAACCCACCACACCGGCCCGACGTGGTTGATATCGCCGAACAGCGCCAGCGGAAACACTCCGCCCCACACTGTGCGCCCGCCTTCGTTGCGCCAGTAGGCCAGGCCGACGTAGTTGAACGCGCCGAAGTGGAACAGCGGGAAGCACCCGGCGACGTCCTTCGTCCAGTAGGCCGGCAGCGCCCAGCCTCTCCCCGTGCGCGTGTCGTGCGCGGCCCACGGATAGAGCACCTCCCACTTCGAGTCGTCGTGCGCGACCAGCGGCCGCAGCGCGAATCCCCGCGAGTCGACGTCGAAGAGCGGCCACAGCAGCGCGAGCCCGTCGTCCTCCTTGTGCAGCAGCGGCCACACGTTGACTCGCTCCGACCCCGCGCCGCCCCCCATCGGCGAGCGCCGCCACAACCTCTCCGCCGACACGCACGCCGACGCCATCGTCGCCACGACGAGCGCGAGCACGGCCCACGCCGCGCG
>CALFYL010000016.1 GCA_937952135.1 uncultured Planctomycetia bacterium
GCCGCCGCGGAGGCGGCGGCTACCGTGCAAAAATTGCTCTGGCACCGTACTTCACAAAGCAACAGCAGCGGTCAGTTCGTGCTGTCGCCGGGGCGACGTTGAATCCGACACCTGCGCAAAGCGACGATTTGTGTTGTCCTTTGCAAGTATCGACCCCGCGCACCCCACTTGACAGCGATCCGCCATGCACTCGAACCTCGACCTCGTCCGCGACATCTATGGCGCCTTCGCCGCTGGCGACGTGCCGCGTTTCCTCGGCCACCTCGATGCGGCGATCGTTTGGAACGAGGCCGAGGGCTTTGCGTACTCGGACCGCAACCCGTACGTCGGGCCGGAGTCGGTCATCGCGGGCGTGATCCAGCGCGTGCTCACCGACTGGCGCGACTTCCGCGTCGAAGTCGGCGAGTTTGCGGGCAGCGGCGACGTCGTGACGATGTTCGGCCGCTACAAGGCGACCCACGGAAACAGCGGCAAAGCGCTCGACGTGCAAGTCGCGCACACCTGGTGGCTCCGCAACGGCAAGGCCGTGCGCTTCCAGCAAATGCTCGACACCGCCGCGGCGGCGCGCGCGGCGAGCTAGCTCCTCCGCGCGAACGCGGGCCCGTTAGAGTGTCGCTCGTGGACTCGCGAGCGGCGCGCTTAGGTTCTCCGGACGCGCGATCGATTTTCTTCGAGGAGCTTCGACGACATGAGCGACTTTCCGTGGACGGCGGCTCTTGCGTGCGGCGCTTGTCTGGCCGCGGGAGCGTGGCTGTCGCTGGCCTTTCGCGGCGCTTCGGCGCCCCCGCCCGACGCCGACGCTTCGTCGAACGCTGCGGCGGCGCCCGTGGGTAGAACTGCGGACCGCGACGCGCTCGAGGAGCTCACCCGCGAAGTCCGCGCGCTTCGAACGGCTTTGGAGGAGGAGCGTCGCGCGGTCCAGCCCGAGAGCGTCGAGGGATCGGCCGCTGGCTTCGACACGCTGTGCGACGAGGTTCGCGAGCTCTCCAAGTTGTTGCGGCAACGCGCAGCATCCGGCGCGGGCGACGTGAGTCGAGAGCTCGACCTGCGCTCGCCGGGCCCGCGTCGCGTCGAGTTGTTCCTGCGCGAGCAGGGCAGCCCCAACGACGAAGCGCTGTCCAAAGCGCACATGCTCTGGACCTACGACCGCGTGCTCGAGGCCTACGGCGCTCCCGATCAAGTGCATCTCGACAACGGAGCCATGCGCTGGGTCTACTCCGACGCGGAGAGCCAGCGCGCGAGCTGCTTCGAGTTCTCCGACGGCTACGTGGCGAACGCGTTCCGAGCGGATGAGTAGCCTCACGGACACGGCCCGAGTAGCTAGCAGTCCGTTGAAGAAGTGCTCCGAGTGCGATTCCGACCCGGATGCGCCGAATCAAGGAGGTCGGACCGGAGCTGAATCGCGATTCAGCGAGGATCCGCCGACGCAGAGTCGGCGCGTCCGGGCGCGGAGGCGCGCCGGATGACTTCTTCAACGGGCTGCTAGAGGTCAAACACGCCCAGGTTGTCGGTCGCGGCCCAGGTGGCGAGCAGCGTGCGGCCGTCGGGCGAGAACTCGAGCTCCTGCGCGCCCTGTTGCACGCTCGGCAGTTGCGCGGTGTCGAGCGTCGCGCGCCAGCGGCGGAGGCGGATGTCGAGCACGGAGATCTCGTGCGTCCACATGTCCGCGACGCAGAGCAGTCCATCGTGCGAGAGGCCGAGCGCTTGGAACTTGCCGTCGGCCTGCGAAGTGTGCGTGGGCACGACGTAGCGCAGCGTGAGCGTGAGCGGATCGATGCCGAACACGCGCGCGCCCATGTCGTAGCCCGCAACCCACACCGTTCCGTCGCAGTCGACGGCGCAATCCTGCACGGCGGGGAAATGGAAGCCGTCGCTCGAGGTCGCGAGCGCGAGCTCTTGCACGAGCTGCGGCTGCGCGGGGTCGACGGCCATGACCTTCGCGGTCGAGCCGATCCAGTTGGGCAACGCCTGCGCCGCGCCGATCACGAGCTTGCCGCTCGCGAACACCATGCGCGTCGCGGTGTGGCCGGCGCCGAGCTGGATCTCGCGCGCGGGATCGAGTTGCAGCGTGGTCGTGTCGATCGCGAGCACGCGCCCCGTTCCGTCCTGCGTGTTCACGTAGACGTGGCGTTGGTTCGGGGCGACGGCGAAAGCCCCCGGAAACGCCGTGGGGTAGAACGCACCCGCGGGGTAGGAGATCGGGATCGTCGCGACGACCGCGTCCTGCGCGTCGAACACCGTCACCGAGCTCCCCGAGCTGTTCGCGACGAAGCCGCGGCGCAAGCTGCCGTTCGCGTGCGTCGTGAAGGCGATGTCCTGCGGGCTCTCGCCGGTGGGGATCTCCGCGAGCGTCGCGAAGTTCGACGGATCGAGGCGCAGCACGCGGCAGCCGCCGTTGCCGACGAGCCCGCCGAACAGGGCGACGTACAGTCGGTCGCCGGCGGGGGAGTAGCGCACGCCGTAGGGCCACGAGCTCGAGCCGCAGCTAGCGGAGCTCGACATCGAGACCGCGGTTCGCCACAGCGGCGTCGGCGAGTAGCGCGGTGCGCAGGGCCGCACCTGAGGCGTCGGCGCCAGCGGGAGCTGGCCCGCGGGATTCGCAGAGAAGCTTTGGGTGGGAGTTGCGAACGCAAACGGCGCGAGCAGGGCGGCGAGGACGGCGAACGACATGGGAGCGGCTCCGCGGACGGGGATGAGCGAATCGGGCGAGCGAATCGGGCGAGGCAGGAAGAACGACGTGGATGCTCTCGCCAGCGCACCGCGATCGATGCGCTGGCGAGGCGAGGAAGCGGATCGCTCAGCCCGGCAGAATCACTTGGTCCGCCGAGACATTTCCGGCTTGGTCCTGCACCGAAATGCCGAGCGCCATCTGCACGCCCGAACCGACGATCGGCAGCTTCGAGCGCAGGATCACGCTCGTCGCCGTGCGCTGCTGGAGCTTGAGCAGCGGACGGATCGCGCTGAAGCTCGAGGGCGCGAGGTTCACCGACGTCGTCAGGGTCGACAGGTCGACATCGAGAAAGCCGTTCGCGTCGCCGAGCTCGAGCACGAGGTAGCCCTGCGCGTCGATCGACAGGTCGACGATCGGCCCGTTCGGGTTCACGCCGCCGGCGTAGTGGATCACGCTCACCGCGTCGATGTCGGCGCTGCTCGTCGAGCCGCCGTGGTCCCAGATCAGCGCGCCGAAGGAATCGACGCTCGTCCCCTCGATCACGTCGACCACGCGCACGTAGTGGATGTCGTCGACATCGACGGCGCCCGACAGCACGAGCGGATGGTTCGCGAGCTCAGCGAGGTCGTAGCTCTCGCCGCCCGAAACCACCGGATCGAAGGGGCTCACGCTGTTCGTGACGACGTTGGCGATCACCGGCAGGCCGCCGCACAGGCCGCCGAACGTGCCCATCGGCGACACGCCGAAGGGCGGGAGCGGACCGACCGGGCCCGCGTAGCGCGTGGGGAAGCGCGCGAAGCTCAGGCCGTCGGTCGACACTTCGACGAAGGCCACTTCGGCGAACACTCCGCCCGAGAACACGAAGCTGTTCTCGCACACGGTGAAGTCCGCGCCGGGGCCGTCGACGATCACGACGTCGAAACCGAGCGTGAGCGAGCCGCCCATGCCGAGCACGACCATGTCGAGCGTGCCGTTCGACATCCCGCCGCCCTGCGGGCCGCCGAGCGCCCGCGCCGGATCGGAGAAGCTCGGGTTGAAGTTCGGGCCGGGCGAGAAGTCGACGACGTTCGAAGCGAAACGGTTTTGCGCGAGCGCGGGGACGGCGAGCACGAGCGCGGCGCACGTGGCGAGGCCACGCGAAACGGGAAACGGAGACATTCGAGACCTTTCTCGGCTCGGCGCGCCTCACACGGACGCGACGAGACCTAGGGCTTGGAGGTGTCCCCGGATCAGGGCGAGGCGGAGCACGGACCAGGGTCGCGCGGGGAGGACCGAAGGCTCTCCCCGAAGGACCGCCGCAACTGCGGAAAATGGGCGTGCTGACACCGTCGACCCCTCCTCGGGGGTTCAGAAAACGGAACAACTCGCCGTTCAGGTCTTCTGGCTCGTGGATCGTCCCCGGCGCGCTCGCCTTCCCACTTCGCACCCGTCCGTGACGAGCGCGAGGCAGTGGCATCGACAGCAGTCGTCGGCAGCGCGTCGAGTCCCCACTTACAGCGGCGGGACCGCGGTGGCTTTGAACCACCTTCCCTTGGCGGCAAGTGCGAGCAGCCTAGACCGCGCTTTCGAAGGCTGTCAAGGCGCTGACGAGTTCGTTGCACCGCCAAGTTCGTTCGCGGCCCTCGGCGCGCCCGCGGCGGTCGTTTTCGCCATCGGTAACGCGCACGAATCCACGAACTCGCGCGCTTTTGGGTCGCGGCGGCGGCGCTCGTTCCAGCCGCGCGAGCTTGCTTTCGCCGCGCGTGCAGCAAAGCTCTCGCGCATGACCACGCCCGTGTTGATGTGCTGGAGCGGCGGCAAGGACTCGGCGCGCGCGCTCCACGAACTGCTCCGCGATCCCGAGCTGCGCGTCGTCGGCTTGCTGACGACGGTCACGCGCGAATTCGACCGCGTGAGCATGCACGGCGTGCGGCGCGAGCTGAACGAACGGCAGGCGCGCGCGCTCGGCCTGCCGCTCTCGAACGTCGAGATCCCCAGCCCGTGCTCGAACGCCGACTACGAGGCCGCGATGTCGGCCGCGCTCGCTCCGTTCCTCGCCGCGGGCGTGCGCGACGTCGCCTTCGGGGACATCTTCCTCGAGGATCTGCGCCGCTACCGCGAGGACAAGCTCGCCGCCGTCGGCATGCGCGCGCGCTTTCCGATCTTCGGCCGCTCGACGCGCGAGCTCGCGCAGGAGTTCGTCGCGCTCGGCTTCGGCGCCACCGTCACGTGCCTCGACCCGCGCGCGCTTCCCGTGACCTTCGCCGGGCGCGAGCTCGACGCCTCGTTCTTCGCCGACCTGCCGGCGAACGTCGACCCTTGCGGCGAGAACGGCGAGTACCACACCTTCACGCACTCGAGCCCCGACTTCTCCGCGCCCATCGCCGTGCGCACGGGCCCGACCGTCGAGCGCGACGGCTTTGTGTTCACCGATCTGCTGCCGCTCTGAAGGCGTCGCCGGCCGCACAGCGCTGATCTCGCCGCGGCTGGCGGAGCTTCCCGTGAGCGCGCGGCGGCGGCTTCGGATCCGCGATCGTCGACGAGCTTTCGCGAGGTGTCGAGTCGCGCGGGAATGCGAGATTCGGCCCGAACGGGCGCCCGGGTCGCGGAGGCGGGCCGCCATGGAAGCCCCGAAAGGCGGCCTTCGCGCGAGAGTGCGCGCGAGCTTCGACCCGCGGCGGCCGCTATTCTGCCCGGGCCCGTGGGGGTGTGCGCCGCGCTCGAGGCGTCGCCGCGCTCGGCGGGCAAGTCCAAGGCATGACTGGCGTCTTCGAGTACTGGCCCAACCGCGTCACGGCGCTTCGTTTCGTGGGCGCGATGGGGCTCTTCTACGTGCTCGCGCGCTGGGGCGAAGCGACAGCCGACGCGGCCTATCCCACCGCGATGCAGGTGAGCTTCTGGCTGTTCCTCGCCGTGGCGCTGTCGGACATCCTCGACGGCTGGCTCGCGCGCCGCGGGAAGCACATCACGGCCTTCGGCCGCATCGCCGACCCGTTCGTCGACAAAGTGCTCGTGCTCGGACTGATGGTCTACCTCGCCGTGCTGCCCTGGTCGCGGCACTACTTCCCGGCCTGGGTGGTGGTCGTGATCCTGGCGCGCGAGTTCCTCGTCACCGGCATCCGCGGTTACGTCGAGAGCCTCGGCCACGAATTCCCGGCCGACTGGTTCGGCAAGATCAAGATGCTCGTGCAGTGCTGGGCCGTCGGCATTCCGCTCGGCTTGGAGGCCTTCGACTTCTCGCCGCTCGCCGACGAGCGCTGGGAGTTCATCGGCCACGCCTGCGTGATCGCGACGGTCGCCACTTCCGTGGGTTCGGGCTTTTCCTACGTCCTCAAGGCCCGCAAGCTCTTGGCCCAAGGCGCTTCATGAAGTGGATCAAGCTCGGACTGGTGTCGTGCGGCTTCCTCGGCTGCTCGCCGTTCGCCCCCGGGACGGTGGGCACGCTCGGCGGCGTCGCGATCGCGTGGGCGCTCTCGTTCACGGACAACTACCTCCTGTGGAGCCTCGTCGCGGCCTCGGTCGTGTACCTGATCGGCCGCTCGCTCGGCGACTGGGCCGAACAGCACGCCGGTGAGAAGGATCCGGGCATTTTCGTGCTCGACGAGGTCGTCGGGTACCTGATCACCGTGGCCTGGCTCGGCGCACCGAGCTACTTGACGCTCGCGGTGGGATTCTTCGTGTTCCGCTTCTTCGACGTGTTCAAACCCAAGCTCGCGCGCCGCATGGAGAAGATCCCCGGCGGAGACGGCATCCTGCTCGACGACGTGGTCGCCGGGCTTTACGGACTGATCCTGGTCATGGTTCCGGCGCGGCTGCTGCTGTCGCAGCTGGGCTGGACCGCGGGGAGTTGACGCATGGCCTCACGCCGGAAACTACGCGAGGAAGACGTCACGTCGAGCGGCGGCATGGCGCTGTGGGTGCGCTTCACGCTGTCGATGACGCTCGCGCTCACGGTCGTGATGGCGATCGCGGGCTTCCTGCTCAACCAGGCGGCGGGGCGCGTGAGCGAGGTCGTGCAGGAGCAATCGATGGTCGGCACCGTGCACGAGACGGCGCGCCAGTTCCTCGGCGACATCGAGCGCCAGAAGCTGCGCGCCGAGCGCGAGCTGCTGTTCGAGCTCGAACAGCAGGCGGCCAAGGACATCGCCGCGTCGAAGCGTCAGTTCGGCGAGGAATCGGCGGTCTACAAGGAGCTCGGGTCGTACCAGACCTCGACGCGCGAAGCGTTGCGCAACGCGCGCACCGAGCGGGAACGCAAGCTCAACGCGCTCGCGCAGGAGACCTACTGGCGCCAGGTCGGCGAGAACACGACCGAGTTCGCCGGCGGCGCGATCAAGCGCGCGGAGGTCGAATTCGGGCCCGACAAGCAGCGCGGGTTCGTGTACCACTACCAGACGCGCGCGGAGCAACCGCCTTTCGTCATGCTCGTGCCGGGAACGGCGCACACGGGCGGCGACAGCCTGTTCGGACTGATCGTCGCGATGACGCTCGCGGTGATCGTCGTGGGCGCGGTGGTGTCGCTGTGGGTGTCGAACCAGGTCACGCAGCCGATCCAGCAACTCGTCGAGGACGTGCGCCAGATCTCGACCGGCGATCTGAACCACCGTGTGCACTCGCGCGGCTCGGGAGAGGTCGCGTCGCTCGCGCGCGCGCTCGATCGCATGACGAAGAGCCTGGGCGAGGCGCGCGAGAACGAAGTCGAGCTGCAGGTGCGCCAGCGCGAAGTCGAGGTCGCGGGCGAAGTGCGCGAGCAACTGCTGCCGCAGGTCACGCCGAAGCTGCCGGGCTACGACCTCGGCTCGCTCCACATGAGCGCGCCGACGATGGGCGGCGATTTCCACGACTTCCTCGAGATCGGGCCCGTGGCGAAGGACGGCGTGGGCCTGCTCGTGTGCGAAGTGAGCGGGAGAGGCCTGCCGGGAGCGCTCGTCGGCGCGACGGCGCGCTCCTACTTGCGCGCGAAGCTCGTGGGCGGCGGCGATCTCAAGGAGGCGCTGCAGGACGCGAACCGCCAGCTCGCGCGCGACGTGCGGCGCGGCATGGCGGTGACCTCGCTCTACGCGCTCGTCGATCCTGGGAACGCGATCGCGACGGTGGCGTGCGCGGGCCACAAGATCCCGCTCATCCGCTACACGGCCGCCGACAAGAAGGTGCGCCTCATCCACCCCGAGGGCATCGCGCTGGGCTTCGACAAGGGGCCCGTGTTCGACCGCGCGCTCAGCGTCCAGCAGGTTCCGATCGACCCCGGCGACCGCCTGGTGCTGGTCAACTCCGGCGCGGTGAGCGTGACGAACGACGCCGGCGAAGAGCTCGGTGAAAAGGCGCTCTACGCGCACATTCTGCGCCTGGGCGCGCTGCCGACGGACGCGTTCCTCGCCAAGTTGAAGACCGCCTTGGAAAACTATGCGGGCGAGAGCGCGCTGCCGCGCGACATCTCGATCGTGACCGTGGCTCGCGCCTGACCCGCGAGCGATTGAACCGTGGCTCGCGCCTGACCCGCGAGCGATTCCGTACCGCCGACGTTCTCGCCCGCCGCGTTCCCATGCAAGTTTCCGAGTTCCAAAAGCTCATCGAGCGCATCTACTTCGAGCGCGACAGCGCGCGCGGCCTCGCCGGAACGCACATGTGGTTCTGCGAGGAGGTCGGCGAATTGACGCGCGCGTTGCGCCGCAACAAGCGCGAGGAGCTCGAAGGCGAGTTCGCCGACGTGCTCGCGTGGCTCGCGACGCTCGCTTCCATCGCCGGCGTCGACCTCGAGGCCGCGGCGCGGAAGAAGTACGAGCGCGGCTGTCCGCGCTGCGAGTCGACGCCCTGCGGCTGTCACTGAGGGAGGTGGGGCGGTGTCGCGAGGACGCTCGGATGCGGCGAATGCGCCGCTGCTCTTCGACATCGGCCCCGCGCCGGCGCCGAAGGCCGCGGCGTACGCGCTCGTCGCGCTGAACAAGCCGGTCGAACGCGAGTTCACCTACGCGGTGCCCGACGCCTTCGTCGGGCGCGTCAAGGTCGGAATGCGCGTCGCCGTGCCCTTCGGGCCGCAGCGCGAGATCGGCGTCGTCGTCGGCGTCGAAAGCGACACCGAGCACGATCCGGCGCGCATCAAAGCGCTCGCAAAGGTGCTCGATCCCGAGCCTTTGATCGACGCGGAACTGCTCGGCCTCACGCGCTGGATCGGCGAGCGCTACGCCTGTTCGTGGGGTGAGGCGCTGCACGCGGTGCTGCCCGCGGCGCTCAAGCGCGAGACCGGCGGCGCGCAGGTGCTGTTCGCGCGCGCGGCGCCACACGTCGGCGCGGAGGAGCTCGCGGAGCTCGAGCTCAAGCAGCCCAAGCAACACCGGCTGCTGCGCACGCTGATCGACCTCGGCGGTCCGATGGAGCTGCGCGAGCTCTGCAAGCAGCTCAACTTGTCCGATTCGGCGGCGCACACGCTGCAGAAGCGCGGCTGGGTGGTGCTCGCGAAGGCCGCGGCGCGCGTCGACGAGTTCGAGACCGCGCGCGCGGATCGCCCGCGGCCCGCGGCGCTGCACCCGCGGCAAGTGGCGGCGCTCGCGAAGCTCGTGCCCGTGCTCGAACGCCGCGAGCACGGCGCGTTCCTGCTCCAGGGAGTCACGGGTTCGGGCAAGACCGAGGTCTACCTCTCGCTGATCGAGCGCGCGCTGCAACTCGGCCGCGGCGCGATCGTGCTCGTGCCGGAGATCGCACTCACGCCGCAAACGGTCGGCTGGTTCCGCGCGCGCTTCGAGAAGGTGGCGGTGATGCACTCGCGCATGACCGACGTGCAGCGGCTGCGCGCGTGGAAATCGGTCGCCAAGGGCGAGGCGCGCGTCGTGGTGGGCGCGCGTTCGGCGCTGTTCGCGCCCGTGAAGGACCTGGGCGTGATCGTGGTCGACGAAGAGCACGAGCCGTCGTTCAAGCAGGGCGCCACGCCGCGCTACCACGCGCGCGACGCGGCCATCGAACGCGCGCGGCGAGCGGGCGCGGTGTGCGTGCTCGGCTCGGCCACGCCGTCGCTCGAGAGCTGGCTCGCGGCGAAGGAGGGCCGGCTCACGCGGGTCGAGCTCCCCGAGCGCATCAGCGGCCACGGCTTCCCGCCGATCGAGGTCGTGGACCTGCGCACGGAGCCCGTCGGTCCCACGGGCCACAAACTCTTCTCGCGCCGCCTGCTCACGCTGCTGGGCGAAACCCTCGAGCGCCGCGAGCAAGCCATCCTGTTCCAGAATCGCCGCGGTTTCGCGCCGGTGCTGTGGTGCGCGGGCTGCAAGCAGACCGTGTGCTGTCGGAGCTGCGATGTGGCGCTCGCCTGGCACCAACGCATCGGGCGCCTCGTGTGCCACTCGTGCTGCGAGGAGATGCGCCAGCCGAAGAGCTGCCCGACGTGCACGAAGCCGGGTCTGCACTACGTCGGCGCGGGCGCGGAACGCATCGAGCACGAGATCGCGCGCGTCGCGCCGACGGCGCGCGTGCGGCGCATGGACTCCGACACGATGAAGCGCCGC
Source organism: uncultured Planctomycetia bacterium (assembly GCA_937952135.1). Classification (GTDB taxonomy): domain Bacteria; phylum Planctomycetota; class UBA1135; order UBA1135; genus WYBT01. The sequence continues at coordinate 10,144 of CALFYL010000016.1, forward strand.
GAGGATTACGAGAGCACGCTCGCGGCCTTCGGCGCCGGCGAGATCGACGTGCTCGTGGGCACGCAGATGATTGCGAAGGGGCTCGACTTCCCGCGCGTCACGCTGGTCGGCATCGTCTCGGCCGACAGCGCGCTGCACCTGCCGGACTTCCGCGCCGCGGAGCGCACGTTCCAGCTCATTTCGCAAGTCTCCGGCCGCGCGGGCCGCGGCGAACTCGCGGGTCGGATCGTGGTGCAGACGCTCGTGCCGACGCATCCGGCGATCGCGCTCGCCGCGAGCCACGACTTCGAGCGCTTCGCGGCGCTCGAGAGCGAGCAGCGCGCGGAGCTCGACTACCCGCCGCACGGCCGGCTGGTGCGCCTGCTGTTCGAGGACACGAGCGAGAAGGTCGTGATCGACGCCGCGCGCGACTTCGGAGACTTCTTGCGCGCGAAGCTCGAGACGGCGCCCGAGGGCGCGCCCGACCGCGAGGTGCGCGTGCTCGGACCGGCGCCGGCGCCGATCTCGCAACTGCGCGGACGCCACCGCCAGCATCTGCTGCTCAAGGCGCCGGGCCACGCGATGTCCGCGGTCCTCGCCGCGCTCCGCGCCGTGCGCGCCGAAGTGCGCTCGCTCGCGCCGACGGTCGACGTCGACCCGGCGTCGATGCTCTGACGGACGGGCTTCTCGGCGCCGAGCAGCCGCTCGACGCCGCGCGCAGCGCGAGCATTGCCGCCCCCGCGGACGCGGGATAGCGTGACCCGGCTCGATCGCTCCGCGTCTCATCGTTCTCGAAAGGACTGGCCATGCACCGCAGCACGCTCCGCAACCTCTCGTTCGCCTTCGCCGCACTCGCCGCTGCATCGGCCGCACAAGCTCAGAACCAGGCGCTCAAGGGCAGCGTGAATCCGCAGACCGGCTACATCGATCTGCCCTCCTCGGCGTTGCTCTCGCCGCCCGAGATCACGATCGAAGCGTGGATCACCTACGACGACGCGGGTCTGCCGGCGGGCTGGATCTATCCGACGATCGCGCGCAAGGACTTCACGCAGGGTTTCGCGGACTGGTTCCTGCGCGTCGACGCGGGCAATGTCGGCAACCGCGTTCTGCGCCTGTGGGTGAACGGCGCCGGCGGAGTAGTGAACGTGACGTGGCCCTTCGCCGCGGGCGCTTTCACGAACTGGACGCACGTCGCGGCGACTTACGACGGCTCGTTCGCGCGGCTGTACGTCAACGGCGCGCAAGTCGCCCAGACGGCGGGCGCCGGGCCGCTGGTGGGGACGCCGACGGACGCGCGGCTCGGCGCGGGCGACACGGCGCCGGGCAGCGCGAACGAGCGTTGGAACGGCTTGATCGACGAGGTGCGCATCTGGTCGAAGGCGCGGACGCAGCCCGAGATCGCGGGCGGCATGTTCCAGCAGATCCTCAGCGCGCCGAACCTCAACGCGTCGTACCAGCTGAGCGGAGACGGCGTCGATGCGTCGGGCAACAACTTGAACGGCGTGCTCGTCGCGAATCCGTCCTTCGTCACGATCAATTCGCCCGCCGGGCCGAGCACCTACTGCACCGCGGGCACGACGACGAACGGCTGCACGGCCACCATCGCCGCGAGCGCCAACCCCGGCGTCGCGCACTCGAATCCATGCCAGATCACGATCGCGCAGGTCGAAGGCCAGAAAACGGGCATCGTGTTCTACGGGCTCGAAGCGCTGCCCCAACCCTGGTGCTCGAGCGGCGGATCGAGCTTCCTGTGCGTCAAGCCTCCGACGCAGCGCGCGCTCGCGCAGAACTCCGGCGGGACCGCGGGACAGTGCAACGGCGTGCTCGCGCTCGACTGGAACGCGTTCCAGATCGCGAACGGCGGCGGGTTGGGCGCGCCCTTCATGGCGGGTTCGCAAGCGTACGTGCAGGGCTGGTTCCGCGATCCGGCCGCGTGCCGCACGACGAGCTTGTCGAACGCCGTCGAGCTGACGTACTCGCCGTGATGCGGCCGGTGTGACGCGGGTCAACCCAAAGCGGCCACGAAACGGGCGAGCTTCGCGCGGTCGAGCCGATCCGCGGTGCGCACGCCGCTGCACAGATCGACTCCGTGGGGTCCGACGCCGCTCACGGCGCGGGCGACGTTCAGCGGTTGGAGGCCGCCCGCGAGCCAGACGGGAAGCGGCACGGACTCGACGATGCGTCGGCTCACGCTCCAGTCGTGCACGCGGCCGGTGCCGCCGAGCTCCTTGAGCGCCGCGTTCGGATTGCCCGAGTCGAGAAGCAGCGCGTCGGAGTGCACCGCCGCCTCGCGAGCCCGGTCCAGCGACTCGGGTCCGCGCACGTGCACGACCTGCACGATGGCGACGTGGGGGAGCCGCGTCTTCAGTTCCGCGCGTTCGACCGGCTCGACGTCGTCGACGAGTTGAAGGGTCGTCGTTCCGCAGCGCGCGTGTTGCTCGGCGATCGCCGCCGCCTGCGTCAGCGCCGTGAGCAGGAACGTCTCCGCGCGGCCGCGCACGGCGTGGGCGATCGCCGCGATGCGCTCCTCGGGGATCGGTCCGGGCCCGCTCGGCATCGCCGAGACCAGACCGAGCGCCGACGCGCCGAGCTCGAGCGCGAGCTCGGCTTCCTCGAGGTCCTGGATGCAGCACACCTTGAGGCGCGGCGCGTTCGGCATGGCTCGCTCCAGTTTCAGCGCCAGCGCGCCGCTTCGTCGGGCTTGTTCCAGCGCTCGTAGATGCGCGCGAGCAGCGTGCGCACCGAGGCGCGGAAACTCTCGGACGTCGCCGGGTCGTCCTCGCACGCGCGGTGCAGCTCGAGCGCGAGCCGCTCGGCGTCCTCGAAGCGCTCGAGCTTCGCGAGCGTGTCGGCGTTCATCACGATCGACACGCGCGTGGTTTCCGACGCCAGGCCCCAGACCTGCTCTCGCAGCTCGCGCGCCTCCTCGATCGCTTCGAGCGCCTCCTCGTCGCGCTCCAAGCCCCGCAGCGCGGCGCAGCGTTGGTGCAGCAAGTAGGCGACTTGCTCGCCGTCGGCGCCGAGCTTGCGCAGGAGCTCGATGGCCCGAGCGAACTTCACCTCGGCCGCCGCGTGCTGCCCGTCCGCGAACTCCAGATTGCCCAGCATGCGCAGCGCCGCCGGCGCGACGGGGTTCTGCTCGAGCGGCCGCTCGCCGCCGCATGCGAGCGCTTGTTCGAACAACTCGCGCGCGGCCCCCAGATCGCCCTTCGCGCGCACCACCATGCCCAGATTGAACGTCGTCTTCGCGACGTCGGGATGGTCCGCACCGAGCGTCCGGCGGCGCGCCTCGAGCACCTCGCGAGTGAGCCGTTCGCTGTCCTCGTAAAGCCGCTTGGTGAACAGCACGCCGCCGAGGTTCTCGAGCACGATGAGCGTCAGCGGATGTTCGGGCCCGTGGGTTTCGCGCGACAGCGGCAGCGCCTCGCGGAAGTGCCGCTCCGCGTCGTCGAGCCGCCCGAGCGCTTTGTACGCCGACGCGACGCAGTTCATCGTCGTGAGCGTGTGCGGATGAGCCTCGCCGAGCACTCGGCGCTGGTCCGCGAGCACGCGTTCGCCGAGCTCGCGCCCCTCCTCGAGGCGGCCGAGGTCGAGGCTGACGCTCGCGAGGTTGCTGCGCGCGCGCAGCAGCTCGCGATGGTCGTCGGGGTAGATGCGCGCGTGGATGCGCTCGGCCTCGCGCAGGTGCTCCTCGGCCTCCGTCAAGCGCGCGAGCGAGTACAGCGTGACGCCGAGGTTGCCCGCCGCCTGCCCGGTGGACGGATGGTCGAGCCCGTACACCTCGCGGCACGCGGTCAGCGCCTCGCGGCCGAGGCGCTCGGCCTCTTCGAAGCGGCCCGCCGACGTGAGCGCGGTCGACAAGTTGCCCAGCGTGTCCAGCGCGTTCGGGTGCCGCTCGCCGATGGCCGCGCGCTGGAGCGGAAGCACGGTCTCGAAGCGCGCGATCGCGGCTTCCAACCGCCCCTGGTCGGCGTCGTGGCGCGCGAGGTTCGACTCGCTCACGAGGGTCTGCGGGTCGTTCGTCCCAAGGTGCGTGCGGCCGATTTCCACGGCGTTCTCGAAGTGCTCGCGCGCTTCCACGAGCTGCCCCGCTTCGACGAGCGCGAGCGCGAGATCGTTCTCCGCGCTGAGCAGCCCGTGGTAGTCGACGGGCGCCGCGCGGGCGATGCTTTCGAGCGCGTCGCGGTACAGGTCGATGGCTTCCTCGGTGCGTCCGAGCCCGCGCCAGACCCACGCGGTGGTGAGCATCGTCTCGAAGCGTTGCGTGTCGGTGGCCTCGGAGTCCGCGTTGCGCAGCTCGAGCGCGCGGTCGACGTGCTCGAGCGCCGACGCGAAGTCGCCGATCTTCGCGTAGCTGGCGCCGATCGTCATGCGCAGCGCCGACTCGACCTGCGGCTCGTCGTCGAAGCGGCCGCGGAGGTTCGAGGCGGCTTTGTCGAGCACCTGGCGAACCGTCACCTCGGCGCCGTCGTGCTCTGGCGCGATCGAAGCGAGCAGATCGTCGTTCAAGAACGCGTTCACCTCGGCGGCGATGCGCGCCTGCCGCGCCGCGGAAGTGGCGCTCTTCTCGGCGGAAACACGCCGTTCCTCGGCGAGCACCGCGTTGTTCGCGGCGCGCTGGCCGAACCACAAGCTCGCGCTCAAGCCCGCTACCAGCGCGAGCAGCGCCGCGGCCGCCGCCGCCGAGAGCGCGCGGTTGCGGAGCACCCACTTGCGCGCCTGCGCCCACGCGCCGGTTTCGAACGCCGCCACGACGCGCCCCTCGAGCCACGCACGCAGGTCCTCGGCGAGCGCGGGCATGTCCGCGTAACGCTCGTCGCGCTTGCTCGCCATCGCCTTCTCGCAGATGGCCGCGAGTTCCGGCGAGGTGTCCGGCGCGCAAACCTCGACCGGCTTCGGCGGGCCTTCGAGGATGCGCGTGAGCACGGTGAGCGCCGGCGCGTCCTCGCCCGGATCGGTGTACGGCGCGCGGCCCGTGAGCAGTCGGTACAGCATCGCGCCGACGGCGTAGATGTCGCTGCGCTCGTCGATCGCCTCCAACTGGCCGCGCGCTTGCTCGGGCGGCATGTACGACGGCGTGCCGATCACGTCGCCATCCATGGTGAGCAGCGCGCCGCGGTCGGGCGCGCTCGAGCCGCGGCTCCGTTCCGTCGCGACCGGCGTCGACGGCGCGAGCGGTTCACGGCGCACGCGCACGTCGTGGCGGTCGGAGGCGCCGCGCACGCGCGCGAGGCCCCAGTCCATCACGTACACCTCGCCGAACTGTCCCACCATGACGTTCGCGGGCTTGAGGTCGCGGTGCACGACGCCCTTCGAGTGCGCATAAGCCATCGCCTCGCACACTCGCAGCAGCACGTTGAGCGCTCGCGTGAGGTTCCAACCTTCGGCGTCGCGCTCGACGAGACGGAAGATCTCGCCCAGGTCGCGTCCGTGCACGAGGCGCATCGTGAAGTAGGCCTGGCCGCGCGAGTCGACGCCGAGCTCGTGCACCGGCACGACGCCGGGGTGGTCGAGCTGGCCCGTGACCTGTGCTTCCTCGAGGAACCGCGCGAGCTTGGTCGACGTCGCCGGGCTCGGCGGCTCGTCGCTGTCGCTCAGCGCGCCGCCACCCTCGTCGAGCACGACCTTCATGGCGAGTTTGCGCCGCAGGTCCTGGTCGAAGACCTCGAGGATCGCGCCCATTCCTCCGCGCGCGAGTTCGCCGTCGAGTCGGTAGCGCGAGGAGAGCGGCCCGCGCGCCTGCAGGCGCCGCAGCACCGCGGAACTCGTGCTCGAGCCCGCGGAGCTTCCGGCCTGGATCGTCGGCGGAAGTTCGATGCGCGGATCGACGGTGTCGCCGAAGCGGAGCCTCAAGCGTTCGGCGAGGTCGAGTTGCTGGTTCGCGCCGGGCTCGGACGGATGTTTGTCGAAGGACATGGCCAAGAGCATAGGGGCGTTCGCGACTTCCGAGTCCGCGGCGAAGCCCGCGAGCGTGTTTGGAGAGTCGCGCCGCCGCCGCGCTTTCCGCGCGCAACTCGGCGGGTTTCACGGGAGCGCGGCGCGCGTACACTCCGTTGCGGAGGCGCACATGTACGCGACTGGAATCGTCTGTGCGGCGCTGGCGTTGGCCGGCGACCGCGTCACGGGGAAGAGCTTCGCCACGCGCTCGGAAGTGATCGCGCAACACGGCATGGCGGCGACGAGCATCCCGCTCGCGACGGCGGTCGCGGTCGACATCCTCAAGGCCGGCGGGAGCGCCGTGGATGCGGCGATCGCGGCGAACGCGATGCAAGCGTTGCTCGAGCCGACGGGTTGCGGGCTCGGCGGCGATCTCTACGCGATCGTGTGGGATCCGACGAAGCGCGAGCTTGCGGGCTACAACGGCAGCGGCAGATCGCCGGCATCGCTCACGCTCGAAGAGCTCCAGAAGCGCGGCGTCAAGCGCATGCCGCCGCTCGGACCGCTGCCGGTGTCCGTGCCCGGATGCGTCGACGGCTGGTTCGCCCTGCACGCGCGCTACGGCAAGCTGCCGATGGAGCGCGTGCTCGCGCCGGCGATTCGCCACGCGCGCGAAGGCGCGCCGATCACCGAGCTGGTCGCCTTCTACTGGGACCGCAGCGCGGACCGACTGAGCAAGTTCCCGGGCTTTTCCGAGACCTTTCTGCCGCAGGGCCGCGCGCCGCGCAAAGGCGAAGTGTTCGCGAACCCGCGGCTCGCGGCGACGCTCGAAGCGCTCGCGAAGGGCGGCCGCGACGCGTTCTACAAGGGTCCGATCGCGCGGCGCATCGGCGAATACATGCAGGCGAACGGCGGGTTCCTCTCGTACGAGGACCTCGCGGCGCATTCGGGCGATTGGGTGCAGCCGGTGTCGGTCAACTATCGCGGGTACGACGTGTGGGAGCTGCCGCCGAACGGCCAAGGCATCGCGGCGCTGCAGATGCTGAACGTGCTCGAGGGCTTCGACGTCGCGAAGCACGGCTTCGGCTCGCTGGAGCACGCTCACTTGTTCGTCGAGGCGAAGAAGCTCGCGTTCGAGGACCGCGCGCGGCTCTACGCGGACCTCGACTTCATGGAAACGCCCGTTTCGGCGCTGATTTCCGAGCCGTACGCGAACGAGCGGCGCAAGTTGATCGGCGAGCGCGCGGCGAACTCCTATCCCGTCGGCAATCCGGCCGTCGACGAGGGCGACACGATCTACCTCACGACGGCGGACTCGAGCGGGATGATGGTGTCGTGGATCCAGAGCAACTACCGCGGCATGGGCAGCGGGATGACGCCGGGCGAGCTGGGCTTCGTGCTCCAGGACCGCGGCGAGATGTTCGACCTCACGCCGGGTCGCGCGAACAGCTACGCGCCGCGCAAGCGCCCGTTCCACACGATCATTCCGGCCTTCATCACCAAGGACGGCGAGCCGCTGGTGTCGTTCGGCGTGATGGGGGGCGCGACGCAGCCGCAAGGCCACGTGCAGATCGTGATGAACCTCGTCGACTTCGGCATGAACCTCCAGGAGGCCGGCGACGCGCCGCGCATGCTCCACGAAGGATCGTCGGAGCCCACGGGCGAGCAGATGAGCGACGGCGGCAAGGTGTTCCTCGAGTCGGGCTTCGACGCGCAGCTCGCGCGCGACCTCGCGCACAAGGGCCACAAGCTCGGCTTCGACGTCGGCAACTTCGGCGGCTACCAGGCGATCCGCTGGGACAAGGCGCTCGGCGTCTACTTCGGCGCCTCCGAGTCGCGCAAGGACGGCTTCGCCCTCGGCTACTGAGATGTACGAAGCCAGAGCCAATTCTCCCCGCTAATTGCGCGGGGCGGGGTCGCACCCCTCACCCTGCGATTAGCGGGGAGAATTTGCTCTGGCTCCGTACATAGCGCTCGGTTGTCGAAGAAGGGGCGCGGGCTGGTCGAAACGCTGCGACCTCGGCGAAGGACGCGACTAGCGCCCGCCAGCATGCTCAGCCGTCTCGTGCTCGCAGCGCTCGTCGCGGTGGCGCCTCAACGCGAGGCGTGGGAACGCGCCATCGTCGTGCAACTCGACGAAGTGGCGGACCTTCGCGCGGCGGTTTGGAAAGCGTCCGAGTTCGAGGACATGTGCTTCCCGCCCGAGCGCGCGGTGCGGTATCCGCTGCGGCCAACGGAGCGAGTTGTGCGTGGACAGGTCGTTCCGGCCTTGGTCCTGCTTGCGCTGTCCGATCCCGAACCCGCGATTCGAGCCGCGGCCGTGGCCGCGCGAGCCACTCTCGAGGCCGATGTGTGGAGCCCGGATCCGGCCGCTGCGCTCGCGCAACTCGGATGGACGCCCGTCGCGCTGAGTCTTGCGGAACTCGACGGCGCACTCCACGCGCCGACGGCGCAACCGGAGGACTCGTCGGACGTCTTGCTGCATCTGCAGCTCGTCTCCAGGTTGCCCGGCGGCGACCCGTCGCGGCTCGAGCTCGCGTCGCGGCTCGCGCGGGAGAGCGACGAGACGAAGCGTCACCCGAACGCGCACCTCTTCGCGATCGGCGCCGTGGCCACGGCCTCGTCACTCGAAGTCGACGTCGCGTTGCGCCGAGTTCTTTTCAGCGCGCTCGACTCGGAGTCGGAGGCCGCTCAGATCGCGCGGCTCGCGCTCGCTCGCTGCGCGGTGCGCCCGGGTCCGGGCACGATCCGGCTGCCGAGCGCCGGCGAACTCGAGCGCGATCCGCGCCGCGAACTGCGCGAGCGCTTCGACGACTCGAACGCCGCGCGTCGCCGGGCGACATGGCTCGCCGCTGCGTGGCTCGAGCGCGGCCGAGTGCGAGCGCACGAGGCGCCCGACGAGGAGCTGTGCGTCGAACTGCGCGAGCGTCTCGCCCACGCCGACGAACCGCTGGACGTCGCGGCGCTGTCGCTCTCGCTGGCGATTCTCAACGACACGGAGTCGCGCCCGCTGATTCGCCGTCGCTTCGCCTCGGCCGTGCCCCACGCGTCCGGACCGTCGACGCGCGGCCCTTCCGCCTATGTCGCGCTGGCGTCGGCTCTGCTCGAGGATTGGGAGACCGCCGAGAGTTGGTCCACGACGTTCACGCGTCCGGCCGAGCGGCTCGACGCCGCGGTCGTGCTCGCACTGCTCGGCGACAAGCGCGAGGCGAAGGTCTGGCTCGAATCTCTCACAGCCGAAGAATCCGAAGCCACCCGCCACGTCGCGCGCGCCCTCGCGGCCATCGGCGACTCGCGCGCGGTGGAACCGTTGCTCGCCGCACTCCAGAACGAGCGCTTCAGCACTCCGTCGCGTCTCGAGCTGCTCCGCGCGTTGGTCGCCGTGTGCGACCCGAACGCCTCGCGCCGCCGCCTGTCGCGCTACTTCACCGGGTGTGGAGCGATGTACTGAGCCAGAGCAAATTCTCCCCGCTAGCTGCGTGGGGTTCGGCGACGCCGTTGTGTTCGGCGGCTAGCTGGGAGAATCTGCTCTGGCTCCGTACATCGCGCTACGCGAGCACCAAGTCGCGGAAGCGGCGGAACAGGTGCGCGCTGTCGAGCGGGCCCGGTGCGGCTTCG